>VXNO01000016.1 GCA_009840575.1 Chloroflexota bacterium | reverse complement strand
GTCCTTTTGCTCCTTGGATACAGTACCAGTATAATCTAGGACTATACAACTAGCCGCCAATTATACGGCAGTTCGCCGCGATATACAGGCTGGGCAGGTTAAGATCACAGGGCAGGATTTACTTGATTCTACAGACAAGCTAGAATGCCTATGGATCCGCCAGCCAATCCGCGAGTTGCCGCATGACCAGCCTGCAAGACATCCGCGCCGCCGCCACAGTAGCCGCCGCGTACACCATCCGCACGCCCCAACGCGATTCGCCCGCTTTGAGCCAGCGCCTGGGCTGCCGGGTTTCGCTGAAACTAGAGATGAACCAGCACAGCGGCTCCTTCAAGACGCGCGGCGCTTTTCATCAGATGCTGGCGCTGGGCGAAGCAGCGCTGGGACGCGGCGTCGTTGCCGTCAGCGGTGGCAACTTCGCCAGGGCGGTGGCTTATTGCAGCGGCGTGCTGGGCGTGGACGCGCTTATCTGCATGCCAGAAAATGCGCCCGCTGGTTCCATCGCAGCCACGCGAGATTACGGCGCGAAAGTTGAGCTGCTGCCCGATGCCGTGGCAGCTTTTGCGCGCGCTGATGAGCTGGCGGCGGCAGGGCGCAGCGCCTTGCACCCTTTTGACAACCGCGAACAAATCGCCGGCAATGGCAGCGTGGCGCTGGAGATCATGCAAGATTGCCCGGGCTTGACCGACATCATCGTCAGCATCGGCGGTGGCGGGCTGATAGCGGGCGTCATCGCGGCGGTCAAGGCGCAGAAGCCGTCTGTGCGTGTCTGGGGCGTCGAGCCAATAGAAGCGCCGACCATGCAGCGGGCGCTGGCGGCGGGGGAGATCGTCCATATCGTGCCGCGCTCGCTCTCCGCCACATTAGGCGGACCCTTCGTCGGGCAGACGGCGCTGGACCTGTGCCAGGCGCATCTGGAAGACCTGATCCTGGTCAGCGATTTGGAGATGATCGCCGCGCAGCAGTGGTTCATCCAGCGCGAAGACCTGCGCCCGGAATTGGCGGCGACCAGCACCTTGGCCGCGGCTTTGCGCATCAAAGAGCGCCTGCCAGCCGACGCCCAGTTGACACTGTTGATCTGTGGTTGCAACGACTCGGACGCAGATATCGCGCGCTATGCCGAGCTACTGGCGGCTTCGTAAGCTCTTCGGCGCGTGTCTCAGCCATACAAGCGCCGATACAGCTCGGACTGGCGTTCTCTTGCAGCGCGCATCAGTTCGACTCGCGGCGCGTCTGGCTGCACGTTGCGGCTGATTTGTGGCGGAATTGCATCCAGCGCCGTGCCATCCAGGCTGCGCCGCATCAATAGCGCAACGCCGCGCGCCGTAACTTCGCGCTCAGCCAGCAGCGAGAGATCGCAATCAAAGGCGTCCGCCAGCATCCGCGCCCAAGCCGGCGATGCTTGCAGCGCGCCGCCGCCCGCCAGCACAGTCGCCCCAGGCGCTGCCAATTGCGCATAAATCAGCGACAGCCGCAGCGCCACCGCTTCCAGGTGTGCTTGCAGCAGGTCGAGCCGGCTGGTGCCGCGGCGCAAGCCATGAATGGTGCCACTGGCATCGGCTCGCCAGCCGGGCGCGCGCTCCCCCGCCAGCAGCGGCAGCACGACCAAGCCATGGGCAGCCGGCGGACGCGACAGCAATTGGTCGTCCAGGTCGGCTTCCTCGCGCAGCAGGTCGCGCCACAGCCATTGGTAGACATTGCCGCCTTCGCTGGTTGCGCCGCCGACCAGGGGCATGCCCGCGCAGACCAGGTAGCGCCACAAGCCAGCCGGTACGCGCCTTAGCGACTTGACCGCGCGCAGAGCTGCTGTCGTGCCGATGGTCAGAGCAATATGCCGCGCATCCACCGCGCCCGAACCGACATTGGCTGCCGCGCCATCGCCCACCGCCAGGAAAAAAGGCGCATCACGCAGGGAGCGCCAGCGCCGCGCATAGTTGTCTATCAAGCCGCTGTGCGCCTCGTCATAATCAGCCAGCGCCGGCAATTTCGCCAGCAGCCCCGCCCCGCAAAGCTCCCGCGCATAGTCGACATGCCAGCGGCAATTTTCGCTATCCAGCAGCCCCGTCCAACTGGCGACGGACAAGCTCGCCGGAATTTCGCGCCCGAACCAGCGCGCATACAAGTAGCCCCCAAAATCGCTGATGCGCTGGATGCGCGCGGCAACTGCGGGTTGCTGCCGGCAGAGCCAGTTATACTGTGCGGGCAAGTAGGCGCTGTGCAGCCGGCAGCCAGTCGCTTGATGGTAGGCGTCTGCGCCCCCCGCCAGTTTCTCCTGCAATTGCGAAACCTGCTCGTGGCTGCGCGTATCGGCATAGGTGAATAGCGGCGTGCAAGCCTGCCCGGCGGCATCAATGCCCAGCCAGTTGCCGACGAAGCAAGCCATGCCCACCGCGCGGATGTCGGTGGCGGCGGGATGCTGCAAAATCGCGTCAAGGCAGGCTTCGACCAGCGCGCGCAATTCATCGGCATCCGCGGTAGAACGGCCGTGATTGTCGATGCTGAATTCGTGCGCTTGGCTGATAACAGCGCTCGGCAGCAGGCGCGCCTGGTCATCAAAGAGTAGCGCCCGCGCCGATGAACTGCCCAGATCGATGACCAGCAGCGCCATCTAGCCAGCGAGGATGGCGTCGATTTGCGCCAGCTCGTCGGCGCTGAAAGCGAGGTTATCCAGCGCGCCCACGGCATCTTTGATTTGCGCCGGTTTGCTCGCGCCGATCAAAGCCGATGTCATCTGCGGGTGGCGCAGTGTCCAAGCCAGCGCCAGTTGCGCCATCGTCTGGCTACGTTCCCGGGCGATTTCGTTCAAGACGCGCACTTTATCGAGCTTGGCGTCTAGCAGTTTATCGCCCCACTGGTTTTTGACCGCGCGCGAATCATCGGGCAGGGCGTCGATGTATTTGTTGCTCAGGATGCCTTGATCCAGCGGCGAGAAGCAGATGCAGCCGACGCCCGCTTCGCCCAGCATATCCAGCAAGCCGTCTTCAATCCAGTGGTCAAACATGTTGTAGCGCGGCTGGTGTATCAAGCAAGGCGTGCCCAGTTCCCGCAGGATAGCGACTGCCTGCCGGGTCATCTCCGGGCGGTAGCTGGAGATGCCGGCGTAGAGCGCGCGCCCGCTGCGCACGATGAAATCCAGCGCCGACATGGTCTCTTCCAGCGGCGTATCCGGGTCGGGGCGGTGGCTGTAAAAGATATCGAAATAATCCAGCCCGGTGCGTTTGAGGCTTTGGTCGCAACTGGCGATAAGGTACTTGCGCGAGCCCCACTCGCCGTAAGGACCGGTCCACATGCGGTAGCCGGCTTTATTGGAGATAATCAGCTCATCACGGTAAGGCGCTAGGTCCTGCCGATAAATTGTGCCAAAGGTATCTTCGGCGCTGCCGGGCGGCGGACCATAATTGTTGGCGATATCGATGTGGGTGATGCCCAGGTCAAAAGCCGTGCGCAGCATAGCGCGCGAATTTTCCAGCCGGTCATTGCCGCCGAAGTTCCACCAGATTCCCAGCGAAATAGCGGGCAACAGCAAGCCGCTCCTGCCGCTGCGACGATACTGCATGGAATCGTAGCGTGATTGTGCAGCTTGGTAGGGCATGGAGGTTTCTCCTTTATTCGGCTGTATCACAGAATGTTATGTGAGTATAGCGCAATCCGCCCAAAGCAATCGCATTAAAACCATTCGCCGCGGAGGCGCAGAGGCATAGAGATTTGATGCGATTGCCTGGGGGTCGATTCAGGCTGCCGCCGCTGGCGTTAGCTATCCGCCAGGCTGCGGTTGGCGCGGTACCAGGCGATGGTTTCGCGCAAGCCGGCGCGGAAGTCGGTGCGGGCCACGAAGCCGAAATCTCGCTCGGCGCGCGAGACATCCAGCTTGCGGCGCGGCTGGCCGTTGGGCTTGCTGGTATCCCAATGCAGTTCGCCACGGTAGTCGACTTCTTCGGCGATCATTGTTACCAGGTCGCGGATGCTGATCTCGTAGGCGCTGCCCAAATTGACTGGCTCGGCTGCGTTGTAGCGCTGCGCCGCCAGCACGATGCCTTGCGCCGCGTCGCGCACGAAGAGGAACTCGCGCGTCGGGCTGCCATCGCCAAACAGGGTCACGCAGGCAGCGCCGCTTTCTTGCGCTTCGACCATCTTGCGGATGACGGCTGGGATGACATGCGCGGCGCGCAAGTCGAACTTGTCGCGCGGTCCATACAAATTGACCGGCAGCAGGTGAATCGCATTGTAGCCGTATTCCTGGCGGTAGGCTTGGCTTTGCACCAGCAGCATCTTTTTCGCCAAGCCGTAAGGGGCGTTGGTTTCTTCGGGGTAGCCATTCCAGAGGTCAGCTTCGCGGAAGGGGATGGGCGCGAACTTGGGGTAGCTGCAGATCGTGCCGATGCCCACGAATTTCTCTACGCCAGCGCGTCGGGCGTATTCCAGCACTAGGGTGCCCATCATCAGGTTTTCATAGAAGAACAAGCCCGGATGTTCGCGGTTGATGCCGATGCCACCGACATTGGCAGCCAGGTGAATGACCATGCTCGCGGCGGGGTGGTCGGCAAACAAGCGCGCGACCGCGGCTTGCTGGCGCAGGTCATATTCCGCGCTGCGCACAAGGACGATATGCGCCGCCCCCCGCGCGCGCAGCTCCGCGACGACATGCCGCCCTAAAAATCCAGCGCCGCCAGTGACGATGACAACCTGGTCTGCCCAGAAATCCGCGCTCATATTCATTTCCTTTCCCTGCGCCACGCATCATAGCAGAGCCTGCGGCGATCTGGCAGATTGATGCTAGCGAGGCTGCGCATACACATTCCGCCCGCGCGCCAGTATGATAAGCGGGCATCAATAGCATCTACACTGGCAGAAAGGCAATCTCTTGGAACGCACACTGATACTTGTCAAACCCGACGCCATGCAGCGCGGGCTGGCTGGCGAAATCATCAAACGATTTGAACAGCGCGGCTTAAAGATCATCGGCATGAAGCTGCTGCAAATCTCACGGGAATTGGCTGAGCGGCATTATGCTGTGCACCGTGAGCGACCCTTCTTCGGCGCGCTGGTGGACTACATCACCTCAGCGCCAGTGCTTGCGATCGCGCTGGAAGGCAGCGACGCGGTGTCGGCGGCGCGCATGACCATCGGCGCGACCAAGCCAGCCGAAGCAGCGCCCGGCAGCATCCGCGGCGACTATGGGCTGGAGATCGGGCGCAACCTCGTACATGGCAGCGACAGCGGCGAAAATGGCGAGATCGAAGTAGCGAACTTCTTTGCAGCGAGCGAGTTGCGCAGCGGCTGGTCACGCGATGTGGATGGCTGGGTGTTTGAGTAGACGGGGTGCGGGCGGTTTGACAGGTCGTCGATAGGTGAATAGAGTCAGATTGTAGACGATGAGGGTACGGAGTCATGCCCGTCGAACGGATGCCAATTAGTCCGGAGGTGCTTACCTGGGCGCGGGAGCGGCTGGGCTACAGCCAGGAAGCGCTGGCTGCAAAGCGCAAGGACTTCAGAAAGGTCGCAGAATGGGAACGCGGCAAGTCACGACCGACTTATCGACAGTTGGAAAAGCTCGCGAAAGACTTGTGGCTGCCAGTGGCGGTCTTCTTTTTGCCAGAGCCGCCAGATTGGCCGCCCATTGAAGAGACTTTCCGCACGCTGGGTTCGGAGCAGTTTGATGAAGTGCCGCCGTCTATACGCAAGCTGCTATATAAGGCGCGCGCGTTTCAAGTGGGCTTGTCGGAGTTAAACGACGGGCGCAACCCTCCGCGCGCGCAAATCATTCGCGATATCAAACTTGATATTGACGAAGAGTTGAGCATCGCTGCCAAGAGAGCGCGCAACTACATCGGTATTTCACTAGAGCGTCAGTTGAATTGGAACTCTGCGGAAGAAGCGCTTAAGCATTGGCGGTCAGCCCTCTTCAAAGTTGGCGTAACTGTATTCAAAGATGCCTTCAAGACTGATGATTATTCGGGCTTCAGCCTCTACGATGACGAATTTCCTATTATCTATGTCAACAATTCGAACGCGAAGACGCGACAGATTTTTACGCTGTTTCATGAATTGGCGCATTTGCTCTTTCATACCAGTGGCGTCGACAGTGATTCCGCGTTTCGAAACCCGCTGCCAGAAGAATACTCACGAATTGAAATGCGCTGTAATGCCTTTGCTGGCGTTTTTCTCGTGCCAGACGAGGCATTTGATCGAATACTAATTCGAGATGAGGATCCTGTAACTGAGGCGGCAAGACTGTCAGCGATGTTCTGCGTTAGCCGTGAAGTCATACTGCGGAAGATTCTTGATCGTCAATTCATCTCATCACCTGAGTATAGAAAAACCGTTGCCACCTGGAGAAGCGAGACAAGACCTGCATCGACAGGCGGGGGCAACTATTTTCGAACCCAGATCGCCTATCTTGGAGAAGAGTACATAGAGCTGGCTTTCAGACGATTGGAAGAGAATGTTATCGATGAAGAAGAGCTTGCGGATTATCTCGCGGTCGCGCCAAAGAATCTGGACAGGTTGGAAGACCTGGTATTTGGTACCCGGTCGTGACTTATGTCGTCGATACATCCAGCTTTATTGAGCTCTTTCAAAAATATCCTCGTAGCCTATTTCCTAGCCTATGGCAGGAATTTGAGAATCTCATCGACAGGGACGCGCTAAGCTCCATTATCCAGGTGAAGCAAGAATTACAGCGAGAGAAGAATGGAGATCAAGCCTCTTATTGGGCGCAGCAACCTAGTGTACGCAGGTTATTTACAAGCCCAACTCTTGAAGAGATGGTATTCCTTAGCTCTGAATTAGCTTCTTCCAAATTCCGAGACGCTGTCCCACAGCACCTCAGAAGTACGAACGAAAAGGCAGATATTTATTTGATCGCACGCGCGCGGGTTTTTGACGGCATTGTAGTAACCGAAGAGCGATACAAACCGCAAGGCACCAAGATCCCAACCATTTGTAAGGGCTTCAATATCGATTGCGTGAATCTGCTTGGTATGATGCAGCGCGAGAACTGGCGCTTCTAAACAGGATGAGGTGGCGCGAATGGCAAAGCAAAGCCCCTCCCCAAGCTTGCTGATACTGCTAATCCTGCCGCTGCTGGCGACCCTCGTGGCTTTGATGATGCTCGCGCTGGAGGCGCGCCCGGGCGCGGAGCCAAGCCCGACTTTCGCCCCAGCCCCGCCACGCACTGTGCTGGACTTCGCCGCGCCCGACTTTCAACTGCCTTTGTTGGATGGCTTGACGCTGGTATCGCCGGGCGATTACGCCGGGCGTCCGCTCTTTCTGAACTTTTGGGCGACCTGGTGCGTCCCTTGTGTGCGCGAGCTGCCCGCCCTGGCGGAATTCGCCGCCGAGCACAGCGCCGACCCCGCGGGTCCCGCCCTGCTCGCCATCAACCTGGGCGAAACAGCCGCGCAAGTCGCGGGCTTCTTAGGCGAGCTCGGCTTGGAAAACCTGCCGGTCGCTTTGGATATTAACCAGGCCGTCAAGCGCGACTATGGCGTGCAGAACCTGCCGACCACTTTTGTCATTGATGGCGAAGGCATCACGCGGCACATGAAATTAGGCGAAATGACCTATGATGAAATGGGCATCTACCTGGATGCGCTGGAGCAGGCGGACTAATCGGGAGGCGCGCCATGCAAATCGAACTGAGGGGCAAGGTGGCTTTGGTTACGGGCGCGGCGCATCGTGTCGGGCGGGCGATCGCGGTCGAACTGGCGCGGCAAGGCGCGGACATCCTGGCGCATTATCACAGCGCGGGCGAAGAGCTGGCGCGTGATGCCGAGCGTGAAATCAAATCCAGCGGCGTGGCCGCCCATAGCGTGCGCGCCGACCTGGCGCAGCCCGCCGAGATCGAGTCGCTGTTTGCGGCGCTGCAAGACCGCTTCGGGCGGCTGGATATCGTCGTCAACAACGCCGCTATCTTCCAAGCGCGGGACCTGCTGGCGGTATCGCTGGCGGATTGGGACATGACCATGGCGGTTAATCTGCGCGCGCCCTTCCTGGTCACGCAGCAGGCGGCGCGGCTGATGGCGCGGAATGCGCTGCCGGGCGGTGTCATCATCAATATCTGTGATGCCGGCGCCAATGGTCCCTGGCGGCAGTATCCCCATCATGGCATCAGCAAATCGGCGCTGTGGATGCTGACGCAAGTGAGCGCGCTTTCACTGGGACCCGCCATCCGCGTCAACGCCATCGCGCCGGGACCGGTCATGAAAACAGCCGGGCGCGAGATCAGCGATGAAGACTGGGCGCGCGTGGGGATGCGCAGCGCGCTGCAAAAGACCGGCACAGCCGACGATGTAGCGCGGGCAGTTGTCTATCTTTGCCGCGAAGACCATATCACCGGGGCATTGCTGCAAGTCAACGGCGGCGAACACCTACGCTGAGCTCGTTTCAACCCCCTCGCCCCCCATAGCTGGGTCTACCCCCTCAGTCCCCCAAAGCATTGGGGGAAGGTCGCGTAGACACTGACCGTCGGGAAGATCGTGCCGGACATTCGCATAGACATCGAAACCCATACAGAATCACGATTCCGCCTGCCTTAGCTCCCCTCCCCGATGCGTCGGGGAGGGGCCGGGGGT
>VXNO01000065.1 GCA_009840575.1 Chloroflexota bacterium | reverse complement strand
TGAAAGGGATTTCGTCGGCCGGCTTCCCCCCAATGCTTTGGGGGTCTGTGTCGGGCAGGACCGAGCGCGCCTCGTCGACGACCAGCGGACGGTGCGGCACGGTCAGGTGGTGGGCGTAGATGTGCTGCTTGCCTTTGAAGTCGAGAGTGGGCATAGCGTCCATCCCGCGCGAAAACCGCTATTGTAGCCTGCCGCGCGGCGAATGCAAGCAATTGCGCGAAATTGATTTCGCCACCTACCCCCCTCGCCCCCCCAAAGCATTGGGGGGAAGGTTTCGCCGAGCGTTCGCATAGACAGCGAAACCCATACAGAATCGCGATTCCACATGGCTTAGCTCCCCTCCCTGATGCTTCGGGGAGGGGCCGGGGGTGGGGTAGACCACGCCTGCCCGCGATACCAGTCCACAGTCCGCCGCAAGCCTTCGGCGAAGTCGACGACTGGCGCGTAGCCCAGCAGCTTTTGCGCTTTGCTGATATCGGCGCGAGAATGCTTGATATCGCCGCGACGTTCGGCGGTGTGCAGGGGTGGCAGGTCTGTGCCTAGCAGGGCATTTAACTGCGCGACCAGGTCATTCAGCGTGACGCGTCCGCCAGTCGCCAGGTTAATCACCTCGCCCGCCGCGTTCGCCGCTGTGCAAGCCAGCAAATTGCCGCGCGCGACATTGTCGATGTAGGTGAAATCGCGGCTTTGCGTCCCATCGCCATAGATGCGCGGTCGCTCGCCCGCCAGCATCGCGGTGATGAACTTGGGGATGACGGCGGCGTATTGCGAAGCCGGGTCCTGGCGCGGACCAAAGACATTGAAGTAGCGCAGCGCCACTGTCTCCAGCCCGAAGCTGTGTGTGAAGGCGGCGGCGTAGTATTCGCCCGCCAGCTTGGCGACCCCGTAAGGCGAGATGGGGGCGGGGCGCATGGATTCGTCTTTGGAAGCGCCGGGCTGGTCGCCATAGGCTGATGACGAGGCCGCATAAACCACCCGCTTCACGCCGCAATCACGGGCGGCGACCAGCACATTCAAGGTGCCGGTCAGGCAGTGCAGATGCGTCTCCAGCGGGTGAGCCAGGCTGCGTGGCACGGAGGGCAGGGCGGCTTGGTGCAGCACAAAGTCGACGCCGCGCATGAGCCGCCGCAGCAAATCGCCATCGTTGATATCGCCAATCGTCAGTTGCAGGTCGCCGCCCAGCGCTTGCAGATAGTCCAGATTCTTGCGCGAGCCCGTCAGCAGGTTGTCGATGACGCGCACTTTCTGCCCGTCGCGCAGCAGGCTTGCGGCGATGTGCGAGCCGATGAAACCAGCGCCGCCGGTTACGAGATAAGTGTTGCTCATGATGCTCCTTTTGGCACAGCTCTCTCAGTTGATACGGGCGAGTTCGTCGCCTCGCTACACCAAAGCTCTGTATCCCCGCTGCCCTTATGATACACTAGCCTCATGCCATCAAATCACCGGGCCGAGTTGGAACAGATCATTGACCGCTGGGAGCAGCGTCATGAGTGGCGCGCGCTTTCGCGCAGCCTGCCGCGTTCGCTGATTTTGGCGCTGCTGTTGAGTCTGGTTATCGGCGCGGCGGGTTATTGGCGGCTGGGGCTGGGGGCGGAGCAAGTGGCGCTGATTGCGGCGGGCTTATGCGCGCTGGGCGCTGTGGGCAATCTGCTGCGCGCCTTGCTATTTCCACGCGATTTGCCTGCCCGCGCCCGCTATTTTGACCTGGAGTTCAACCTGGGCGAACGGGTATCGACCGCCTTTGAGCTGCTTTCGGGGCGTATCGGGGCGCACCCGGATATCGCGGCGCGACAACTTGCCGATACTTTGACGCAAGCCCGCGCCATCAACCCGCGCGAGCGCATCGCCCTGGACTTCCGGCGTGGCGAGCTGCTGGCGATGCTGGCGCTGGCTGTGGCGGTCTTGGGCATGATTGCGCTGCCAGCCATCGTGGGCGCGGAGCTGCTGACCGAGCCGCCGGCGCAGGTGCTTGAATCGGCCCGCGAAGAGACCCGCGAGATGATCGAAGCAGCCGCCAAAGACCCCGACCTGGACGAAATCGTCCGCCAGGACTTGCTGGATGCGCTGGAGATCGCGCTGGAGCGGCTGGAAGAAAGCGAAATCAGCCAGGAAGAAGCCTTCGCCGCCATGAGCCAGTTGGAATCGACCTTGGACGAGCTCGGCGATGAGCTGGGCGAGACGCTGGAGCTGGACCAGTCGGCGTTGCAAGCCGGGCTGGAGGCGCTTGAGGGCTTTGGTCCGCCGCTGGAGGATACCGGCGGCGACGAGCAGCCCGGCAATGACTTCTCGGCATTAAGCGAAGCGTTGGAGCAACTGGCGCAGGATGCCCGCGAGATGAGCGCGGAAGAGCGGGCGGCGGCGGCGTCTGCGCTGGAAGAGGCGGCTGATGAACTGGCGCAACTGGACTCGGCGCTGCAAGAGCGGCTGGATGAGATGGCGCAGGCGCTGCAAGAGGGCCGGCAAGACCTGAGCGAGCAGCAGCAGGCCGCCCAAGACGCCATCGAGCAAGCGCAGCAAGAAAACCAGAGCGCGCAAAATGCGCAGCTATCCCTGCAAGAGCAAGCCGAACGCGCCGAAGAAACCGCCGAAGCCATCGCCCGGCAGCAAGCCCAGCAAGGCAATCAACAAAGCGAAGCCGCCCAGTCCGACGAGGCGGCTCCGTCCGAATCCGGGCAGCCGCGCTCCGGGCAGGAGGGCAATCAGCAATCCGACCAAGCCCGTCCGGGCGCAAACCAGGGCAACCGACAGGCGCAGCGCAATGTTGAATCGAGCGGGTCGCCCAGCCAGCGCAACCAGGACAGTCGCGCCAGTGGTGGCGGCGCGGGCGAAGGCGAGCCCAGCAACCAGGCATTCGCTGGCAGCGGCGGCGAAGACCAAGGCGCGGAGAGCAACAACCAGTCCAGCGGCGAGCGCGAAATCCAGTACGAAGCGCTCTACAGCCCCAGTGGCATCGGCGGCGACCCTGACAATGAAATCCGCCTAGAGACGGACCCTGCTGATGCGGCGATGACGGAAGGCGAATTCGACGATAACCCGCTGGGCGAATCCCGCGTGAGCTATGACACGGTCTTCAGCGAGTATCAGCAGGTGGCCAACCGCGCGCTGGAAAGCGATTATGTGCCGCTGGGCATGCGTGATGTCGTGCGCGAGTATTTCACTTCGCTGGAGCCGGGCGGCTGAGGATTATCTGCTATTCTGAATTCTATTCAGTAGTCTTGCACAGTATTCACTAGATTCGTCGATCGCCAGTCCTCGTCGCGCTGCTGACTCCGCCTCTCTAAGTTGATTGTTGTGCATGTATAGCCATCCTAAACGGGAAAAGTCTGTAGCGTCAGCTTCACTGTCTCTCTTCTCCATAAGCAAGATAAGAGGCTGAATAATATGACTTTTTTCATCATGTTCGAACATGTATCTTTGCTGACTGACAATATTGTTGAATCGGTTGGCAGCATCGCTTATCGTTTCGTAGTCAGTGTCTGGGAGTTGAGCAAGCTGAGTGCGCGCAAATAGCTCATCTGCATACTTGGCTCGCACTTGATAATAACTTGCCAGCTTTTCCCAAGCGCCCCGTTTTTCTTCAGATAGATCTGAGGACTCAATGTATCGCTTCAATGTACTTTCGAATTTGCTATCTTCATCTAATTTCTTGTACAAATCGGCTAGGAGCAACCATGTGTCCGCATATCGCCTAGCTACTGATTCTATGATGGGTTCGAACTCCTCGACTGAAGCGCTATCCCGCCACACCCGCTTCTCGATTTCCCTAAATAATCTCCGTATTCGCGGCTGCAACCCTTGTCTAACATCTGTTTCTTGCGTAGAACCGAACAAGTGCAAGAACTTAAGGTCGGTCCTTGATTGCCATCTGCATTCTATTGGTTTCGAGCTTCTTTAGTCCAAACAACCTCGCTGCGAGGGGCACTGACCAATACACTTCATTATCTGATTCCCACTCGTTTCTTTCAATTAGTGAGCTGTTGTGGAGATCATCTATTGCTTCTATTACATCCGTTATCTCGTTTCCTGGACGAAGCAAAACAGCTTTAATTGCGGTCTCGGCAACAAGCGATTTCCAACTGCACAAGGTAAGAAATACTCGTTGGGCTACCATTGGCAGTCGAGTATATGTTCTTTCAAATAGAGTATCGAGCAAATTATCTTGACTAGCTAGAAACCTCTCAGCTTTCCCCACCTTTCCATATTTTCTTATTTCGCCCAACAAGATTTTAACGATATAAGGATGCCCATCTGAAGCGTCAAACAATTCTTCCTTATCATCGCTGGAAACCAGCTGCGTTATCTTCAATCGACGGGCAGTCGCATCAATAAGCTGGCTACACTCTTCAAATGACATTCCCGCTAATTCAACAGGATAATCTCCTCTGAATTCTCGAAACCTTGTTGTGATCAACGCTTTGTTGGGTGGTCGTAGGTAATGGTCGATCCAATTGAACAAATCAATCGGGCTATTGACTGTCTCAAAATTATCAAACACAAACAGGATTTTTCCCAAGTCACTCTGGTACATGTTTTTGCGTAGCAATTCTACAGGATCTGCTTCGTTAAGGGATTCGGCACTCAATAGATATGGTCCGATGTGCTGAGTAAATTCTCTTGCAATATCTTTTTCTGTCAAAATTTGAGGCTTCACTTGTCGTGCGCCATCGGGTTGCAGATCTATATCCCTAGAGCTGAACCATAAGATTGCGGTGAAATCGCCTTCCTTAGCTATCTTGTCCAACACCTCCAATGTAAGCCATGTCTTTCCTATACCTCCTCTTCCGAATAAGCTGATAATTCGGTGGTGGTTGTCATCAGCAATTTCGCTATATAAGCTACTTTCAGGAGCATGTCGTGGAATGTATCCTTGCTGTTTCGGGGGAATATTCAAGATAGTTTCGCCCAGCTCTCTTAAAGAAGAGAGGCCTTGAGTTTCGCTGGGGGGAAGTTCGGTTACCGGCACCTGGTAATTTGTGGCGTCTCTTGTGACTGTCCTGTCAGAAATGTATGAAATTTCCTCATACTGGTTCCCATTCCAACCGCCATTTGGCAGAAAGAAATCAGTTGCATCAATATCTGACGAGATTAGATCTACTGTGCGGAGAGTTTCTTTACTGATTTGTTCACCGAACAATATGTGAACACCTTCAGAAAAACTATATGCTGTGCCTTCCCTTCGCTTTAGCACGTCTAATACCTGAGCTTCTTCGGTCCACCGTGCTACGTGATATTTCCTTTTTTGTGTTTGAGCCATGTATGCCCAAGGACGCTGAAACAAGATGAAGTTGTCAATAAACATCCTTATTGAACAGTCTAATAGTGGACACAATTGGCTAGACTTTCTGGCTGCAATTGCTCCGTGACCTCGAGTCCTATTTCGCAATGCAGCGAACTTACTGAACCATGACTTTCCCTGAATCTTTCTTGGCGGCGGTTCGGAGTCAGGATCAAGAATGTGTAAACATTTAAATAGCGATGAAACACTATTATATTGCCACTCACCTGCTCTCGTTCTCACAGTGAGCTGGTAAACCTCTCTTCCTTCGCCTTTAATATCGTCAATCAGATGGTGCGCTGGAACACCAGTAAGCACTTTGTCGAGAATTTGACTCCAAGTACCTACCCCATTGGCTCTAACTAAAGGATGCTTCAACTGATATTGATGACGCTCCCGTCCTTCGTTTACAGCGGATACCATTGCTGCGACTGTAAACTTTGTGAGCATTTCACCCATATACATAAGTGCGTAGAAATACGCTGAATCTGAATGATCCTTCTGGGTTTCAATATGATCCCACATTCTGTCAAACGGTTTGAATCTCACAATTTGATTCCTTGGCCGCTTCAAGCATTTACGATTTTGGGTCGATTATAACATAGATAGCTTAGCAGCATCATGCCAGTCGGATCGCATACTCCAGAGCGGCGCGCAGGCTACCGGGGTCGGCAATGCCACGCCCGGCGATATCAAAAGCGGTGCCATGGGCGGTGGTCGCGCCGATGACCGGCAAGCCCATCCACAAGGTGGCGATATCTCCACGCGCTTGCAGCTTGCGGGCGATGTTCATCTGGTCGTGATACATACAGACGACGCCGTCAAATTCGCCGCCCAGGGCGCGCTTGAAGACGATGTCGGCTGGCACGGGACCGCTGACGGCGATACCCAGCTCGGCGGCATCGGCGATGGCGGGCGCGATTGCGTCGATCTCCTCGCAGCCGAACAAACCACCTTCGCCGGCATGGGGGTTGAGCGCTGCGCAAGCGATGCGTGGCTGGCGCTTGCCCAGGCGGCGCAGCACGGAATCCAGCGCCTTGATCTTGTCGCGGACGCGCGGACGGGTGATGAAATCGGCGACCTGGCGCAGGGCAACGTGTTCGGTTACCGCGACCGCCCAGATATCTCGCACAGCGCCCAGGATATACGGCTCGGGGCAGCCGGTAATATCCGCCAGGAAAGCCAGTTCATCCGCGTAGTCATACCCTGCCGCGCGGAAGGATTCTTTGTTCATCGGTGCCATGACCACCCCGTCGGCGCGGGATTGCATAGCCAGCTCGTATGCCAGTTGCAGATAATGCGCCGCCGCTGCGCCCAACTGGGGATGCACAGCCGCCGGCAGTCGCGCGCCCAATGCAAAGCCGGGCGGGTTTAGCACATCCAGGCAGCCGGGCTGGAAGCTTGCTGCATCCAGATTCTTGATGGGTCGGAAGCGCAGGTCGGAGCCCAAGGTAGCGGCTTGCTCGCGCAGGACAGCCAGGTCGCCGATGATGAAGGCTCGGCAGCGTGTATGCAGGCGCGCATCGGCGAGGACTTTTACCATGAGTTCCGGCCCGATGCCGGCAGGGTCGCCCATGGCGATGGCGATTGTGGGCAGAGCGCGCATAGGTATTCCTTGCATGAAGAAGCATTAAACAAGTAGGTAGTGGTGGCACGGTAAGTGATATGAGATGAAAGTGCTCCCTGTGATACAAGAGACGATCACGTATCAATGTACCAATTGTGGGAGCGCTAACATCATTCGCAATGGTAGGAACAAATGCGGCAATCGTCAATACCATTGCAAGGATTGTGGCGCCGGACCCGCCAGGTTGTTTCGTTCTACATCGGTCGCCACGATAACTCTAGCTGCAAACAATTGTGGCAGGGACTGCCGCCTGACTATGCCTCCTGCGCTTGCGCCAGCGCCTTGGGCGTTTCGCGCGCCGAACCTTGTCCTTCTCGAAAACCGATGAGCATCATTATCGAATGACGCTGTGGTACATCATTGAATACAATCGCGAGGTCGCATCACTTACCAAGTGACCACTGCCATAATTTGCTGCAATTGCCATGCCTGGGCGGAATTTACGAGACGGTCGCATAGATTAAATCTTCGTTCAGGTTCTGCGCATGCCCCAGATCTTCCAGCGTCACTGGCGGCGGGGCGTCGTCGGCAGCGGTAAGAATGCGCAGCGCTTCTGTGTAAATGTCGCCGCCCCAATACAATTCGCGGCTCGGCTCCGCGCTAGACAAATGCAAGGACTGTTTCAAGGCATCAGAGCGAATGTTGCCGCCTGTGCCCGCCATCTCGATAGTGATGGAAGCCCGCTTGGGATAGGCGCTGGGCAGCGACCAACTGATATCGACGGTCGCATAGGACTTATCCTCCATCAAGAAGGACAAAATCGCCATGTCCTCGCTTATATCCGCAGCATTGGACAAGCCTTTGCCGCTCACCACCTGCACATCCGCATAATCATCACCGAGCAGCCAATTCACCAGATCGATTGCATGGCAGCCGCGCGCAACCAAGGCGCTCGCAATTCTTGACGAGTCGCTCGGCAGCCGCTCGTTATAAGTTGCTTTCAGATACAGCAATTGCCCCAGGCTGCCCGCATTGACTATCTCTTTGATGCGCTGGAGCACGGGCATCATCCGCAGCGGCATCATCGGCAGCGTCCAGGTGCCCAGCCGCTCGACTATATTAATCAAATTCCAGGTGCAGATCGGAAATCCAAAGGTGGGCGGGTCATAGAGGATGCGCGCATTTTGCTCAGCCAGCTGGCGAAATGTATCTACGCCGACCTGCCTCATCAAGACCACAGTCGGGGTAGCGTCACGAAATGGTTTCATTGCCCGGCTGATGGCGCGCGGGGTGAAGCTGGGCTCGTAGCGGAAACGCGGCGCGACTGGCAAGCGGCTGCCCGCGCGGCGGTAGGCATCGGCTTTGGCGCGGTCATCGCCCAATAGCAAGACCCTCATGTTGCGCCTCCTGGCAGCGCAACCGCCTTGCCAGTGCGCATCGACTCGGTCGCCGCTTCCGCCACTTGCACAGCATGCCATGCCTCGCGGGCATCAATAGCGAAAGGGCTGCCAGCTTTCAGCGCCGCCAGGAAGTGCCGCAACTGCAGCAGGTAAGGGTCTTCATCGGCATGCATGGCTTCTTCGGGCAGTTGGAAAGGTTTGGTCTCGACGCGCAGGGACAAGTACAAAGCCTCCGATGGCGCGCTGTCATAGTCGATGCGCCCGGCATCGCCCACCAGCGCAAACTGCTGGCGAAAGCTACCATCGGTTACCATCCAGTTGCCCTCGATATGTCCGATGCCGCCGCCCGCGAACTCCAGGATTAGCAGCATGTGATCGGCGACCACCGGCACTGT
>VXNO01000002.1 GCA_009840575.1 Chloroflexota bacterium | reverse complement strand
ACCCCCCCCCCACCGCCACACCCCCCCCACCCATCCCCGGCAGCGACAGCTCTTCACACCCGCCCGGCGCTGGGGGATGGGGGGAAATGAAAAAAGAACGGGTCATCATCATCGGCAGCGGACCAGCGGGCTTGACCGCCGCTCTCTACACCGCCCGCGCGCAGCTTGCGCCAGTCGTCATCGCGGGCGAACAACTGGGCGGGCAAGTCGCTATCACGCATGAGATCGAGAATTATCCCGGCTTCCCCGAGGGTTTGAGCGGTCCCGAGCTGGTCGAGCGCATGAAGCAACATGCGGAGAACTTCGGCGCGCAGGTCGAGTTTGACCTGGTGGAGAGCGTCGATTTCAGCCGCGGCTCGCCTTTCCTCGTCAAGACCTATAGCGAAGACTACCTGGCGGACACAGTTATCGTGACCATCGGCGCAGACCCGCGCAAGCTGGGCGTCGCGGGCGAGGTCGAGTTCACTGGCACGGGCGTCAGCTATTGCGGCACTTGCGATGGCTTCTTCTTCCGCGGCAAGGATATTGTCGTGGTCGGTGGCGGCGATTCGGCGCTGGAAGAGGGTATCTTCCTGACGCGCTTCGCCAATAGCGTCAACATCATCCACCGCCGCGATGCCCTGCGCGCCGGCATCCAACTGCAGCAGCGCGCCTTCCACAATGACAAAATCAGCTTCACCTGGAATAGCGTAGTCGAAGAAATCCTGGGCGATGGCAGCGGCGTCAATGCGGTACGCCTGCGCAATACACAAACCGGCGAACAGACAGTAGAGCCGACCGAAGGCGTCTTCATCTTCATCGGGCACGACCCCAACAACGCCGTCTTCGGCGACCAGATCGCGCTGAACGAGAACGGCTACATCATCACTGACCAGCGCTACCGCACCAATGTCGATGGCGTCTTCGCCGCGGGCGAAATCCAGGACGAGATCTGGCGGCAGGTAGCGACATCGGTCGGGCAAGGCACATCAGCAGCCATGGCCGCTATCCAGTGGCTGGAAGCGCGCGAAGACCGCCTGCAAGCGTTGGATGCCGCGCCAGCTTAGGTCAATTGCGAGGCATTCTCGCTGATCTTGCGTAGCGCCGCGACGATCTCCTGCATATCCTGCTCGTCGCCCAGCAAGGCGCGCTGGGTGATCCAGATGGTCTGCTCAAACTCGCGCTGGGAGTTGGGAAAATGCCCGCGCAGGAAGGCATGGTCGGCTCTTGCCTGCGCGCCGCTCAGTCGATTTTTGTAAGCGCCGCTTTGAAATAAATCCAGCTTGTTCAATGGCGGATAAGGCGGCTGCGTGGGGATGCCCTCCGCTTCGAGCGCGGCTTCAAATTGCTGGCGGGTGATGCCGGCGAACTGGCGCGGGTTGAAGTGGAAAATATAGGCATAATGCCCGTTGCGGGTGGCGCGGCTGTCCATTCGCTGCGGGCTGATGCCGGCGACCTGGCTCAATTGACGATCCAGCCAGCGACCATTGGCATGGCGGCGGGCGGTCTGCTCGTCCAGACGCGTCAATTGCGCCAGCAGCACCGCGCCCTGCCATTCGCTCAAGCGGTAATTGGAGCCGTAATGGTAGTGGCTGTAGAACCATTCGCCTGGCAAGCGCCCACAATCATGCGCCGAGCGCGCCATGACTTCGAAGTCATCGTCATCGCTGAGGATGATGCCGCCTTCGCCGGCTGTCATCGTCTTGCTGGCTTGGAAGCTGAAAGTGCCGCCACGTCCCAAAGCGCCGACCTTGCGCCCGCGCCATTCGCTGCCGTGCGCATGCGCCGCGTCTTCCAGCAGAGCGATGCCATGCTGGCTGGCGATGGACTGGAGCGCGTCCATATCGGCGGGACAGCCACCCAAATGCACGGCGATGATGGCTTTACTGCGCTCGTTGATGGCGGCTTCCGCCAGTTCGGGGTCGATGCAGAAGCTATCCGCGCGCACATCCACCAGCCTGGGCAGAGCGCCGGCAAAAAGCGCCGCGCTGGCTGTAGCGACAAAGGTGGCGTTGGGCACGATGACCTCGTCGCCAGGGCGAATATCCAGCGCCGCCAGCGCCACTTCTATCGCGTGTGTGCCATTCGTAACCGCGATGCCGTGTTTCGCCTGGTGATAGTCGGCGAATGCCCGCTCAAAGGCGGCTGTTTTATCGCCTTCGCTGCGCCACCAGTTGCCACTTTCCAGCACTTCCAGCAGCGCCTCGCGCTCCAGCGCGTCGTGCTGGGGCCAGGCAGGGAAGGCTTTGCTCTTGGCGGGCGCGCCACCATGAATGGCGAGTCTTGACATGGCTCGTTCCTTTTTTCGTGGCTGCGCGAGCTAGCCTTTCAGCGAGCCCAACGTCAGCCCCTTGACAATGTATTTCTGCGCCACCACCGCGAAGAGCAGCATCGGCAGCACCGCCACGACAGAAGCCGCCGCCATGCCGCCCCAGTTAATGGAAGTGTAGCCGCGGAAGGAAGCCACCGCGACTGTGATCGTCTGCGCCTCGCTGAAGGTCAGACTCAGGGCGATGGTCAGCTCGTTCCAAATCCAGATGGCGGTCAATATAGCGGTCGCCGCGATGCCCGGCGCAGCCATCGGGATATAGACATGGCGCAATGTGCCCAAATGGTGGCAGCCGTCTATGCGCGAGGCATCGTCCAGCTCCAGCGGCACTTCGCGGAAAAAACTGCGGATTAACCAGACCGCGAAGGGCAGCGAATGCGCCTGATAGGCAAATGCCAAGCCGATGTGACTGTCGTACCAGCCGATGCGCTGATACAGCACAAAAAGCGGGATGATGAAAAGAAATTCCGGCAGCATGTAAGCCAGCAGCAGCCAGACGCCAAAGAGCTGCTTGCCACGAAAGCGAAAGCGGTGGATGCTGTAAGCGGCGAAAATGGCGATGACGATGGCGATAGCCACCCCCAGTGCGGTTACGATCACCGAGTTGCGGAAAGCCTCCACAAAACCAGGCTTATCCAGCAGCCCCAGGAAATGGTCGGCAATCGGCTCGAAGACCAGCTTGGGCGGCACAGCGAAGGCATCCCGCTGCGACTTTAACGACACAGTCAACAACCATAGAATAGGGAAGACCGTCAGCAAGGTCGCCGCCAGCGAAATCAAGTAAGCCAGCGCCCGTTCCAACTGGTCGCGCCGCAGGGCAGCCACGATTAGGCTTTCTCCAGACGCGATTCCAGACGCATATACAGCAAGCAAATCAGCAGCACGATGGTGGAAAAAATGACCATGACCGTCATCGCCTCGCTCATTTGTAAGAAGCTGAAGGCTTTGCGATAGGCAAAGGTCTGCATGACTTCGGTGGCAATTTGGGGCCCGCCGCCAGTCGTGCCGAAGATGATATCGAAGACCTTGAGCGTATCGATGGTGCGGAAGATCAGCACGGTGAAAAGCACGCCGCGCAGCATCGGCAGTTTGACGCGCAAGAAAATTTGCAGGCTATTCGCCCCGTCCACGCGCGCTGCCTCAATGGGCTCCTGCGCCAGGCTCTGCAAGCCAGCCAGCACGATGATGAATACAAATGCCGTCTGCCACCAGGCATCGACCATGATGATGGTGCTCATCGCGGTGGCTGTCGTGCCAAAGAAAGGCGAAGGCGGCAGGCCCAGCGATACCAGCAGGTAGTTGACGAAGCCCAGCATGGGGTCCAGCAGAATCTTCGACATCAGCGCCACGATGATGCCTGAGACCATCAGCGGGGTCAGCAGCAGGGTGCGGATGATGCCCGCGCCGAAGCCCAGCCTATCCACCACCACCGCCAGCCCCAGCCCCAGCAGCAGCTCCAGCCCGGTCGCTGCGACCGCGAAGAGGAAGGTCTGGTAGAGGACCTGCCAAAACTCGGCGCTGCCCAAGAGGTCGCTATAATTGCGCAGCCCGATAAAATCAAACTGTACCCCCCAGTTCCAATTGAAGAAGCTGAGAACGAAGGAGTAGATGGCTGGATACAGCGATGTCCCCGCCAGGATCAACAGAGCCGGCGCGATGAAAACATAAGCGGCGCGATTGACGCTGGCGGACATGAATTGTCTCCAAGCCCTTTTCCCGGTACGCGGGAAGGGGATTCCTGCGCATCCATAGGGCTAAAGCCCCTCCCTCATTTTTTGGGGGAAGGGTGTTGGGGTGGGGGTTTGTACTGCCTAGCCTTCCATATCCAGCAGGCGCTGCTGGGCTTTGGCGGTCGCGTCTGCCGCTGCCATACCGCCATACATATCCTGGATCGCGTCCACGATGACCAGCGCGTATTCGCTCCAGCCTTCGCGGAAGACGACGGTCGTGCGCGAGGTCTGCATGGCTTCCAGGACTGTATCGACATAGAGCGGGTTCAGCGCGTCGACATACTCGGCTTTGTCCCAGGTCGATACGCGCGCCGCGCCGCCATGGTATGCGCCGATAACGGGTTCAACATCCGCGCTGGTCATCCATTGGATGAAGTACCAAGCCGCGTCGGGATTCTGGGAATTGGTCGGGATGCCGATGCCCCACATCCAGTGCCCCGTCCAGCTATCGCCACCGGCTTCAACGGGCGGCATCACCGCGTAGCCGGTTTTGCCGGCGACGGCGGAAACGTCCGGGTCTTCAAAGCCAGGGCCAAACAGGCTGGCGTCGATGAAGAAACCGGCGCGCCCTTGCTGGAAGAGCAAGCTGGCATCGGGCCAGTCCAGCGCCTGCACATTGATGGGTCCCGCCGACATCAAGCCAGCGTAATGCGACAAGCCAGCCGTGATGCGCTCATCGTCCACCCGTGGCATCGACCAATCGCCGTCGTACCAGACATTGGTCGGCAAGGTCATCTCCGCCTCGCCCCAGTTGTTGAAGACCATGCCCGTGACCGTGTCCATGATAGTATGCGAGCGGATGCCGCGCATAACCGAGCCAGCCACCATGCCGCCGCTGGCTTCCGAGATGCTGTGCGCCGCTTCGATCAAGCCGCCCATGGTATCGGGCACGACGCCATCCAGATATTCATCAACGATGTCCATATTCCAGAACAGGGTGTAGGCCTCGAAGGAAACGGGGATAGCATAATCCTGCGCGTCCATAGCGCCGGGCGGGTACTGCGTCGCCTGGGTGAAGCCCGCCGGGAAGTCGGCGAAGTCGTAGCCGGCGGAAGTCATGCTGGCGTCGTTGATATAAGGGCTCAGCGGATGAATCAGCCCGTTGCTCCACTGGGTGAAGGCGGTGGAATCCATCGGCACCATGTAGACATCCATGACGCCGCTATCGGCGCGCAACGCGACTTCCATGCGGTCGAAGTAGAGATTCTCCGCCAGCGCCTCCACATTGACGGTGATGCCGGTGGCGGCTTCAAAGTCATCCATGACGCTGCGCATGCCATCCAGCACCGGGTGTTCGGGCATCAGGATGGTGATCTCGCTGCCAGCAAATCGCATCCAATCGAAATCCTCCGCCTGCGCGAGCGGCAGGAGCAAGAGCAGCGCACAAAGCAACAACAACATTCGAGTTTTCATTTTCAGCCTCCTTGACTGTGTTTGAAGTGAATCACCGAAGCGCTCGGTTCGATTCCAACTTGGGGAAGGCAGGGTGGCTCAGAGCGTCACCCCTTGGTATGCCGATTCAACATTTTGACGCACTTGGTCGCAGAATGCCTGGTCGATGATGGCGTCATGATAGATGCCATACCACAAGCCAGCGGAGCGCACGAACTCGCGCATAGTCAGCAGAGCATGAGCGACATCGTCCCAACTGATGCCCATGGCTTGCGGGCGGATATCGACGCCAGCGCGCACGATGGCAGCCAGCATGTCGGCGGCGCGGTCATCATGCAGCAGCGAGCCGACATAAATGCCCAGGCAGACCGGCTGTCCGTGGATGAACTTCTTGCCGGTGTAGTATTCCAGCGCGTAGAAGAGGAAGTGGTCCGCGCCTTCGATAGGGCGGGGGTTCCAGCCCAGATTATGAAAAGCCGCCCCGCCCCAGCGATTGGCGAGCATCAACGCGCGGATGCCTTTTTCGTTGACCGCGCGGATATCGTCCAGCGCCGCTATCACAGTCGCCATCACCGCCTGGGCTTCATCGACCATCGCCTGGTCGTATGGCCATTTGCCTTCGACCTTGCCCTGCGCCTGGGCATAGCGCCAATCGGCATGGGCGGTGTGATAACAAAGAATCTCGCAGATGCCGCTGCGGTTGACGACCGGCGGCGCATTTTGGATGACATCAAAGTCCACATAAACCGCCTCGGGAACCGCCCAGCAGACATAACGCACATTGCCATCAAAGCGCAGCCCGCAGCGATGCCCAAAAGCGGCGTTGACCGACATCGAGGTCGGCGCCTGGAAGAGCGGCAGCCCCAGCGCCCAGGCGAAATACTTGGCGACATCCAACGCCTGCCCACCGCCCAAGCCAATGATGCTGCGGCAATGCGGCAGCTTGGCCAGCTCGCCCTTGAGTTCGTCGCCATCGATGGTGCTGACGATGTAAGGGCCAGCCAGGTTTTCGTCGAAATTATGCGCGAAGAGTTCCCACAGGTCGCCCATGGTTACGACCAGGTAGGGCTGATGCGCGATATTGGCCAGCTCGGCGATCAAGTTGCGGCCGAAAATCGTGGTGAAGCCGGGGCGGTCTTGCATTGCTCGTCCTTTTAATCATGCGACGGATCTGCGCCTATTGTATAGGTAATGCGCTTTGATACAAAGCCAGGGCAATCGCTGCAAATTATTCACCACAGAGAAAACGAGGCTACACAGAGGGTCGTGTAGACACTGGCCGTCGGCGCAGAACTTAGGTGTAGGGGACAGGCGATGCCTCGCTCGTTTGCCTCTTCCTCTCGACGCACTCGGTGGTTAAACATTTGATGTGATAGTCCCACCCAACATAGTTTCGGCGCGCGGTGGTTCAGCAGGAGGGTTTGCATTTGCTGATTCACTAGCCCCGTCCGCGTACATTCGGGTCGAGGAAGTCACGCAGCCAGTCGCCCAGAAACACCACACCCAGCACCGTCACGGTGATGGCGATGCCGGGGAAGGTCGTCATCCACCAGGCGCTGTTGATGTATTGGCGGCCATCGGCGAGCATCAGCCCCCAGGTGACGGTCGGCGGCTTCACGCCCAAGCCCAGAAAGCTCAAGGACGATTCGGCGAGTATGGTCACGCCGACTTGCACAGCCGCCAGCACGATCGCCGACGAGATGACATTGGGCAGGATGTGGCGCAGCATCACCACCAGTCGCCGCTGACCCAAGGCATAGGCGGCGATGACATAGTCTTGTTCGCGCACTTTTAATACCTCGCCACGGATGACCCGCGCATAAGTTACCCAGCCGGTCAAGCCGAGGATGAGGATCAATGTGCCCAGCCCCGCGCCAACCACGCCTGATATCGCCACCACAAGAATAATAAACGGCACCGCCAGCAAACCATCGACGATGCGCATCATCAAGCTATCCAGCCGGCCGCCCACAAAGCCGCTGACCAACCCGTAAAATACGCCTATCGTGCCCGATATCAAGACGGACACCACGCCAACCAGCACCGAGACGCGGCTGCCGGCGATGATGCGACTGACGATATCGCGCCCGAGCTGGTCGCTGCCCAGGCGGTAGGCACCGCTGGCATCGCTGTAGCCCGGTTCTTTGAAGCGCGCGCGCAGATTGCCTTTGATGGGGTCATGCGGCGAAATCTGCGGACCAACGAGCGCCAGCAGCAGCACCACCCCGACGATTAACGTGCCGGTCGCGCCGACCGGGCTGCGCAACAGAATGGCAAAGACGCGCACAATGCCGGGGCGGCGCGCTGGCAGGCTGGCGACATCGGCAGACATGGCACCCCTTTAGTCAAATCGGATGCGCGGATCGATGAGAATGTAAAGCACATCAATCGCATAATTAATCAATATGAAGGACAGCGCGAAGAAAAACAAGCCGGCTTGCACCATGGCGATATCGCGCACATTGATGCTGTCGATCATCTGCCTGCCCAGCCCGGGCCAGCTGAAGACGCTCTCCACGACCACCGAGCCACCCAGCAGCCAGCCCAACTGCAAGCCAAAGACGGTCACGATAGGGATGAGGGCGTTGCGCAGGGCATGCCGCAGCACCACCGCCTTTTGCGCCAGCCCTTTGCTGCGCGCCGTGCGCACATAATCCTGGCTGAGCACCTCCAGCATAGCTGAACGGGTCAGCCGCGACAAACGCGCCGCCATGCCGACGCCCAACGTGGCAGCGGGCATAATCAAAGCGCGCGGCTCCAACGCGCCAAATGCCGGCAGCATGCGCAGATGCACCGAAAAGATGATGATCAGCATCAAGCCCAGCCAAAAACTCGGCATGGCGGTGCCTAAGGAAGCCAGCGCTGTGCTCAACAAATCAAGCAGGCTGTTGCGCTTCAATGCCGAAACGATGCCCAGCGGGATGGCGATGGTCACGCCAATGGCTGCCGCCGCCGATGCCAGCAAATAGGTATAGCCCAGCCGCTCGATGACCAACTCCATCGCCGGGCGGTTGGCTTGGAAGGATTTGCCGAAGTCCCCCCGCACGGCTTTAGTCAAGAAGGTGATGTACTGCTCGCCCAAGGGCTTGTCGAAGCCCCAAGCCGCGCGCAGCTTGGCGATTTGCTCTTCATCAAAATTGGGCGGCGCCATCACCAGGATCGGATCGCCACGCAGCCGCACCATAAAAAAGACTACCAGCGACACCATGAACATGGTGAGGACCAGTTGGATGAGGCGACTAAAGATAAACGCGCGCATAACGGCTGCCTGCCAAGGATGCCCAAGCACAAAGATACAGAGCGAAGCCTAGCGCAAAACAGCCGTCAATGCGAAGCCTGTACAGGATTCACCGCCGAGGGCGCAGACGCCCCCACCCCAAACCCCTCCCCGACCGCCAGTG
>VXNO01000172.1 GCA_009840575.1 Chloroflexota bacterium | reverse complement strand
CTTTTGCTCCTTGGATACAGTACCAGTATAATCTAGGACTATACACCTAGGTTCTATTCTCAGACTTCGACAAAACACATATAGAAGTTGAGCTTGATCAACTAACTCGGCGGATTATTCAACACCTGCACGACGACGCCCACGATAATCTCTGTGATTGCAATTGCCGCAGGCACAGCCGTTTGTCCGCATGGCTGCTTATCAAGCCCCTCGGTGGACTCTCTAAAACTCAGCGCGCTCGGTGGTAAAACATTTGAAGCGGTTGCCCTGGGCCGAGGAATGTCGGTATATGGCGCGCCTCCTGCATATCAGGTATCATCAAGGGCGGGTACTAAAGTGGGAACTGATCGCAGCTGATGCAACTCAAAGCCAACCCTTTTCGGCCAGACAAGCCCATTGACAATTTCGAGTTGTTTGCAGGGCGGGCACATGAGTTGACTGTCCTGATTCGCTCAATGTTCAATACGGGCCACGGCAACGCGCGGCATATGATCGTCACCGGGCCTAGAGGCATTGGCAAGAGCTCCTTCATCAATCAGATACACTCGGTAACTGACAATGGTGGCGATGTCTTGGCAAAGCTCGGTATAGATGCTGGCGGCTTTCGTTTCAGATTCCCGGTATTTAAATGCCGGGCTCGCAAAGAATTTAGCACTGAGCAAGTTGTTACTGCGCTGTTGGAGGCAATGCCCACCAAGATTAGTTCCGAAAACATTCGCAGTATCGTTGGTGATTTTGTGGGCCAATGGAAGCCAAAGGTTACTGTTCCCGGTCTACTGACCCTAGAGCATCAAACGGAAGCAGCCACGGATATTGGACGCGAGTTCGTTCGAACCGTGTCCAACTTGTGGTCGGCGATCAAAGATGAGCGCGACGGTATCATATTTATTATCGACGAGATAGATACAGTGGCAGAATCGTCAGGTATCGCCTCGTTCTTGAAAGTTACCACCGAAGAGCTTGTCGATGCTGGTCTGGATCAGGTCGTGTTCTACTTGGTCGGTGTGGACGGCGCGATGGAACACCTGATGCAAGATCACCCTTCTGTCGCAAGGGTGTTTGAGAATGTAGAGCTACGCCCGATGAACCGAAGCGAAAGCCGAGAGGTAGTGCATCGAACCCTGAACAGCGTGCCCAGGAGTCGCCCTGTGCGGATTTCTGACGAATCACTGGAATGGGTGGTGGATACCGCAAGCGGCTATCCTTCCTTTATCCATACCTTGTGCTTTGAAGCATTCGAATATGATTCAGACAGTTACCTTGACAAAGACGACTTCGACAAAGCCGCCGATGAAGTAGTTTCTCGAATCAAGCGCGCAGAATTGGGGCAGCTCCTTCGCGCTGCCGGTGCCGGCGACTATAGGCGCATCTTGATTGCGATGGCGCAGTGTGAAAGTACGCTCGTTCCTCTGGCATACATCGGAACCGAGATCGGCAGACCGTCAAACGAATTGAGTTCATATATGAATAGCCTGGTCAAACGAGGCATAATCGAAAGAGAAGATCGCGCGATTTATCGATTTGTTGACCCCTTGCTTCGGCTCTATGTTCAGAAGCTGGATGTGCTTGAACCCACTCTATCTTCTCTCTTTGATGAGAAGTAGGGAAAGCGCATAACGTATAGCTAGCGCAATCAGCCCCGATTCTTCAACCACATCGCCCAATAGACCGGTCGGCTCAAGAGCCACAGCAGCAGCATACGCCGCAGGTTGTGGTGCTTGCGCGTATAGACCAGCAGGTCACGGAAGAAAATGCGCGTGGCCAACCAGGTGCGCGTCGATGACTTTTCGTGATGCAGGATGCGCGCCGCCGCCAGAAAGCGCATCCGCCCCTCCAAGCGCCGCGCCAAATCTTCTTCGGGAAAGTACAGCAGCAGCGCATCATCCAGCCGCGCATCCCTGCGCCGCAAGAGCGTGCAGCTGCCGGGGATCGCCGCGACATCGCGGTCGCTTTTGCGGTCCCAATCGGCATACACCAACTCGGCATGACGCCGCTTTCTGCGCCGCAAACGCAGCCAACCCAGCAGCGAATAATCCAGCAGCAGATTCTCAAAGTCGGGGATGCCCGCGCAAGTTGGCTGGGTCGCGCCATCGGGGTAGACCAACTGCGCTGTAACGCCGCTGTAGTTTTCGTTCTCGCGCAGGAAGCGTAGCATCTTCGCCAAGGCATCGGGAGCGACTTCGGTATCCGGGTTCAGCAGCAGCACATAGTCGGACTTGGCGGCTGCGATGCCGATGTTGTTGCCGCCGCAATACCAGCTATTCAAAGCCTGCGCATGCAGCTGCGTGGATGGAAAGACCGCCCGCACCATCTCGGCGCTGCCATCTGCCGAGGCGTTATCGACCACGATGATCTCCAGTGTCAGCCCGCGGCTGGCTTGCAGGGAACGCAGGCAGTTACGCAGCAGCTCGCGCGTGTTGTAACTGACGATGACCACCGAGAGCTCGGGGACTATCCCTCTCGCCCCCCCCGAAAAGTCGGGGAGAGGCTCAACCCCCCCGCTCGAATCGGAAAGGCTCATTGTGAATTGACTTCGCGTTGGAAAGCCAGCGCCGCTTCCCGCGTTGGCAGTGACGGGATAGCGCCTTTTTGCCGGCAGGTCAGCGCGCCGACCGCATTGGCGAAATCGAGGGTCTGCGGCAGTTGCCCGCGCCAGCCATCGCGATTCGCCAGGATGCCCATCAACATCGCCGCGACAAAGGCATCGCCAGCGCCAGTCGTATCCACCGCCGATACCGTATAGCCAGCCGCCTGGATGCAAGCGCCATCTCTGAGGTGGACGGCCGCGCCAGCCGCGCCATAGGTAACGCAGATCAACTGCATGCGCTCCCGCCACAGCGGGGCAACATCATCGCCGCCAGTGAGAAAGCGCAACTCCTCTTCGCTGATTTTGAGCAAGTTGGCATAATCCAAGCCCGACAGCATGCCCGCTTTTGCCGCGTCTGCGCTTTGCCAGAGCGGCAGTCGCAAATTAGGGTCGTAGGAAATGAACTTGTCGGCGGCCAGCGCATGGTCGAGCGCGAGGCGCAATGCCGAGGCAGCTGGCTCGTTGATAAAGGTGATGCTGCCGTAGTGGAAGGCTTGGCAGGCATCGATGAGGGTCGTATCGACATCAGCGGGCTGCATCAGCATATCGGCGCTGGGATGCCGATAAAACATAAAGCTGCGCTCGCCTTCCATTGTGTTGCTGACAAAAGCCAGAGCCGTGCGCGCCTCGCTGGAATAGGTGATGCCGCGGGTATCGACACGTTCAGCCGCCAGCAGTCCCGCCAGATAATGCCCAAAAGGGTCATCGCCCAACTGCCCCATAAAAGCTGCGCGACCGCCCAAGCGCGCCACAGCAGCCGCGACATTGGCGGGCGCTCCACCCGCTGCTTTGATGAATCCCGGCGCGTCGCCGACCGTCACGCCCATTTCCTGCGCTACGAAGTCAATCAGCAATTCGCCGAAACACAGGACAGACACCAGCTCGCCCCCTTTTTTTGTCATACAGGCGGAACAAGCGGACCGAACGCCGACATGCGGATTATGCCCGTCCGCCGCGCGCCACAAAATCTTTGATGAAGTCGCCGCCGTCGCTGGCGATCATAGCGCCATACGCCACGGTTAGCTCCAGCTTGCCCAAGACTTTGCAGAGCTGGCTTATCTGCTGGCGCATGATAAGCATCAAGTCGTCCCAATCGACATCGGCGGGCAAGCCATGCTCCCGTAAGCCGCGCAGGCTATCGATATAATCCAGCGCCGGCTCGATATCGGGGAAGTGCAAGGTGGCGGGCAAATCGTGGCGCACAACTGCATAAAAGTGCCGCCGTAAGATGCGCGCGCCATTCTCCAGCGCAAATGCGCCGACGGGCGCAACCGGCACATCGACTTTGGCACCGTTGCGGCTGAGCAAGACGATAGCGCGCCGCAGCAGCACTTGCAGCTCGGGCAGGTTAACCACGCTTTCGGTGGCAGCCAGCAAGCGCCCGTCCGGCTTCAGCACGCGCTTGACCTCGCGCAGGCAACTATCCAGGTCAGTCAGCAGGTAGAGCATGTCGTTTGCCATCACCACATCAAAGCTGGCGTCGGCATAGGGCAGCCGCAGGGCATCGGCGTAAGCCAGCCGCTCGGCAGCGCAGGGATGGCAGCGCAGCAGTTGCGGCGACAAATCCAGCGCGTAATAGCGAAGGTTGGGCATAACGCGCATGAGCCGTTCGTAATGCCCGCCCGTGCCCGCGCCAATATCCAGCACCGTCTGAGCATCCGTCCAATCCAGCGTGTGCAAGACCCAGCTGGCAAGGTCGACTTGCGGCACAAGGTAGCGCGCGTGCGTCGCTTCTTTCATGCGCAGGTTGCGGTCAGTCGCGAAATAGCGTTGTGTGGCTTGCTCCAATGCGGTCAAAGCCATTGCGCACCCAGCCTGCGATGATACTTGTGTATCTCTGTTTAACTATACATAAGTTTTGGCGCTGGGCAAGATATCGCCGCTCAAACCTCGCCCCAATGCTCCCAGTAGGTCAATTGGCTGGCGGGCAGGCGCTTGGCTCTTTGAAAAGTTTCCCCCGTGAAATAAGCGACTGGCAGCAGCGCCGCCGTCGTCACATCGTCGGGGATGCCCAGGATGGCGTTACATTCGGCTTCATAACTCAGGTGCAGGGTCGTCCAAGCCGCACCGATGCCCCGCGCCCGCAATGCCAGCATCAACGACCAAGCCGCCGGGATGATCGAGCCATACAAGCCGGCGTTGACAGCGGGGTTGCTGTCGCTCGCCCGCCCCTGCACGCATGGAAAGATCATCATCGGCACCTCGCCCATGTGGTCAGCCAGGTAGCGCGCGCTGCTGATGACCCGCTGCATCTGCGCGGAAGGCGGGGTGTCGCTCGCGCCGCGGCCCACATTGCGGGCATAGGCATACCAGGAGTCGCGGTAGTATGCGCCGATTTTGGCTTTCTTTTCAGGGTCGGTCAGCGCCAGCCACTTCCAGCCCTGCGAGTTGCTGCCGGTGGGTGCCTGGATGGCGATCTCCAGGCAGCGCATGACAATGTCGCGGGGGACGGGGCGTGAAAGATCGAGGCGCTTGCGCACGCTGCGCGTCGTTTCCAGGATGTAGTCGATTGAAGCGAGGTCGAAGTTCATAGGAGTTTCCTTTCGCTTGGGTTAGGTGGATGTAAGCTCACGCAGAGTCCGGTCAGAATCGCGGCGAGATACAAGTTCAGCCAAGCGATCCCAGGCGATGCTACCGTCTTTGTTGGCGTAAGAGTTTATGAATTCGCCAGTAACTCTTGTAAGGAAATTATCGTATGCTACCAGAAACGCCTCATTGCGTTCTTTCGCGCGATAGCCAAGCGGCTCAATGATGTCGATATACAACCTTGGGTCATCGGAAATCAGTTGCCAAAAGTCCTGCCCACAGATTTTCCAGTATTCAACAATTGCGACGATCTCGCCCGATTCCTTGATTTTGCCTTCCCTGCGCGTTTTTCTGACTTTGCCATACATGCAGCCATTCACAGGGATAATTCGTTTGTGAGGGTAGCGATGACGAAGAGCGACGATTGCTTCTTGGAAGTTGCGATACATCTTGGCGACCTGGCTGGAGTTTCCCCAATTGGGACCTGATTTAATTTCGACAAGGAAAATAGTATCAAGTTTTTCAAATATGAGATCAATACCAGTGTATTCTGTGGGCGATGGTTTGTAACCGCCGTAGACCCGCTCAGCGACAAACACGGCAACCCCTTCGAGAAAGTTGCCAAATAAGCCTTCTTCCTGAGAAGAAAGGAACGCATCCATGATGCCGCTGACCAGATCATGAACGCTGGGCGTCTTGGCTCTGAATAAGTAGGGATTCTTGCGCTTCAGGAGATCGCGCAAGCTCTTGTTATTGACAGAAGCCAGCCGCTTCTTATGAAATTCGCCGATGTTTTCTTCGACATATTCTTGTACCGCCAAGAGCAATTCGTTTTCCAAAATACCCTCACATCAGTTTTGGCTGGTGACTCAATCGCAATTTCGCTTCAATCGCCTCGACATAGTCAGGCAGGATTTCAATGCCTATGGCGCGGCGGTTCATCGCCTGCGCGACGAAGAGCGTCGTGCCCGAGCCCGCAAAAGGATCCAGCACCGCATCGCCGGGCTGTGAAAAGAGCTTGATAAACCACTCAGGCAACTGGCGTGGAAAGACGGCGCTGTGCCCCTTGTTGCTGGTCTCGGTCGCCATGTGCAGCACATTGGTCGGGTAGACCCTATCGCGCCCCAGCCAGTTGGAAACATTCTTGCCAAAGCCGCTTTCCGAGCGGGATTCATCACGGATTTTGTCGGTTTCGCTGAGTTTGCCCAGCCGCCCCTTTGCCCAGTCGCCAACCGGTAGCATGACCGCTTCCTGGTACATATCGAACTTCCTGGATTTGTTGAATTGCAGCAGACGCTCCCATGAATCACGAAAGCGATTGGGCCACTTGCCAGGATAGCAATTCTTCTTGTGCCAGATGAACTCTTCCGTCCAGTACCAGCCTTGTTCGCGCAATGCCTTGATTAAATCCAGCACATAGGTGTGCCGCTCGCCATTGACCGCTTTCTCCTTGATGTTGAGGATAAAAGTGCCACGCGGCTTTAATACGCGCAGCAACTCGCTGGAAATCGGCAGAAACCACTCGACATACTTGTCAGGGTGCATGCCGCCGTAGGTGCTTTTGCGCTGGTCGGCATACGGCGGAGAAGTAACGACGAGCTGCACAGAATCCGCGCTCAACCGCTTCAATTGCTGCCGCGCGTCGCCCAAGAGAATCCTTGCCTGCTCATCCATAGCCCTTACCTCCGCAACAACCTTCTCAGCAGCGCCAGCGCCACCAACGCAACCGCCGCCGCCATCGCCAGCTTGCCCCAGGGCGAAAGTTCTTCCGGCGCGGGACTGTTCGAGACGATGCGGATCATGTGCGGCATGTCTTTGTCGCTGTGCCGATACAAGACCCGCTGCGCCTCGCTATCGACCTCGTACTCGCCATCGCTCACCTCGACGCGGTAGCCATCGGGGAAAGGCAGGTTGGGTACGAAGATCTCGGTCGGCTCGCTGATGGCGCTGTCATGCTTGAAAGTGAATGTGAAGATGCCGCGCTCGCGGTCATAGCGCATGGTCAGCGGGTCGCCCGCCACCTTGCGAGCATAGGGACGCGCAATCGCCGCCAGCGCCCGTCCGCCTGAGTTGATATCGGCGGGGTCGCTTTGTTGGTCGCGGCTGAAGATGGATAAGTCTTCGCTATTCCACTGGTCGCCGCGCTCATTCGTATTGTCGGGCGTGTAATTCCAGAGCGTGTAGCTGTAGAGGTGGTCGTCCAAGGCGCGCAAGCTGTAATCCAGCGCCTGCGCCTGCCGCGAGAAATCGCCGCTTCTGAAAGCGCCGCCGCCGTTCAAGTCGAAGGGGATGCCTATCTCGCCAATAAGAATAGGCGCTTCGCCCAGCGCTTCATCGGCATAGTGGCGGAATTTGCCTAGCGCTTGGCTGAGGTGGCGGCGAATCTGCGCCTCGCCCGGCAGCGGACGCATACTGAAAAAGTCGAAATTGAGCTGCGGGTGGAAGCGGCGCGTCAGCAACGTAACGCCATCATAGAAATGCGGCGCATACACCAGTCTGTCGGCGTCTTCGTAGTTCGGCGGCGGACCCATCGGCTCGGCTTCGATGAAGATAAAGGCAGCCGGCATTTCAGCATGGATGGCGCTGGCGAAACGGTCGGTGAATGGCTTGAGGTGGTCTTGCAGAAAGTCGGCGCGCGCGAAGTGACCAGGGCGCAGCATCCGCGGATTGCCCGCGCTATCCACATCCCAGATGCCCTGCGCCCGCCAGACATCGTCAAAGCCATCGCGCCAGACAGTCGCGCCTTGGGGATCGATGCGGGCTGGTTTGACCTGCCCCGGCAGCCGGTCGACCAGTGGAATGCCATAGTCCTGGCAGTCCTGCGCGAAGCCATTGGCGAGGAAGATCGCCTGCGCCGGGCTGGGTACGATACCCAGTTTGATGAGCGCGTGATCATTGCTGCGCAAGTCGGGGACGCCCAGCAAGCCTGGCGAGGGTTCGTTCATGCTGCCGAAGCCCAGCAGGTTGGGCAGGTCGCGCAGACGTCGCGCCAACTCCGCATAAGCCGCGCAGTAATGCCCTTGCAGGTAATCCTGGATATTCTGCCCGTCGACTTGCAGCTGCGGCGCAAAGTCACGCCCGCCAAAGAAGAGCGTGAACATCGTGAAGCAGACGTAACGCGCATAATTCGTCGCCCACATCAACTGCGGGAAGGTATCGGGCTGCTCTTGATGCAGCAGCGCCGCGCCGGTTTCGCTGAAGCGCTCGATCTCCATGCCAAGCGCCTCGAATGTCCAGGCGGGCGCGCCATCGCCGCCGCAAAAGCGACTCCATACATCCTGGTGCGGGTCAATAAAGACCAGCAAGCCGTGGGCATGGGCTTTTTCCAGCACGGCATGCAGATAATCCAGGTAGGCTTCGTCGATGCAGCCGGGTCCCGCGTGGGCCAATGCCTCCCAGGTTACGATGAAACGCAGGCAATCCAGCCCCCAATGCTTGAGCCGGGTGAAGTGTTCGTCGGCTTCCTCCAGCGGGAAGGGTCGCCCGATGAAGGACACATGGCGCGGGTCATTCAGGCTGTCGGGCAGGTGCGTCGCGCCGGGCGGCTGGGCTGGCACTTTGCTCGCGCCGCTGAGGTTGACGCCGCGCAGGATGCGCCGCCGGCCGGTTTCGTCCCGAAAATATCGTCCTGTCGCTGTGATGGGCATGGTCTGTCCCCGCCTGTGGATCGCACCTGACGAGTATACCATAGGCAGAGCAGCCTTCTCGGTATTCACCACATAGGCGCAGGAGTAAGCGCAGGCAAGTAATGAGACTTTGGAATGCTCATTTTACCCCCACCCCAAACCCTTCCCCCAAAAATGAGGGAGGGGCTTTAATGCTACGGAATCGCTGGCAAAGACTCCCCTTCCC
>VXNO01000148.1 GCA_009840575.1 Chloroflexota bacterium | reverse complement strand
TTGGATTTGCCGCTCTATGGCTACAAACGGCGCGGGGCGATGCTGGGACTGTAGGCCTCAGTACAGAGGGAATGAGGTTTTTCTCTGTGCCCTCTGTGTCTCTGTGGTGAAGTAAATTTCACGACTCGCTTGCGATTGATTCTGTGGTAAAACTGCGCCATGTTTCTCGACACCCTCGCTGAAAACTGCCGCGTCAATCCACAGAAAATCGCCCTGCAATTCATCGGTGGCGAGGCGGTCAGCTACGCGCAACTGGCGGAGACGACCAGCCGCAGCGCCCATTACCTGCGCGCGCTGGGCTTAAAACCTGGCGATCGCGCGGCTGTGCAACTGCCCAAATGCCTGCCTTTCATCTACTTGCACCTGGCGGCAATGCAGATTGGCGTGGTGTTTCTGCCCTTGAACCCCGGCTATCCGCCCGCCGAGCTGCGTTACTTCCTGGCGGATGCCGGCGCGCGTTTCTTATTCGCGGACAAGGCGAATCAGCCAGCGCTTGCCGAGATGATGCCCAGCCTGCCCGCGCTGCAAGAGGCGATTTTCGTTGACTCGGAAGCGCCCTGGGGCGAGCGGGTCAGCGGCTATTCCGCGCAGCCGGTGAGCCTGCCCAAATCGTCTGAGCAAAGGGCCATGATGCTCTACACCAGCGGCACAACCAGCCGCCCCAAAGGCGCGCTCATCACGCATGGCAATTTGACCGCCAACATCAAGGCGCTGCACGAGGCTTGGGGCTGGCGCGCGGACGACACGTTGCTGCATGCGCTGCCCATTTTTCATGTGCATGGGCTGGTGGTGGCGTTGCACGGGGCGCTGCACGCGGGCGCGACCGCTCACCTGTTGCCGGGTTTTGACGCGGCGGAAGCGCTGGGCTTGTTGCAGAGTCGGCGCTACTCAGTCTTTATGGGCGTGCCTACCATGCACCGGCGGCTCTATACGCAGGCGGCGGGACGGCGCATTGACCTCAGCTTTATGCGCCTGATGACCTCCGGCAGCGACCGACTGCCTGATGACCTCTTCTTTGGCTACCAGCGCATCTTCGGCGTGACCCTGTTGGAGCGCTATGGCATGACTGAGACCGGCATGAACTTGTCCAACCCCCTGCATGGCGAGCGGCGCGTTGGCTCGGTGGGCGCTCCGCTGCCGGGCGTGCAGGCGCGCATCGCCGACCCCGCGACTGACCTGCCCCTGCCTGATGATGTGGTGGGCGAAGTGCAGATCCGCGGCGCGCATGTCTTCGCTGGCTATTGGCAGCAGCCCGAAAAAACCGCGCAGGCTTTCACGGACGATGGCTGGCTGCGCACGGGCGATCTTGGCGCGCGCGCGCCCGATGGCTACTTCACGCTCAAGGGGCGCGGCAAAGACCTCATCATCAGCGGCGGCTTAAATGTCTACCCCCCCGAGGTGGAGTTGGCGCTGATGGCTCACATGGCTGTGTCCGCCTGTGCCGTCATCGGCTGCCCCGACGCTGAATGGGGCGAGCAAGTGGTGGCGGTCATCGTGCTGGCGCCGGGCGCTGCTGCCGATGCGGAGGGCATCCGCGCTCATTGCCGCCAACGGCTGGCTGCCTACAAAATGCCACGTCGCGTCATCTTCGCCGCTGAGCTACCGCGCAATGCCCTGGGCAAAGTGCAGAAAGCCGTCCTGCGCGGGCAGATGTGCGAACAATAACCACAAAGACACAAAGCGCTGTGGACTTTGTGCATCCTCGTTTCCTCAGTGAAATCAAGAAAATAATGCGAAAATCTAGGAATGAATGTAGGGACGAGCCAAGGCGCGCGCCTACAGATTTCACTCTCACGACTTACTTGGTTCTACTTCTGTGGTGAATAATTTGACGCGATTGTCCGCAAGGCGAGGCAGGTCTTTGCATAAAGAGCGCCAAGATTTTATACTTGCCCTGCTTGTTATACGAACTGCGGTCTAGCCAGTTAATTGGACGGAGGACAAAATGAACAGACGACTGCAAAATATACTTGCTCGCCTCACGGGCGAAGAAAAATCGCGCATCGCCGAGGAGCAGCGCCGCGCCTATGACTTTGACCCGCGCGACCCGCTCTTTGGCTTGAGCAAAGACGAAATCAGCGGTCCGAAGCTGAGCCGGCGCTCCTTCTTGCGGCTGGTGGCGGCATCGGGCGGCTCGCTTTCGCTTTCGCACCTGATGGGCGCGGCCGGCATCGCCCTGCCAGCTGCTACGCGCGCCTTCGCCCAAGGCGGCGGACACCTGATTTGTGGCTGGGCGGGCACCGCGGAGATTACCACCCTCGACCCCGCGCAAATCAACCAGGTGCTGCAATTCCAGGTGGCTTCCAACGTGCTCAGCGGCTTGACGCATATCAATGCCGACCTGGTCGCGGAAGGCGATTTGGCCACCGACTGGACTGTGTCTGACGATGGCTTGGTCTGGACATTCAACCTGCGCGAAGGCGTAACCTGGCACAATGGCGATGCTTTCACCGCCGCCGATGTCGTCTTCACCTATAACCGCTCCAAAGACCCAGCGCAATCGATCCATTCCGGCAACCTTGTCAATGTGCTGGATGTGGTCGCGCTGGACGATATGACCATCCAGCTGAGCCTGGGCAAGCCGCAAGCCTCGCTGCTGGTCAAGACCCTGGAACGTTCCAGCGGCCGCGCCATGACCATCGTCAACTCGCGCGCCATCGAAGCCATGGGCTTGCAGGACTATGGCTTGATGCCGGTGGGAACGGGTCCCTTCCGCGTAACCGAGCACCAACTGGGGCAGGGTGTGGTGCTGGAGCGCTTTGATGAGTATTACGACCCGGCACGCCCGGTCGTGGACAAAGTAACCATCATCCCCATCCCCGAGAATGAACCGCTGGCAGCCGCGATTGAAACTGGCGATATCCATCTCATCGGCGGCAATGGCGTGGCTGCCGAGCTGGTCGATCGCTTCTTGATGAATCCCGACTTGGTCGTGGACGAGATCCCTGGCAACGGCTTCCAGTCCGTCTTCGTCAACCCCTGGCGTGAGCCTATGGCGGTCGAGGATTTCAACCTGTCCGTCGACGAGCTGAAGCAGCAGAATGGCTTCAAGGTGCGGCTGGCGCTGGCGAAAGCCTTTGACCGCGAGCGCTTCATCCAGCGCGCTTTGTTCGGGCGCGGCGTGCCCGCCTTCGGCACGATCAATCCCGCCATGGGCTATTACTTCGACACCGCCATCAACGAGACCAGCCAGCAAAGCTTTGATGTCGAGGCGGCGCAGGCTCTGTTGGCGGACGCGGGTTACCCCGGTGGCGAGGGCTTCCCCGCTTTGAAGCTGCTGACCACGCCCGCCGGACGACGTCAAGCCGAAGTCATCGTCGATATGTACCGCAACAACCTGAGCATCGACATCGAGCTGGATATCAAGGACTTTACTGTGCTGATCGAAGATGCCAACCGCATGGAATACGATTTGCTGCGGCTGGGCAGCGGCGGCGACTTCGACCCCGATGACGGCTTGGTCGATTGGATGCTCAGCAACTCGCGCTTCAATGGCGCCAACCGCAACGATGCCGACCTGGTGGAGAAATATGGCGAGCGCGCTTTTGGCTTCTTTTCTGCCGACCGCGTCGATGAGCTGATTAACGAGCAGGCGGTTACAGCCGACCCCGCCGCGCGCAAGGCTCTCGTGCAAGAGGCGAACCAACTAACGAGCGACAAGCTGGCTTCCATCTTCATCTTCCATGGCACAGAGATCCTCGTGCATCGCGCTGAAGTAACCTATCCGCCCGAAAGCCGCATCGTTGGCTTGCGCGATCTGGACCGCGTCAGCCTGAGCTAGCTGCGGGACACCCCCTCAATCCCCCTGACAAGTCAGGGGGAGGCAAAGCGCGGCGAAACCTCCCCTCCGATTCTTCGGGGGGCGAGGGGGTATGCAGTGGACTTCGCGCCCAAGAACAGGAAGCGGGGACATGCGCTATTTTGTCGCACGGGTGGTACAGGCGCTGATCGTCGTCTGGGCGGTAGGCACGTTGGTCTTTTTTATGCTGCGGGCGGTGCCGGGCGATCCGATCGCGGCGATGCTGGCGGATGTCGACCCCACCGCCGCCGATGCCATCCGCGCCAAGCTGGGCTTGGACCAGCCGGTCCTCGTGCAATACCTCTTCTGGCTGCGCAATACGTTGTCTGGCGACCTGGGACAGTCGCTCTATGGCAGTCATCAGGCGGTCAACGTACAGATTGCCGAAGCCGTGCCACGCACAGTCTCGCTGGCGCTGGTGGCTTTTCTGGTGTCTTTCACGCTGGGTTTGTCGGCGGGCATCATCTCGGCGGTGAAGAAAGACAGCTTGCTGGATTATGGCTTCAACCTCGCGGCTTTCCTGGGCATCAGCATGCCCTCGTTTTGGATCGGCATCGTGCTGATTATCGTTTTCGCCGTCAACCTGCGCTGGTTCCCCGCTATCGGCTACAAACCCATGAGCGCCGGGCTCGACCAATGGCTGCGCTATTTGATCCTGCCCGGGCTGGCGGTGGGCTTGCCATTTTCAGCGTCTATCGCACGGCTGACACGCAGCGCCATGCTGGAAGTCTTGGGGCAAGATTACATCTCTCTGGCGCGCAGCAAGGGGCTGAACGAGCGCCGAGTCATCTTCCGCCATGCCCTGCGCAATGCCTTGATCCCCGTCATTACCGTCATGGGCATCTCGCTGGCGCTGCTATTTTCTGGCTCGGTAGTGGTGGAGAATGTCTTCGCCATCAAGGGGCTGGGGCGCGTGCTGATCCAAAGCATCCTTAACCGCGATTACCCGGTCGTGCAGGGCAGCATCCTGCTGGTGGCGGTTTTGCTGGTCTTCATGAACCTGGCTGTCGACCTGCTCTACCGTGTCATCGACCCGCGCATCAGTTATGACTAACCTCCCTCGGTCCCCCCGACGAGTCAGGGGGAAGCAAGCCAACCCCCCTCGCTCCCCCCGACAAGTCAGGGGGGCGCAAGGCTCTGCTGCCAACTTGCGCGGTATTGAGCAGCCCAGCCTGCCGCAGCGACCGACCGTCACCCAGCAACTGCTGCGCGACAAACGAGCCATCGCCAGCATGCTGATGCTGGGCACGATCATCTTTAGCACGGTCTTCGCCTCGTTCATCTCGCCTTACGACCCGCTAAGCCAGGAATTTGATATCTTGCAGCCGCCCTCGCGTGAGCACCTACTGGGCACGGATGACCTGGGGCGCGACCTCTTCACGCGCATCTTGTACGGCGCGCGCGTTTCGCTCTTTGTGGGCGTGGTGGCAGTGGCAATTTCCATGCTGCTGGGCGTGGCCATGGGCGTGCTTTCCGGCTATTACGGCGGCTGGGTCGATACCATTTTCATGCGCTATATCGATTTGCAGTGGGCATTCCCCAATTTCATCATCGCGGTCTACCTGGTGGCGATCTTCGGCACCGGGCTGGAGAATGTCATCGTGGCCATCGTGCTGGCTTTCCTGGACGATTTCGCCCGCATCACGCGCGGTATGGTGCTGTCAATCCGCGAAGAAGAATATGTGCTGGCGGTGCGCTCGATGGGCGCTTCCAACCAGCGCATCATGCTGCGGCATATCTTGCCCAACGCCATCGCGCCTATCATCGTGCAAGCCACGCTCAGCGTGTCCTTCGCTATTTTGGCGGAAGCCGGCTTGTCCTTCTTGGGCTTGGGCGTCAAGCCGTCCACGCCGACCTGGGGCTTGATCATCAGCGATGCCCGCAGCTTCTTTTCGCGCGCCTGGTGGCTGGGCATCTATCCGGGCTTGGCGATTATGATCACAGTGCTGAGCATAAACTTCCTGGGCGACGCCCTGCGCGATGTGCTGGATGTGCGCGGGGATTGAAATTCGCATAAAGAGGCTGATTGCCTCTGTGGCAAAAAACCTCTGCGCCCTCTGTGTATCCTCGTTTCCTCTGTGGTGAATACTTTTCGCATTCTCGCCTATGTAAGTTACAATCCCGCCGATGACTTCTGTTGATAATGAGAGGATAGACCCCGCATGCAAAGTTTCTACGAAGCCAAACAAGCCGATTTGGAAGCGGCGCTGCTGGAGGCGCTGACGCCGGACGAGCCTTGGTCGCTGCTCGAACGATTCACCAGCCTGGTGCGCGAATCGTCTTCCGCCGACGAACGCGAAGCCTTTGATTACATCGCCGGGCGGCTGGAGGCCCTGGGCATCCCGCATGAGATGCACATGCCGGAGCTATTTTTGAGTGTGCCGGTACGGGCATCGCTGGCGGTGGGCAGCCAATCCTACCGCGCCAAGACGCCGGCTTTTTCTATCAGCACGCCGCCCGCCGGCGTCTCTGGCGAAATGGCGCGCATCGAAGGTTTCGCAGCCGGGCGCAGCGCCGACTTCTTCGATTTCACGCCTGTTACCGAAGTCGATGTGCGCGGCAAGATCGTGGTGGTGGATGGATTTGGCGGCCCGCCGCCGGTCTGGTACTTCCAAAATCAAGGTGCCATCGGCGCGATCTTCATCAACCCCGGCGTCGATATCCACTGGGGCATCTGCACGACCATCTGGGGCGCGCCCGACCTGGATAATTATCAGCGCCAGCCCAATATCCCCGTGCTTTCCATCAATCGCCCCGATGGCGAAGACCTGATGCAGCGCATGGCGGACGGGCAGACCCAAGCCACCCTGCACACGCAATTAAAAGAGGGCTGGTTTGAATGCCCCTGCCTGGTAGCGGAAATCAAAGGGGCTATCGAGCCTGAGCGATTTGTGCTGGTGCATGGGCATGTCGATAGCTGGGATGTGGGCATCGGCGATAACGCGGTGGGCAACGCGACCCTGCTGGAGCTGGCGCGCATCTTTCACAGCCAGGCGGACAACTTGGCGCGCACGCTGCGGGTAGCTTGGTGGTCGGGGCATTCCACGGGCCGCTACGGCGCATCAACCTGGTATGCCGACAAGTTTGGCTTGGATTTGGCGCGCGATTGTGTGGCGCAGATGAATATCGATTCGCCGGGCTGCCGCTGGGCAACTGAATACCGCGGCGTAACCATCATGAGCGAGGCGCATGACTTCGCCAAACAGACAGTGCTGGATGCGACCGGGCTGGGCTTCACTGGCGAGCGTCCGCACCAAGCCGGCGATTATTCCTTTAACAACATCGGCATCTCCAGCTTGTTCATGCTGCTGTCTTCCATGCCGCTCTCCAAAGCGGAAGAGATGGGCTATTACGCGGTAGGCGGCTGCGGCGCGAACATCGCCTGGCATACCGAAAATGACACGTTGGAAATCGCCGATAAAGACCATCTCATGCGTGACCTGCGCGTCTATGCCGCCTCGCTGCAGCGCCTGCTGAACAACCCGCTGCACCCCTATGACTTCCGCGCGTTGACGGCTGAGTTCGCTGCGACGCTGGCTGACTATGCCGCGGCGGCGGGCGATGACGTCGATTTTTCGCCGGCGACAAGTGCGCTGGCGGACTTGAACGGCGCGCTGGACGAGTTGTATGCGGCGGCTGGCGGGCTGGCGGATGGCGCGGTTGCTGATGCCGGCGTGCGCGCATTCAACGATGCCCTGCTGGCTATGGCGCGCGAGCTGGTGCTGATTAACTTCACGCGGCAGGGGCGCTTCCGCACTGAGCCTGCCATGCGCGTGCCGCAATTGCCCGACCTGGCACCAGCGCTGGAACTTGCCAATGCCGATGCGCACATGCGGCGGGTTACGCGGACGCATCTGGTTCGTGGCGTCAATCGCGTGGCATGGGCATTTGAGACAGCGGCGAATATCGCGCGGGCGGCTCTGGAGAAAATCAACACATAACGTAATGTAGGGGCGACTCGGTGAGTCGCCCGCCGCAGAAAGCGAAACAAGTGGAGGTGAGCTATCCGCTCGCCTGCCAGACGATGTAAAATATGTAGGGTGGCTGTTCAAGATCTGCCCCACTGTGGCAACGCTAAGGAGGTTACTGACCGATGAACCCGACAACCGCACTCGCCCTCCTCTACTCGTATGCGACTAGCGGCGAGCTAGTCCTGCCAGACGCGGCGGAGGCCGTGCCCGAAGCCGAGTATCAGCCTTGGGCTGACCATTTGGTCGCTGGCTGCACCGACAGAGCCCTCGCACGGCGCTATAAAAATCTGATTGCTAGCCTTGGCACCCACGGCGACATTGCATACGAAGCGGCAAAGTTCTGCCTCAATCTGCCCCATACCGCCGATCTCGAGGAACTGCCAATTCAGGAACAATCTGTCGATTCCATGGTCGCGTTAACGAGTGCGCTAATACAAGCTCCCTGCATGGAATGGCTGGATTTCCAAGCGGCCAGGACGGCAATGTTGGCGGCATGTTGGATGCCAATGTTGGATGAAGGTGATATCGACCAGATCTGGGTAGACGGCGTGATGTTCGGCGTCGCGACTCTGTATTGGCATCGCCTAAAACGGATGTGGTCTATTGAAGCACTTAGAGAACATCGCCCGCGCGATTACGCAACCATCAAGCATGCGGGTGATCAATTCGAGACCTGCGATCCCAGCGAGCTTGGCCAACTCTATCAAGATGATCAGGCGAAGCTTGGTGAAATATGTGACCTTACCCTGCAAATTGCCAAGAAAGTGAGCGGGCTTTCTTCTGCTAAATCGTTCGACCGTAACTCTTCAGGTTACTACTCTACCATCGCCACAATAGGCACCGCAATAGGCGCCATGGATCATGCGGTAAGTGAGCAATCTTGTAGGGAGTGGATAGACTTCCAAGCGGCGCGGGCCGCCTTGATTACAGCAAGTTTTCAGTTTCCGGATAACGCGGACTACCACGATGCCTGGTCGCAAGGGCTTGTTGGACCCTTGACGATGTGTTATCTGCTCAGTCTCGCAAACCTCAAGTCGGCTATGGCTAAAGGGCGCGAAACGCGGAACATCAGCAACGAAGTACTCGCTGCCGGGCATCGCGCCGACGGCTCGGTTAGCGTTCAATTCGACCTGCCACCCGGTTCTTACGTCTTCAATGTCGGCGGAGGAGTATCGGAAGGCACAAATCGTACTTGGGAGTTTGCCGTGGCGGAT
>VXNO01000142.1 GCA_009840575.1 Chloroflexota bacterium | reverse complement strand
GTATCATAGGGAGCATTTTCATCTCATATCACTTATCGCGCCACCACTACCAAATATCTTATGCACACAAAGTCGACAGGAGGCAATATATGGTAATCGCCCTTCCAGCCATTGGAATGGCTAGTGCAGCAAGTTACAAATATGGTGGTAGTTGGCGCGCTGGTTGGTGGAATCTCTGGCGCGGGCATAGAAACGACAGTGGAAATTGTTGGCAATATCCAAGAACAAGGCGAGATAAATCAAGAAGTTTTGCAAGATGTCCCGCAAGCCGCCCTAGTTGGTGCCAAGGATGGTGCCATAATCGGGGCCGCGCTTGCGCCTGTTGGGCTGGTCATTGGTCCTGTGGCGCAAGTTGCCGACGATGTTGCGCGTCCTGCAATCTAAGTCATGGACGACCTTGCTCGGCCGGCAGCGCAAGCCGTAGACGACTTCACGAAACCTCTGACCAAGCGAATCGGCGCGGCAGCCGATGATGTGGCTAAGGGACTTGATGACGCCGCGAACTCGGTTACAAGAGGGGTTCGCGGGTTGATAAACCGAGCGCGCAACGGTTGGAATGCCCGCAACTACGCAGCCATGGGCAAGCCGCCAGCAGGCACAAGATATGTGTACCTTATGGAAGATTCGGCAAATGGCGTGCACAAAATTGGCATGACAACCAAACAAACGCCCGCACAGCGGATTCAGCAAGTTGCCGGAAAATCCAAGAGCAAACTGACTTACACTTGCATCATTGAGACGCCCAAGGATGCGAAGTTGGAGGGGAAATTGCATGAACTCTTCCGAGGCGCAAAGACAGCGCATCCCACTTCCGGCTACAATTCTATCGAGTGGTTCGCGTTGACAACCGCGCAAGTCGCTCATGCTTGCAGCCACTAAGAACACTGCGGGAGGTTTCGAATCGTGAAACTACTGCAAACGCTATCGTTCATCGCCCTGGCTGTCGCTATCGGCGCTGTTGTCGGGCTGCTGACATCGGACATGCGCGCTGACAGCGCTGCGGCTGGCGCGGTCGTCGGCGTGATCATCGGCAGTTGGCTGCTTTTGCGCCTGCGATCGCACCAAGCCGGCATCAGCCTGGCTGGTATAGACCCGCAAGCAGCCGCTTATCAAGACGACCTGCAAGAGAAGCATTATCAGACAAAACGTTGGGTAGAAAGAGATTCTGTCACTTCGTACAAGATTGAGCAAATGGCAGACCGGCGTTAACGATAGGCAGCTCGCTGATTTTCACCCGCCCACGCGCACAATGCCCAGTTGGATGGTATTGTCCTGCGCGCCAGGCACATTGGTCAGCACATCAAAGCGAATGGCGTCGGGCAGCCGATACCAGCCGGTCAGCACGCGATAATCACCCGCCGGCAGAAAGCGCGTATCAAAGCGCACAGTCTCTGTCAGTTCAGCCCCGGCTTGCAGAGCGCCCAGCGACTTATCGTCCTGCGCGCCGGGCACCAGCCGTCCCGCCACGTCCAGCAGATGCACAAAGCGCACATCGGTAGACGAGCGCGGGGCTTCGAACCGCCACCAGAAACGTACCGCCAACTCTTCATCGGCTTGGTCGGGCAGGTAATAGCCCGCCAGAATGATATCGTCTTCCAGGCGAATCGGGTCGTATATCGTGCCGGTCGAAAGCGCCTGGATATCCACCAGTTCGACTGTGATATCGTGGCAGAAAAGTGTGGCATCGATTCGCGGCGGACAGGGCGGCTCCAGCTCAATGCGCAGGCTGTGATAGCCGCGCCGCGCCAGGGGCAGGGGCAGTGACAGCGGTATCTTGCCATTGACCACCAGCGAATCCAGCAAGGTATCATTCAGCGACAGGTTGACGCGTCGATTGACGGCTTCCAAGGTGGCGTTCAATTCCAGCCAGCCCGGCTGCGCCTTATAGATATAGGTAGTATGGCTGTTCTCGTCCGCCTGCGTGGCATAAAGCAGGGGCGGTACCGCGCGCGCTATGGGCCTTTGAAAGACGCTGCGGTTTTCATCATCGTGGATAGGTTCGCCCAATTGCTGACGCGCCCGTCGCAGCATCTGCGCCAGCGCAATTGCATCCAGGCTCGGCGCTTTGTGGATGATGACAATATCCGCGCCAGCCCGCCATAACAGCGCGGGATCGAAACGCGATAGCAAGTCCAACTGCGCCTTGTCGGCGGCCTCAGCATAGTGGCTGCCACCGGAGAAGATCGGCTTGCCATGCGCGGTTTGCAAGTAGAGCGCCTGCTTGAGAGACCAGTCCTCATCATAAGGCAGGTTGTAGATCGCGCGGATGCCCGCCCGCGCAGACAGGTCGTGGATGGCTTGCGGCGGGTTGGCAGGCGCGCTGGGCATCTCCGCGGCCAGGTCATACTCCTCGACCAGCAGCAGCAAAATCGCGCCGGCAAGCGCCAAACGCAGCCAGGGACGTCGGCGCTGCATGAGCCGGCTCGACCACAAGACATCCGCCCCGAAGCCAGCCAGCAGCGCGAAAGCCAATGTGAAGAGCAGCAAGAAGCGATCGGGTTGCCCGGCCAGTTGAAATAGCGGCAAGCCCAATAGCGCGGCGAAGGGCAGCGGCACGATGGTTTCATAATCGACGATGGCGATGGTCAGCGCCTCGCCAGCCACTTGCAAGAGCGGCCCCAGCGCCAGCAGCCAAGCCACAAAAGCCAGCAACAGCCACCAACGCGCGGCGCGCCTGCCCAAAATGCCCAAAATTGCCAAGAAGCCGCCCAGCAAACCGATGTAGGCTGCGTTGGATGCAGCGGCAAGCCCGGTGGCTGGCGAAACAATATCCAGCAGGTCGATGCTGTGGCGGACGGTGTCAGCAGCGGCTGGCAGCGGCTGGCGGAGGATCTCGCCCAAGGCCGGCGCCAGATACAGCAGCAGCAATGCGCAACCGCCCAAGACGACCGCCAATGCCCGCGCCGCGCCGACCTGATCCCGGCGCAGCCAGCGAGCCAGCATGAACAGGAAGGCGATGGGCAAGCTGGCATAAGCCAGCTGCGACGCGCCGCCCAGCGCCACCAACGCGAAGAACAGCGCTGCCCGCAGGTAGCGCCGCTTGCCGCCGCGGTCGGCATAGCTATAGAGGCAGATTATCAATAGCGGCAGCGACCATTGCATGAGCGCGCCGATTTGCCCATCGATGAGCAGGCTCTGCATGGCGGGGGAAGCCAGGTAGACCGCGCCCGCGATGAAGGCTGGCAACTGCGCCGAAGCCCGCAGATGCCGCCGCGCCAGCAGTAGCATCGCCATGCCATTGCCCGTCAAGGTCAAGATGACCACCAGGTTGCAGGCAGCAGCCAACGGCAAAACCAGCGCCAGCAGCCCAGCCGGGAAGTAAGCCAGCGGGTTCGCCCATAGCTGCGGCGCGGGGGTGCCGGCTGGGTAGAGCAATAAGGGCTGATAGAAGAGGTCTTCGCCAGTTTGCAGCGCGCTCTTCACCCACCAAGCCTGCTGCGCCAATGCGTAGATGTCGCCTGACTCCGCGCTGATATAGCGAGTCGAAAAAGTTGCCCGCGCCGGCGCTGTGATGTGCAGCGACAATAACAAATAACCAAGGGCAGCTAGCCAGGGCGCAACCTGCCAACGCGACAAAGCAGCCCGCCAGTCAAGCGGCGTCATCAGCCAATCGCTTCCGCAGACAGCAACATGCGCGAGCCTTTGCTGCGATAGATACGGTAAGAGCGCTCGTGTCGAAAGCCCAAGAATACCTCTTTGCTAACGCGCAGGTCAGCGCCAGCGATGCGCAGCAGATACATTTCGCCCTGAGGACCCTTTCGCAGCACCCGCTCAACCTCGCCAGCCAGCGCTTCGACGCTGCCCGCGCGCAAGTCGCTGCTGACACGCATGCTGCCACGGCCGACCAGCCCGACCAGCAGCGCATTCATGACGATTAGCGCGCCGCCTGCCCCGCTGAGGATGGGATTTCCCTCGCGCTGCCCGGCAAATAGCATCATCGTCGCGCCGATCACAAAGCAAAAAAAGAGCAGCGCCGCCCCAAGCAATTGCCTGCGCCGCGCCCGCTGGATGCGCGCTGCCTGCGCTGGGCTAAGTTTGCCCTGCTGGTTGGCAGCCAAGTCAGAACGGGTGAATTGCAGGGCAGCCATCAAGCTGCTCGCCGCCTCCGTCATGGCGCTTCAGCAGCCGGTTCATCCGCGACAGGCGCGCCGGGCAGCGATTCAATATACAGCGATTGGCTGGGGAATGCGAAGCTGATACCCAGCCGCTCGGCGATGCCCATGATCTCCAGGTAGACCTGCTCTTTCTTGGCGGTGAAGGCGCGGAAGTCGGCATTCAGCACCTGGCAGATGACGCGCACATCCAGCGAGCTGGCGCTCATATCCACGAAATGCACAAGGATAGAATTGGCATCGACCTCGTCGGTAGCTTGCAGCAGGGCGCGGATTTCTTCGAGCAGCGCGCGCATCTGGTCGCTGCTGGTGCTGTAGGTGAAGGACAAGGTCAGGTCGAGGCGGCGCTTTTCCATACGCGACAAATTCACGACGACCGCATCGGTCAGCAGGTGATTCGGCACAGAGACCAGCGCCTGGTCGAGCTGGCGGATGCGTGTTGCGCGCACGCCCACCACTTCCACGATGCCCGTAACCGCCGACGTGCGGATGAAATCCCCGACCTTGAATGGATTGTCGGAGACGATGGCAGCGAAGCCGAACATATTGCTGACGGTATTCTGCGAAGCCAAAGAAATGCCGATGCCCACCACGCCCAGCGAAGCGATCAAAGCGGCGACATCAAAGTTCAACTCTTGCAGGATGAAGATCGCCCCCAGCGCCAGGATGAGAAATTTCAGCAAGGTATTCAAAAACGGCAACAAGCGCTCGGGGATGGCGATACCGGTGAGCCGTTCCAGCGCCGCGGGCTGCAGGGAGGCGACTTCCAGGATGCGGATGATGGCGAAGAAGACCGCGCCTATCAACAGCGAGCGCCCGACAGCTTGAGCAATCTGCACGACTTCCGCGCTGAAGCTGAAAAGCGCCGTGACTAGGATGAGCGAAAAACCCACCACCGCGACGCGCAAAGGCGAGATGCACGCCTCAAGCAAGCTGTCATCAAGCTGGCTCTCGGTGCGTTCCACGATGATGCGCAAAGGGCGCAGCAGCAGCCTCGTCAAGAGCCAGCGCAGCAGCAGGATCAGCAAAGCCGCGGCAATAAACGGGATGAGGTCGAGGATGACGCGCTGCGCAAACTCTGGCAATTCAGCCAGGAAAGGCAGCCACTCGCGCAGGTCAATTTCCATGATACCACGCCCCTTGGCTCTGCCTGGCGGGGATATTCATTGTACGCTTTGCCAGCCGCTACGCAAGCGCGACAGCCTAGACTTGAAAGCCGTCGCGGTATTCCACGACTTTGCGTTCATAATCGGAGACATAGCGCATGAGCTTGTCTTCCAGCTCTACCCATTCGTCGCTGAGAAACAGGCTGCGCAGGGCATCGGAGCTTTCCGAAACGAATTCGATCTTGCGCATGGGGTGCTGCCCATAGGCGATGTGCCAAGCCATGTGCATGAAGACGCCGACCTTCTGCATGGCTGGCACGAAACTGCTGAGCATGAAGCGGTAATATTGTTCTTGTCTGTCAAGGCGGATATTGTAGAATAGGATCAGCTTGTATCTGGGGACGATTTGCTGAAATGTAGCCATTGGCAGTTGCCCATTGTCACATTTTGACCGCCAGCACACTCTAGCATAGAATCCTCACAAGTTGTACAGCGCGTATCGTGGCAGTCGCGCAGCAATTTTCTGGCAACCTATTACGTGTGGCTTGGGCAAGCCAGCATAGGGATAGCATCCATGCAGGAATTGCAACGGGCGATCGATGAATTGCGGCGGCGCGCGCATGCCGCCAGCGACCCACAGTCGCTTGCCGAGTTGCAGCAAGAAGCTCGTGACCTGCTCACCGAAGCAAAAAATACCCCGCTGGAGCAAAAGGCGCAGGCGCTCTTCGCCGAGATCGCCGATTTGCAAAGCAAATCCGCCCGCCCTGACACAGCGGCGATGCGCGGGCTGGTGCGGCGCGCGCGCATCCGCATCGAAATTGCCGGCGACGATGACGATATTGATGAAGCCATCGACATCCTGGCGGACGCCCTGCGTATGGACGCCGGCAATGCCGATGCCATCAGCCTCTTGCAGCGCGCCGGGGCGCACAGCGCGCAAGCCAGACAGCGCGTGCAAGACCTTTTTTCGCGGCACGATATCCAGCAAGCGCCCAGCGCTACGCCCAGCGAGCCACCCAGACGCAACGAACCACCGCCCGCAGCGCCCGCCCGCCAACCCAGCGAGCGAACGCGCCGAGAGCCAGCCCAGCCCGAAGCCCTTGCGTCCCCCGCCGCCAGCGAAGCGCAACCCCGCCCCAGCGCCGAGACCTTTGACGACTTGCTGACACGCCTCACCGAAAATTATTACTCCGGCGAATATCAGCAGACGATTGATGTCGCCAACCGCATCCTGGCGCAGCGACCCGACCATGCAACCGCGCTGGAATACCGCGAAAAGTCCGAAGACAACCTCATCCGCGGCATCGTGCCCGACCACCGCATCCCTTTCGAAGCGCGCGTCGCCTACAACCGCGCCAACTCGCTGGTGCGCGCCGGTAACTACGAACAGGCGACCGGTCTCTACCGCGAAGCCCGCGAACTGGCGGAACGCGATGGCATCCTCAGCTGGAAAGACGTCGAGCAGGCGCTGCTGGATATCCAGGACCTGGCTTTGGCGCGCGAATTGCTGAACGATGGCGACCGCTTGATGGCGAACGACAATTGGGCGGAGGCGCTGCGCAAATACGAAGGCGCGCTGCGCGTCGTGCCTAATGACCCGCAAGCCGAAGAACGCCAGGCGATGATCCGCCGCATCCAACGGGAGTATGACCAGATCACGTTGAGCATGAACACAATCGGCGGCACATTGGACGAACAGGTGGCGCAAGTCGCCCAGATACGCAAGCTGCTTTCGCAAGTGCGGCAACTGCTGCCCAAGAGCCAACGGCTTTCGCAGTTGCAGCAAGAAGTCGATAGCAGCCTGGCGGGTATCCGCAGCCAGGTAAGCGACCAAGCCCGCTTGCAGATGAACCACGCCAAAGAAGCCAACACGCTGGACGAACGCATCTTGCTGATGAACAGCGCCGTCAAATCGCTGGAGATGGGGTTGGAGCTCGACCCGAAAGATAGCGGTTTCGCCGATTTGCTCATGCAGGCGCGCAACAGTCAGGCGGAGGTAGCGCGCACACAGCAAGCGCTGCGGCGGGCGCAAGCCCTCGTATCCCAGAACTTCGACCCAGAGCTGGCGCAAGCGCGACAGATGCTGGCGGATATGGTCGGCGAATATGCCCAGGATGAAAGGTATCGCAGCACGGTCAACGACTTGTTCCTGCGCTACCTGGAGCGGGCGGACGAGGCTCTACAAAATGGCGATATGGCGGAGGCGCATTCCTGGCTCGAGATCATGCGCGACGAGCCTTTTCGTATCTTGGGGCGGCGCGCGGATTTATCGCGCATCGAGAGCGTCATCCGCAGCCGGCGCAATCGCGGACGTTTTGTCGGCTGCCTGCTGTTGGTCGTCTTGGGTGTTCTTGCTGCGGCCGGCATCTTTTTCACGCGCGATGTATGGGAGCCGATCATCTTCCCGACCGAAACGCCAACCCCGACCGCCACCAACACGCCCACGCTGACCTTCACGCCGACGGCAACGCCGACCCAGACGGACACGCCGACGGTCACCAGCACGCCCACCATCACCAAGACGCCGACGGATACCTTCACGCCGACCTTCACGCCGACGGACACAGCCACGCCCACCATCACGCCCACAGCTACCAACACGCCCACAGCCACCAACACGCCCACCATCACGCCGACGCCAGCCGTGCTGTGCCGAGTCTACAATGCCGATGAAGAAGCGAAGAATGTCCGTTTCCGCCCGACCATCAGCAGCCAGTCAATCATGCTGCTGCCACCGGGCGCGGAGCTTGATGTGCTCCAAGTGCGGCGCGACGAACGCAACCCAACCGGCAATGCCTGGTATTATGTGCGCTACAACGATGGCGGACCCGTGCCAATCGGCTGGGTACGCAACGATGTTGTCAAACTGCTGAACCTGAGCTCGCCTTGCCCGGAGCCGCAATAAGTCTTACCAACTGGTATAGCCGCCATCCACGACCAGGTTCGTGCCTGTGGTGTAGTTAGCGGCTGGCGACGCCAGATAATAGATAGCTGCCGCCACATCTTCGGGCTTGCCCACCCTGCCCTGCGGGGTCATCGACAGCCAGGTCGGGTACCAGTCGGCATTTGCCATGCCAGCCGCGGTCATATCCGTGCCGATGTAGCCGGGCGAGACGCAATTGACGCGCACGCCGCGCTCCGCCCATTCGCCAGCCAGCGATTTGGTCAGCAAGATGACGCCGGCTTTGGCGGCATTGTAATGCGCTTGCGGCTGCGGCGTATTGGATATCATACCCGACATCGAGGCTGTGTTGACGATGCTGCCACTGCCGCGCTCCAGCATGTGCCGTCCGATGGCTCGGCAGCAATAAAAGACCCCGCTCAGGTTGACCGCCAGCATATTCAGCCAGTCATGGTCGGTCATGTCTTCGGCTTTGACGGCTTGGGCAATGCCGGCGTTGCAGACCAGGATGTCTATCTGCGGAAAAGCTGCCAGCGCAGCCACAGCCATGGCGTTCACGCTGCTTGAATCGCGCACATCGACTTCGATAAACAGCGACTTGCGCCCCATGCTTTCGATCTCAGTGGCGGCGCTGCGCCCATTTTCAGCGATATAGTCGGCGATGATGACATCCGCCCCAGCCGCAGCCAGCCGGCGCGCCGTCGCCAAGCCGATGCCCCTGCCCGCGCCGGTGATTAACGCGGTCTGCCCGCTCAAATCAAAATCTGCATTGGACATGCTTTTCCCTCGCCTTGTGCCTGTGTCCTAGCTGGTAGCTTACCATATCTGCTTCTAGCTGGCGCATACGATATTTGGTAGTGGTCACTTGGTAAGTGATGCGACCTCGCGATTGTATTCAATGAT
>VXNO01000169.1 GCA_009840575.1 Chloroflexota bacterium | reverse complement strand
CCACAGGTAAGTAATGAGACTCTAGAATGCCCACTTTACCCCCACCCCAAGCCCCTCCCCCAAAAATGAGGGAGGGACTTTAAGGATGCTTACTGAGGATTAATGTAGGGGCAAGGCGGCGACTCGCCCGATTTAGCCCAATGCCAAAATATGCCCGCGACTTTTCAGGAGCTTGCCCATGCACGAAACCGCGCTCGAAAACAATATCGACAAGCACAGCCGTCCCAGCGATTTGCGCATCACCGACTTGCGCATCGTCAATCTGCGCGCGCTGCCCTTCGATGTGACGCTGCTGCGGCTGGATACCAACCAGGGACTCAGCGGCTATGGCGAAGCGCGCGATGGTGCCAGCGCTGCCTATGCCCTGCTCTTGAAGTCGCGCTTGCTGGGCGAAAACCCCTGCAATATCGATAAAGTTTTTCGAAAAATCAAACAATTTGGCTATCATGGGCGGCAAGGTGGCGGCGTCTGTGGCGTCGAGATGGCGCTCTTCGACCTGGCGGGCAAAGCCTATGACGTACCGGCTTATCAGTTGGTCGGCGGCAAATTCCGCGACAAGGTACTGATTTATTGCGATACCGAGTCTGTGCCTGACGGTCGGCAAATGGGCGAGCAGCTGCGGCTGCGCATGGCGGCTGGTTTCAAGTTCCTCAAGATGGACCTGGGCATCAGCTTGCTGCGCGGGATGCCCGGCGCGCTCTCGGCTGCCCCGCATATGCATGAACTGCCCAATGTCATGCACCCATTGAAAGGCATCCAGATCACGCAGCGCGGCATCGACTTTATGGTCGAGTATGTGCGGCAAGTGCGCGATGTCATCGGCTATGAAATTCCGCTGGCGGTCGACCACTTTGGGCATATCACATTGGAATCTTGCATTCGGCTGGGGCAGGCGCTGGATCCCTTCTCGCTGGCTTGGCTGGAAGATATGCTGCCTTGGCAACTAACCGAGCAATATCGACAGCTAAAAACGCGCCTGCGCACTCCGTTGTGCACAGGCGAAGACGTCTACCTGAAAGAGGGTTTTCTGCCTTTGCTGCAAGCGGGCGCGGTATCGGTGATTCATCCCGACCTGGCTACGTCGGGCGGCATCATGGAGACCAAGAAGATCGGCGACCTCGCCCAGGACTATGGCGTGGCGATGGCGATGCACTTTGCCGGCTCGCCTGTATCCTTCTTGGCCAATGTGCATTGCGCCGCCGCCACCGAAAATTTTTATGTGCTGGAGCATCACTCGGTAGATTTGCCCTGGTGGGAAGGTTTGATCGATGGCATCGATAAACCGCTGGTGGTGGATGGTTATGCGCCCGTGCCTGAAGCGCCGGGGTTGGGCTTTGGTGAGCTGAACGAAGCGGCAATCCGCGAGCGCATGGACAAGCGACCGGGCAAAGACGCCGGCTACTTTGCGCCGACCGACAACTGGAATGAACATACTTCACATGACCGGCTATGGAGCTGAGTATCAGCAAGGTAGTCATGCGAAAACAGCCCCATCCCCCGGCCCCTTGCCCCCAGAACGAGGGAAGGGGAGTTTTTGCAGAGATTCTGTAGTATTAAAGCCCCTCCCTCATTTTTGGGGGAGGGGTAAAATGGGCTAAGCCCAGGCGCTGAAATCGTAGCTGAAATCGACCGCCGGGCTGCGCAGTTGGGCGTCCATGCCGCCATCGACCACGATGCGCGTGCCGGTGATGTAGGCGGCGTCGTCCGAAGCCAGGAATGCCACCGCAGCCGCGATATCCGCCGGTGTTCCTTGCCGCGCCAGCGGGATGACTGCGCCAGGCTGCATTGGCGAATCGCCAACCGCGGTGCCATTATCGACGCGGGTGCTGCCCGGCACGACGCAGTTCACGCGGATATTCACGCCAGCCAGGTCCAGCGCCATGGCCCGCGTGGCAGCTTCGATGCCGCCCTTGCTAGTATCATAGCCGAACATGTGTCGATGCGCGCGGGTTGCGCCGCCGCTGCTGATATTGATGATACTGCCACCCTGTCCGCGCTGCGCCATCAAACGCGCCGTCGCCTGCGAGCAATAAAACATGCCCGACAGATTAACAGCCAACGTGCGCTGCCAGGCTGCTTCGTTGTAGTCGAGGAAGTTTTCCACCACGCCCGCTTTGTGCACAAAAGCGGCATTGTTGACCAAAATATCGGCCGACCCGCAGCTTTCAAGCGCGGCATTCATCAGCGCTTCGACCGCCGCTTGCTGTGAGACATCCGTGTGTACATAGCGGGCACCGCTGCCCAACTCCGCCGCCAGCGCCGCTCCGCCCGCATCGTCAATATCCGCGATGAGGACTTGAGCGCCTTCCGCCGCCAGCCTGCGCGCGCAGCCCGCGCCGATGCCGTTGCCGCCCCCTGTTACGATGGCGCATTTGCCCTTGAGTCGCATGGTTGTTTTCCTTTGAATGCTTGTTGAACTTTGTGTCTTTGCGCTTCGTTTTTTTTCGTCAAGCCCTTTCCAGCGCGAAGCCCGAGACATCAAACTCCGCGCCGCCGTCCAGCGCCATTTGCGCCAGTGTCTCGCCGATGGCTGCTGAATGTTTGAAACCGTGCCCGCTGCAGGGCGATGCCAGCGCCACGCGCCGGCTGCCGGGATGAAAATCGATGATGAAATGCTCATCGCGCGTGACAGTGTACAAGCAGACTTCGGCGCGCAGCGAGCGTCCGGTTATGCCGCGCAGTCGCGGCGATGCCAGGCGCTGGCGCATATCATCAATCTCGGCTGGAGTCACTTCGCGGCTGATCGCGCCGACTGCCTGGCTGCTATGATACTGCTCGCTGAGCATTTTGACGCCGGGCAGGGCATCGGCTGGGGCGGGGAATACCGACCAGAAGTCTTCGGGCGCATCGCCAATCCAAATGACGTAGGGGAAGACGGCTGGGTCGAACAATGTCTGGTCTTGCGCTTCGTACCAGTAAATGACCTGACGATAGACGCGCAGCTTGTCGCGGCTCGTGGCGGGCAGCAGCTCGCTCATCCAGGCACCGGCGCAGAGGATCAACTTATCGGCTCGATAGCTATCTTTGCCCGTCCATACAGTAACGCCGTTTGCGTCAGCGCGATAATCCAAGACCGCTTCGCAGTTGCGGATGACTGCCCCGCTTGCCAGCGCCAGTTCCAGCTGGGTTTGGATGCAACGTTCGGGGCGCAGCACGCCGCTTTCGGGCTCATAATAGCCGTGGTCGCAGTCGCGCGGTTTCAAGAGGGGGAAGCGCTGGGCGATCTGCTCGGCAGTCAGGATTTCGTATTTTATGCTGTACTTCTCGGCGATGCTGGCGGAAAGTCTTACGAAGTCGCCTTCGGCATGGAACTTGGCGGCTCCGCGTTCTGGCGCGATGATCAGCCCGCCACTTTGGTGAAATAAGGTGCGCCCGCTCTTGGCTTCGAGCTCCGCCCAAATCTGATTGGCGCGCTGGATGAAGGGCATGTACATCTCGCCTTCGCCAATCGCCAGGCGGGTGACGCGGGTATCGCCATGGCTGCTGCCCAGCGTGTGCGGCGGGTCGTAGCGGTCGATGCCCAGGGCGCGCGCGCCGCGTTGGCTGGCTTGGTAGAGCGTCGCCGAGCCCATCGCGCCCAAGCCGACGACAATGATGTCGTAGGGGTTCGCTGCCATAAGCGCGTCCTTCGTCGCTTATTTGCGCATCGTTTGCAGAGATTATAGACGGAATATCGATTGGTTGCCGCTGTGACTCACTGCCCCCATGATATATGAGGGGCGAGGGTAGAACTACACTGTGGTAACTGGAGGCAAGTACATGATTTGATAATCGCCACAAACAGTGAAATTGCCAGTCGGGTATTGTAGAATTATGATCAATCAGGATATGTGAGAGGCGCTCGCCTGCGACACTGAGATTTGAAATTATAACAGACTTGGAGATGCGAGTTGGGCTACAAATCAATTGACGCGCTACAAAACAACCTCGCAAAGGAAGTGTTCCATTATGCGCGAGATAGTAAAAAAAGCCGCTGGTCGCGCCTTAGGTACGCTTTATATCAACCCGCCCTACGGGAGAGACCGTGGCAGACGAACCACGATTTACGATTGGCTTCACAAAGCAGCGAAGACTCATCACGAGTGTGGCGCGGAAATACTTGCCTTGGTGCCGGTTGCCACCAACACGCGGCATTGGAAATGTTGCGTTTTTGGTGTCGCTACAGCCATCGCATTCCTATACGATACCCGATTGAAATTCATGGTCGATGGCAAGCCAGGGGGCAAGGGAGCCCCCATGGCCTGCGCGATGATATACTGGGGTCGGCGCTACGAGCGCTTTGAAACGGTATTTGCTGCCTTCGGGGCAGTTTGTGATATTCGACATTTGATAGGAAAGCCAATCGGCGAGAGCAACCAATTGGCTCTATGGCGATACCGTGTCTAGCATTGATAGTCATCACTCCACCTTCAGAGCGACCAGCCCATAACCCGCGTTGCTCAGCATGGTATTGAACTCCGCCAGGTTGCCCGTGACGATCTCGTCGAATTCCGCCGCGACCGCGTCAATCTCGCCAGCCACTTCCACATAGGCTGCCTGCTCATAGTCGGTGGGTTTGTAATCGCCCAGGTTGACATTGAAAACCAGTCCGCTGAGCTGCGCCACCAGGCGGTCGCCATTGTTCATCGCATCGGGCCAGCCCTTGCGCGTATCGGGGATCATCAGTTGTTTTTCGCATGCCAGCACCTGCTCTTCCAGCGCCTTCGCGCCATCGCGGATGCCGCCCGCGCTTTCCAAGCCAGCCAGCCGCTCGCGCCAGCCCTTGAGTTGCGCGCGCACATCGCGCATTTGATTGACCAGCTTGTGCGTCGCGCCGATTTTGTCGCGGATGGTCATTAGCAGGTCGAATTGCGCTTGCAGGTCGGCATCGCTGGCGCTGACGCCGGCTTCTTTGACAACAGCGAATTCCTGGCTTTGCGCGTCTTCGCCCACGATCAATGTAGCGCGGTAGACCCCCGGCGCGGTATGTGGACCCTTGATGTAGCCGGACTGCTGGTCATCATGCGGGTCGACGCGCGCGGCATCGGCATAACGCAGGTCCCACACGAAGCGATTCCAGCCCGCGGCGCTGGGGATGCGCAGTTCTTTGGGGCTGTCGTCTGTGCGGGTGCCGGCGGCTTTTTCTGCTTCATCGGCGTGGATGCTGCGAAAGGTGCGGATTTCGTCGCCAGCTTCGTCTTCAATGCGCAGGCTGATGGCCTCGCTGGCGGCTTCGGGCAGCCAATAGCGGATGACCGCGCCTTTGGGCGGGTTGGTGCCGCTATCGAGGTAAGTGTGCTTGACGCCGTGCTCGGGCGTTGCTTCTTTTTCATAAGCCGCGACCAAGCCCAGTGTGCTCATGTATTGCTTGCCGCCGCTGCCTTCGAACATGCCCTCAAAGACTTTGGGCAGATGGCGCTCGACCGCGCGCGGTTTCAAGAGGCGTGGTGCCTCTGGGGCGGGGGTGCCCATCATCTGATGCAGCGCGGTGGTATCGTCCAGGATCCAGAAGCTGCGTCCGTGCGTCGCCACCACCAGGTCGCTGCCTTTCAGCTGCAAATCATAGATGGGGCTGATGGGCAAGTTCTGCTGGAAGCGCGTCCAGCTCGCGCCGTTGTCAAAAGACACATACAAGCCGAATTCTGTCCCCAGGTAGAGCAGACCGGGGCAGTTGGGGTCTTCGCGGATGACGCGGCAGAAATGATCGTCGGCGATGCCCGCGCGGATTGCCTGCCAGCTCTCGCCATAATCCTGCGTCTTGAAGACATAGGGGGCGTAGTCGTCATTTTTGTAGCGCGTGGCGGTGACGAAGGCTGTGCCGGGGGAATGCGGGGATGGCTCGATGCAATTGATCATCGTCCACTCGCCCAGCTCGGGCGTGATGTCCTGCCAGTTCTCGCCGCCATCGCGCGTGATATGCAGCAAGCCGTCGTCGCTGCCCGCCCAGATCGTGCCGGGTTCATGCGGCGATTCCGCCAGGGCGTAGACCGTGGCATAATGCTCCGCGCCCACCGCATCGCGGTTGATTGGGCCGCCAGAAGGCTGCAAGGTCTCGGGGTCGGCTTTGGTCAGGTCGGGGCTGATTTCCTGCCAGCTTTGTCCCTCGTCCGTGGTTTTCAGCACCTGGTTGCCGCCGATGTAGATGATGTTGCTATCGTGCGGCGAAAAGACAATCGGGTAGGTCCAGGCGAAGCGGTATTTATCGGCTTGCGCGCCCAAGCCTGTGGTGCTGCGGGGCCAGGTGGCGATGAGGCGAATCTGCTGTGTGCGATGGTTGTAGCGCTGCAAGCTGTTGCCGCCACCCGGCGAGCTGCCAATCGCGCCGACATAGACAATATCGGGGTCATCGGGATGCACAGCGATATAACCGCTTTCGCCCGAGCCAGTGATATCGCAATCTTCCCAGGTGATGGACGAGAAGCGGCTGCGGCTGGGCACACGCAGGCTGCTGTTGTCCTGCTGTGTGCCATAGACATAATAGGGCTGGTTGCTGTCCGTATCCAGGTGATAGAACTGCGCGGTCGGCTGATTATAGATGCTCGACCAAGACAAGCCGCCATTCAGCGATACGCAACAGCCGCCGTCGTTGCCATGCGCCATAACGCGCGTATTGTCGGGGTTGATCCACAGGTCGTGGTTGTCGCCGTGCGGCGTGCTGATTTCGCTGAAATTGTGCCCGCCATCGGTGGACTTCCAAAAGTCCAGGTTGTTGACATAGATGGTATTGGGGTCGCGCGGGTCGGCGGTGAGGTGCATGTAATACCAAGCCCGCGAGACCAGGCGCATGTCCTTGCAAGTATGCGTCCAGGTTTCGCCATAATCATCGCTGCGATATACACCGCCATCGGGCTGATTTTCAATAATCGCCCAGACGCGCCCGCTCTGCGCTGGCGAAGCCGCCACGCCGATCTTGCCGAGGATGCCTTTGGGCAAGCCCTTGTTGCTGTTGATGCGCTGCCAGCTATCGCCGCCGTCCAGGCTGCGGTAGATGCCGCTGTCTTCGCCGCCGCTGCTGATTTGCCAGAAGTTGCGATAGGCTTCCCAGACCGCCGCGTAGATGATGCGTGGGTTGCTCTGGTCGATGGTGATATCGACCGCGCCGGCTTTGTCGCTGACGAAGAGCACTTTTTCCCAGCTCGCGCCGCCGTCTTGGGAGCGATACACGCCGCGTTCGTCATTACGCCCGAAGGCATGACCAAATGCCGCGACATAGACCAGGTCGGCATTCTGCGGGTGGCTGCGGATTTTGCCAATTTGCCGGGTATCGCGCAAGCCGATGTGCTGCCAGCTTCGGCCCGCGTCGGTGGATTTGTAGACGCCATCACCCACTGAGACATCAATGCGGATGGTGCTTTCGCCCGTGCCGGCATAAATGACATTCGGGTCGGCTGGCGCTACTTCCAGCGCGCCGATTGAAGGCGCAGTCAAGAAGCCATCGCTGATATTCTGCCAGTATTGCCCGGCGTCGGTGGTCTTCCAGATGCCGCCACAGACCGCGCCGAAATAAAAGGTGTTGGGGTCGCGCCGGTCACCAGCCACAGCGACGACGCGGCCGCCGCGAAAAGGCCCGATGCAGCGGAATTGGGATAAGCCGGACAAGTTGGAAGTGGTCATGGGGGGAAGTCCTTATTATGGATGCCTGCGTGCAGCGCATGATTATAGCACAGGGCGGGGAGACTGCGACAGAGGAGCAACTGTATGCCGTCGTCTTTGTGCGACTTAGGGTCGATCGCAATAAGCGGCCAGTGCGTCGAGTATCGGCTCAAACAATTCGTTTTTCTCATTTGTGAATCGATGGAGATAGGAAAAATCCATTTCTTCTGTGAACACTTTGCCGTCAGGCAGTGTTGCTCCTACCAGATTAGTCTTGGGTACAATCTTGCTGTTTGGCAGGTCTTCGAAATTCGGGGACATATCGCCTGCAAATGTGTATATGGTAAAGCTATGCGCCCTGAAGCTGGCACCCTTCAGTCGAGCGCCCTTCAGATTGGCTCCCTGCAGGTCCGTTCCGTCCAAGATAGCGCCCTCAAGATTGGTGCATTCTAAGTCGACCCCTTTCATGTTTGCCTCGCTGAAGTCGACACCCTTGAGGTTGGTGTAGCCCAATTTTGCCTTTTCCCAGTTGGCCCTTTTGTGGTATGTCGCCTCTCGTAAATCTGCAAAAACAAGGTTCGCGTTATTGAAGTCTGTATCCCAAAGAAAGGCACCCTTTAGTTTAGCATCATGTAAATCTGCGTCATTGAAGCAAGCCCTTTGAAGGCCTGCGCCTTCAAGGCATGAGTAGGACAAATCGGTTCCCTCGAGACACGCGCCACCTAGCCTTACATTGGGCATCTCTACTCCATGGCATTTAGCATTGCGCAAATCTGCTTCGTTAAGTTTTGAATTGTGAAGTTTGGCGGATGTAAGAATCGCTCCTTGTAATGAAGCTTTTATCAGTTTCGTTTTGTTTAACTCCGCCCGCTCTAAAATCGCCTCAGCAAGATTCACCCCATTCAACCGCGCCCCATCTAATTTCGCTTCCATGAGATCAGCTCCTCGTAGCGCGGCACTGTCGCCTGTCAGCCACCCATAATGGTCTAGCTCACTTATTGCGTTAATTGCTACATCGTGCGACGGGCTGCGGACACTTCTGACAAGTTTCCGTTTCAATTCTCGTCTATTGCGACGATCATACAACTGGTCAATGATAAAGACGGTAAAGCCTGCGCTTGCAAAAACGCCAAGTGCTTCGGTCCATACATTAAGATGAAACTCTGGCAAGTAATCTTGAAATCGCGCTTCGCCAATCAGTATCCCCAACAAAACACCTGTAATTAAAAGGCTTACTCCCCCGAGTAACTTGTAGAACCATCGGTATTCAACGTAAGTATTCCGAATCTCTTCATGTCGACCCATCTCTGGCACCTTCGCCCTTATATCCCAATCAACGCCTGGCATTCCTCACTATCAAAATCATCGCGCACCCAGTCCGCCCGCTCGCGCGCCGCTTCTCGCGCCATCTGCGCCAAGCCTTCGTCTACCATCCAGCCGATTTTTTTGTTTTCGCGCAGCAGCC
>VXNO01000011.1:26357-57361 GCA_009840575.1 Chloroflexota bacterium | reverse complement strand
GCGAGGCAGCGTGTCGCACTTCAGAATGGGTATCTTATGAGCAACAAGAATTTATAAATACTTGCCCGGGATTTCCAGACGGCATAAGTTGCGTCTGCACGAGAACATGTCAAAAGCAATGTTGTTCTGGCAATCTAAATCGTTGTTGGAATGAGGGTGCCAATTGCAGCAAGTGCGCGTATCGATAGTAGTAGTGCAGCTTTTTTCCATTGCGGGCGGACCCGATCGATAGCAATTACTTGGCAGGAGACACCATGACCAACATCCCGCGCCCTGAATACCCGCGTCCGCAATTTATGCGCCATGACTGGCTGTGTTTGAATGGCGAATGGCAATTTGAGATCGACGCCGGCGACAGCGGCTGGGAGCGCGGCTTGCTCCACCGTGAGCTGCGCGAGCGCATCACCGTGCCTTTCTGCCCCGAGTCAGTGTTATCGGGCATCGAAAACCCCGACTTTATGCGCGCGGTCTGGTATCGGCGCAGCTTGCGCATCCCAGCCGAGTGGGCGGGGCGGCGCATCCTACTGCACTTCCAAGCGGTCGATTATGACAGCACGGTCTGGGTCAATGGCGCGGAGGTGGGGCGTCACCGCGGCGGCTTCAGCTCCTTCTGCTGCGACCTGAGCGGCGTGGCGGCGGCTGGCGACGATATCACCATCGTGCTGCGTGCCAGAGATGATGCGACCAGCCCCCAGCCCCGCGGCAAGCAAACCCGCGACTATGACCCCAGCGGCGCGGTCTATGTGCGCACGACCGGCATCTGGCAGTCGGTCTGGCTGGAGCCAGTGCCAGAAATTTCGCTGCGGCGGACCCGCATCACGCCCGACTTGGCCAACGCGACCATCCGCCTTGAGCAGCCTATCAGCGGCAATGCGCCCGGCTTGCGGCTGCGCGCGAGCTTGTCCGATGCCGCGGGGCTTGTTGCCACCGCCGACTGTAGCGCCGCTTATGACCTGGCACCGCGCCTCGACCTGACGATCCCCGCCGAGCGTCTGCGCCCCTGGTCCATCAGCGACTCGCACTTGTACGATTTGCAGATTGAGCTGCTGGACAGCGCCGGCGAAATCATCGACAGCGCCCGTTCCTATGCCGGGCTGCGCGCCATCGCCATCGTTGGCAAAGCCATCCAGATCAATGGCGAGACGGTCTTCCAGCGTCTGGTGCTCGACCAAGGTTATTATCCCGATGGCATCATGACCGCGCCCAGCGATGACGCCTTGCGACAGGATATTGAGCTGAGCATGGCGGCGGGTTTCAACGGCGCGCGCCTGCATCAAAAAGTCTTTGAAGAACGATTTTTGTATCATGCCGACCGCCTGGGCTATATCGTCTGGGGTGAATTTGGCGATTGGGGCTGCAGCGGCAATGGCCCTATCCATGCCGAGCATCAACAGCCTGGACCTGACTACATCACCCAGTGGCTGGAATGCCTGGAGCGCGATTATTCGCATCCCTGCATCGTTGGCTGGTGCCCGCTCAACGAAACCTGGCAGACGCTCACCGACCGCATCACGGCGCTGGACGACGTCACGCGCGGCATGTACCTGGCGACCAAAGCCTTCGATAGCACCCGTCCTGTCCTGGATACCTCAGGCTATTCGCACCGCGTGCCCGAAGCCGATGTCTACGACAGCCACGATTACACCCAAGACCCAGCGACATTCCGCGAGCGGCATAGCGGCTTGGCATCGGGCGATCCCTATCTTAATGACGCCAGCCAATGGGGCATCCCGGCGCGCATGGTCGGCAACACAGGCTGGTCAATTGCCTATCGCGGGCAACCCTATTTTGTCAGCGAATTTGGTGGCATCTGGTGGAATCCCGATGTGCAAGCCGGTGAAGATAGCTGGGGCTATGGCACGAGACCGCGCGATATTGAAGAGTTCTATCAACGCTTTGAGCAGCTTTGCGCCATCCTGCTGGATGATGTCAATATGTTCGGCTATTGCTATACCCAGCTGACCGATATTTATCAAGAACAGAACGGCATCTACAAGTTTGACCGCGGGCAGAAGTTCGACTTGGCGCGTATCCGTGCTGCCCAGACGCGGCCCGCCGCTATTGAACTGCGCGGCAAGTAGAGGCGCGACGCTGACTCGCCCGCTGTTTTTCTGGATGATTCTGGGCGAGTCGCCGCCTCGTCCCTACATTTTCTTCTGTGCCCTCTATATTCTCAGTGTACGTTGTGCTTGTATTTTCTGCCTGCTTGCGCTTGCGGGAAGGTCGGCGTGAAGGGTTCCGCCTGGCGCTTATACCGCGCCATGTCGACTTCGGTAGTCGAGGCATTCTGCTGCAAAAACCCGGTGCTGCATGCGCTGCTGCATGCGCTCTGCATGCCATTCGTGCTGGAGCTGGTGCGGCTGGGCATCAAGATGGAAGGCATGATCGCGCGTGACCGCCATTTGCAAGGCGCGTGTCGCTGGCTGGTGGAGATTGCCGCCAAGAGCATTCACATCGCTGGCGCGCAAACCATCCCCCGCGCAGGACCACTGCTGCTGGTCTGCAATCACGCGGGCTTGGGCGATGCCCATGCGGCGCTGGTGGCTCTGCCGCGGCGCGATACCCTGCTGCTGGCGAGGGATTTTGGCATCCTGCCCGGTCTGGCGCAATTCCGCCAATATGTCATCGTGGTGGATGAGGCGCGTCCCTACGCCGCTATCCGCCAGTCAATCCAGCATCTGCGCGCTGGCGGCTCGCTGCTGCTTTTTCCGCGTGGCGAGATCGAAGCCGACCCCGCGCTGGATTTGAGGTCTGCGCTCGCCTCCCTGCCTGGTTGGGCGCGCAGCATCGACCTCTTCGCGCGGCATGTGCCCGACCTGACGATCCTGCCGCTGGCTGTGGCGGGAGTGCTTTCGCGGCGGGCGCTGCAAAACCCGCTGGTGCGACGCTATCGACAGGAGGACAAGCGCAACTTCCTGGCGGCGACCTTCCAAATGCTGTTCGCCTATTACCGCGACGCGCAGATAACTGTGCGCTATGGGGAGCCGCTGCGCGCGCGCCAAGCCAGCCGCGAAGAAACCTTGCGCCAGATGCAAACGCTGCTGCGACAAGCGCATGAAGCGGCTGTCGAGGCGAGGCGGTGACTCGCCCTTCCCGACAATCGCGCCAGCGCAACCTGTAAAAAATCAGCAATCGCCGCGATAATAGACGGACAGCAAACGAGGAGCGCGATGAGCCGCTGGTCGAACAACAATCCGTCCGCCGATAGACGAGGACGCTGGCTGAGCTATTGGCATCTGCTGATTGCGCTGGTCAACCGCGATATCCGCGCGCGCTACCGGCGGACTGTGCTGGGTCCGCTATGGGCGATCATCCCGGCGATTTTGGCGACCGCTATTTACAGCTTCTTGGGCGGCTTGGTCAATGTGGACAGCGAAGGCGCGCCACGGCTGGCTTTTGTCTTCGCCGCGACTGTGCCTTGGACCTTCTTTCAAAGCTCGGTCGTGCGCATCCCCTATGGCGTGATATCGAATGGCAACCTGCTGCGCAAGATGCCGGTGCCGCATCAGATCTTCCCATTTGTCGTCTTGCTGACCAATTTCTTCGACTTTTTGATGGCGGCTGTGGTGCTGGTGGTCGCTTTGCAGTTGCTGGGCATACACATCACCGTCGCCTGGCTGTGGCTGCCGCTGCTGGCGCTGCAACTGGGGCTGCTATCCTGGACGGTGGGCATCGGCGTTTCCGCCATCACCATCTATCGGCGCGACCTGCTGCATGGCATCGGGCAAATCATGCAGGTTTGGCTCTTCCTCACCCCCGTCATCTATGGCAGCGGCGAGCTGGAAGCCAGAATGCAGTTGCTGCACACGCTCAACCCGGCTGTGGGTATCATCGATGGCTTTCGGCGCGTCTTTGTCTTTGGGCAACCGCCCGATCTCAACTTGCTGCTGACCAGCCTCATCGTCATCGGCTTGGGTTTGCTGGTGGCTTTCCCGCTCTTTAATACGATGGCGCGTTACTTCGCCGATGTGGTCTAGCGCACATGCCTAAGCAACTGGCTGTCGAAGCGCGTGATCTGTGGAAACGGTATGGCTTTCCGCTGCGTCCCTACCTGCGCCAGCGCTGGGACAAATTGCGCGGGCAGTTTGTCGACGACCGCGAAGCCTATGGTCCCTGGGCGCTGCGCGAGGTGTCATTCGCCATCGAGCCAGGCGAGTCGCTGGGCATCGTGGGCAAGAATGGCGCGGGCAAAAGCACCTTGCTCAAGCTCATCGCCGGCGTCTGCCCAGCCACGCATGGTAACGTCCAGGCGAATGGCCGCCTCTTCCCCATGATTGAGCTGTCCTCCGGCATCCACCGCGAGCTGACCGGGCGCGAGAATATCAAGCTGCTGGGTGCCATCATGGGTTTCACTGCGCGCCAGATGGACGCCAAAATGCCCGAAGTCGAGGAATTCTCCGAGCTGGGCAATTGGCTCGACCAGCCGGTCTGGCAGTATTCCAGCGGCATGCAGGCGCGCCTCGGCTTCAGCGTGGCGGTCAATGTCGATGCCGAGATTCTGCTGATTGACGAAGTGCTTTCGGTGGGCGATGTCAACTTCCGCAAAAAATGCCTCAACCGCATGGACGAGCTGGCAAACAGCGGCGTTACCATCATCTTCGTAACGCACAATCCCTATGCCATCGAGCGCATCTGCCAGCGCGCGCTTTACATCAAAGACGGGCGCATCGCCGCCGAAGGCTCGCCGCACGATATCCTCAATGCCTACTTCGAAAGCTCCATGGACCGCTCGACCATCATAGAAGAAATGCCCGTCATCAGCGCCGCCCAGCGCGAAGGTACCGGCAGCTTCCGTGTTACGGGCATCAGCATGCACGATGTAGAGACGAAGCAGGTAATCAAGAGCATCGCCACGGGCGATTCGGCTTTGTTCCGCATCGCGCTGCATGTCAAAGAACCGACGCCGCATTATATCTTTTCCATCCGCATCATCGACCCAGCCGGCACAGTGCTCAGCTTTGTGGATGTGCCCATGTCAACGCGCCGCCAACTGGCGCTGACGCGGGATTGCGCGCTGGAATGCCAGATTGACCATATCAACCTGCTGCCCGGGCAATACTGGGTCGACCTGCGCGCCCACGAAGTGGCGGGACCCGTGATTGATGCCCTGTCCTATGCCTTTTCCTTTACAGTCGAGGGGCACAACGCTGTCATCGAGCAGTTGGAGAACCGCGGCTTGATTTACCTGCCGGCGCGCTGGACATTGGCGGAGCCCAGCTAGGTTACGCTGGCACCGTGCAGCCCATGAAGATCCCCGCGCCCGTCATCAGCCGTTGCTTGCGCGCTATAGCAGCCGATTGGGAGCTGGCGCATACAAAATCCCTAAGTCGGCGCACGACCCTATTGCATATCCGCTCCGCAGACGGGATAAAACGCGAAATCATCTTGCAGACGCACAGCGAGCGCGACCGGGGGCGCAACCCACATATTGCCCGCGACGAATTCCGCCTGCTGCTGGCGCTGCAGAAAAGCGCTTTGCCGGCTGCGCAGCCGCTGCGCCTGGAAGCCGCGCACACACCGCCCTTCTTCCTGCTCGCGCGCTTGCCGGGCGCGGTGCAATCTGCCGCGAATCCACAAACTTTGGCGGCAACCTTGCAGTCCATTCATGCGGTCAGCTGGCGGCGGCTGGGGCTGGACTTCCTGCCACAAGCCACTGCGCTATTGACCAGCGACCTGGGCACAGGCAAGTGCGACTCGCTGGGGATTTGCGCGGCGCTGACTTATGCGCTACCCAGGCTGTCCGTGAATCCGCCCGCCCTGCTGCATGGCGATTTTTGGCTGGGCAATCTCTTGTGGGTGGACGGGCAGCTAAGCGGCATCATCGACTGGGAAGATGCCATGCTGGGCGACCCGCTGGCTGATTTGGGCAAGAGCCGGCTGGAGCTGTTGTGGTCGCTGGGCGCGGCGGCGATGATGCGCTATACGGCTGCTTATCTGGCGCTGAACCCTGCGCTGGATGCGCGCGCGCTGCCATTTTGGGATCTCTGGGGCGCGCTGCGGCTGGCGCATTTTGCCAACTTTGCCGCGGATACGGCGACCGCAGCCAGGATGTGGCGGCAATACCAGCAATTCTGCGCGAGCTCGCTTAGTTGTCCGCCAGGTATTCCGCCAAGGCTTGACTCTGCGTCTTGACCGGGATGTACGGGTCTTGCCACCAGTCGGGGTAGGGCTTTTGGGGGTATCCCCAATAATCGTCGAGGATGCGGCGGATCATCGGCGCGACCACCTCGCTGCCTTCCCGCGAGTGCGTCATGACGCCAGCAAGGGCGATCTCCGGCTCTTCGCGCGGGGCATAAGCGACGAACCAGGAATGCGGGTTGCCCAGGGTTTCGGCGGTGCCGGTCTTGCCACAGATGCTATACGGGGCGTCGCCAAAGACGCGCTCGGCTGTGCCCAGGTCGGGGTCGGTCGTAACCAAGCACATGCCCTCGCGGATGACAGCCAACGTATCGCCATCCAAGTCCAACTGCGCCGCCAGCAAAGGCTCGTTGACCAGCTCGTAGCCGGGCGCGCCGGGGCTGCTGATATGGCTGACGATATAGGGCTGCCAAAATGCGCCGCCATTGGCGATTAACATGGTGAGCTGCGCCATTTGGACGGCGGTAACGCCCACGCTGCCTTGCCCGATGGCATTGTTGATGGCTTCGGTGCCTTCGCGGGGCGGCGCGAGTTCACCAGCCGCTTCGATGCCCAGCCTGCTCAAACCTACGGGGCTGCCCAAGCCGAGCCCTTGGGCATAGTCGACTTGCAGGTTAGGTCCCCGCTCAAATAACAGCGCGCCCATTTCATAATAAAAAGGGTTGCAGGAGGCGGCCAGCGCCTGCGCCATGGTGACGGGACCAGTGGGCGGCGGCGGACCTGGCTCAAGCAAGCGCCAGTCGCTGCGTAGTTCGCGGGCGTCTTCAAAGCTGAATCGACCCCGCCCACTCCAGATATAGTCGCAATCGAATATCTCATCGCGCCCCCAGATGCCTTCGCTGCCTGCCGCCAATGTGGTAACGATTTTGTAGACGCTGCCCGGCGTATATTGCTCCGCCAGCGCTTTGTTGGTCAGCGGGCTACGGCTATCGCTGTCCAGCCTTTGCAATGCCGCCGCCAGCCGGTACTCGGTATCAGGATTGAAGAGCTGCGGATCAAAACCGGGATAACTCGCCAGCGCCAACACCGCGCCGGTGTTGATATCCAGGGCGACGATCGCGCCGCCGCCGGTCAAAGCCCCCCAACTGGGCAGGGCATAATTGACGGCGTCGGCGATGGCTTGCGCCGTGAAATCTTGCAGCTTGCGGTCCAGCGTCAAGCTAAGCGAGCGAGGCGCGCTGCCGCTTGTGCCCGCCAGCTCGCGGATGAGAGCGCCGCCAGTCTCGACGATGCGCAAGAACCGCTGCGGGCTGCCGGCCAACGCGCTTTCATAGGCGGCTTCGATGCCGGCGCGGCCGATCGTGCTGCCATTTGAATAGCCGCGAGCCTGCCACCGCTCCAGTTCCGCGGCGGGGATAGCGCCGATGTAGCCGACTGCGTGCGCGGCGATGCCCTGCCCATAATAGCTGCGCGAATTGTAGCTGCGCACCTTGCTGAATGCGCCGTCGCTGCGGGCGATAGCGCAATTTTCCGCCAGCGCCTCGCGGTAACTGTCATAGCGCGCTTGGTCGATCTCGGCGATATGAAAGCGGGTTTCGCCCAGGTAATCGGCAAAGATGCGGCGCAATGCGCTGATTTCCATGCGCGTCGCCACCGCCAGTGTTGCCAGGCAAGCCTCGCTATCGAGCATGTCATCCTGGACGGCGTAGAGGCTGTAGGTAGTGCCTTGCTGAGCCAGGGGCGCGCCATCGCGGGCGTAGATATTGGCGCGCGGCAGGAAGTCGGCGCTGGGTATCAAGCGGGCGCGCGATGACATGCCATGGATGATGTCCATCGGCGACCAGGCTATCTTCCAGCCATTTTCGCTCAACATGCGCATCACCCGGTCGCTGTCGTCGATTTGTCCGAAGGCGGGCGAGCGGATGGCGATGTCATACCTCAGCACGGCGGTTGCGCCTTGATAATCGACGCTGCGCAGTTGATGCTCAACGCCATCAAAACCCAGGCTACTGTGCGCGGCTGTGTACTGATCGGTGAATTGCGCTTGCGAATAAAGGGCGCGGCTGTGGCTGGCGAGGCGCGCATACATGGCGGGGAAGTCTTGCGCCGTCCATTCCGCCACGAAAGCCGCCAGGACGTCTTCCGGCTGCGCGCTGGTGCTGGCGGCAGCGGGCGGCGGACTACTGGCTGGCGTGGCTTGCTGCAAGAGCGCTGATTCACAGCCAGCCAGGCAAAACAGGCAAAAGAAAAGGCACAGGCCAATCCGCCAGCCGAACATGCTCAACACAAGGCTGGCTACGGCATCAATACGCGCCGCTGCGGAAGAGCACGCGCGGGATCGTCAGCAGCAGAATCTCAAAATCCATCGAGATCGACCAGTTGTTGATGTAATACATATCCAGCTCGCACATTTCATCAAAGGGGATGTTGCTGCGCCCGCGCACCTGCCACCAGCCGGTGATGCCAGGCGTGATTTGCAAGCGCCGTCGATGCCGCGGTTCGTACAATTCAACTTCGTCGGGTGTGGCGGGGCGGGGACCCACCAGGCTCATCTCGCCACGCAGCACATTCAGCAAGTTGGGCAGCTCGTCCAGGCTGGTGCGGCGCAGGAGTTTGCCGACGCGGGTGATGCGCGGGTCATTGACGAACTTGGCGTGGCGCGGGTCTTCACCGCTTTCGCGCAGCATCTCGGCTTGCAGCGCTTCGGCATTGCGTACCATGCTGCGGAACTTCGCCATGCGGAAGGCGCGGCCATCTTTGCCGACCCGCTGCTGCCAAAACAAGACCGGGCCCTGCCCTTCCAAAGCCAGCGCTACCGTAACAAACAGGCAAACTAGCGCCCAAAGGGGCAGGAAGAGCAGCGCCAACAGCAGATCCACACTGCGCTTCAGCAACTGGTTGAAGCGCCCAAAGCTGTGGTGCGCGCCGATGCCCAATAGCGGGATGCCATCCAGGTTTTCCACCTGCACCTGGCGGATATTCAATTGCAGGATATCAGGCACGATGCGCAGGTCCGTGCCTGTTTCGCGGCAGACTTCGGTCAATTGCTGGATGCGGTCATAATGCTTCCAGCCAAAAGTGATAATGACGGTTTCGATATTTTGCCGCGCCAGGATCGCTCCCAGGCGGTCGGTGCCGCCCATAGCCTCGACCCGTCCCATGCCCGCCGCGCTGATCTGGTCGTCATCATCCAAAAAGCCGACCGGTCGATAGCCCAGGTCGGGGCGCGCCAGCATGATGCCCAGCAGGGAGCGCCCCACCTCGCTCATGCCTACGATCAGCACGCGCTGGATGCCGATGCCGCGCTCGCGCAGGTAGGCCAGCACCCAACGCCGCGCCAGCCGCGATGCCGAGCAAGCCAGCAGTGTCAGCGCCGCCACATAAATCAGCATCAGGCGGCTGGTGACCAGGGGCTGCAAGATGAAAAACATCGCCAGGATAGGCACGATAGAGACAGCCACGCCGCTGACGATCAGGTAGACCTCTTCCAGCCAGGAGCGCCCGGCGATATTGCGGTAGAGACCAGTGCGCTCGAAGTTTAGCCAAATCAACAGCGCATATACCGCCGCATAAGGGATATACGGACCAAAATCGCGCTGAATGGGGTCCAGCACGGGGCGGATGATCTGCAGCTCATAGCGCAGCACATAGGCCAGGGCAAAGGCGAAGAAAGCCAGCGCGATATCCAACAACGGGAAGAGCCAGCGCGGCTCAATTGTCGGTCGCTCGGACAAATTGCGGTTCATGTTCATCGGGCTGCGCCTTTCGACTGGCGATTGTGACGCTTTGCCCTGGGGTCATTCACTGGCATCGCTGGCATCCTCTTGGTCTTCCAGCGGTGGCGGGTCTTTGTCCAACATGGCGTACAAGTAACTGCGCACAGTCAGCAGCGCCGTTCGCTGCCAACTATAGCGCTGGGCTCCGAGGGCGGCGTATTGCCCGACTGTCTCGCGCCATTCGTCTTCTTCGCGCACAGCTTGCAGCGCTGCCGCCCAACGCACCAAATTGTCAGGCGCGATGCACAAGCCCGCTTTGCCCACGATCTCTGTGAGAGCGGCCACATCGGAGGCGATCACCGGCGTGCCGCAAGCCATCGCCTCCAGCACGGGCAGCCCGAAGCCTTCGTAGATCGATGGATAGAGGAAGGCCTCGGCGCAATTGTACCAAAGCGGCAGGTCGGCGGCAGGGACGAAGCCCACATGCTTGACGGCGTCGCTTAGCTCCATCTGCTCGATAGCCGCCAGGATTTGCTCGCCCCGCCAGCCGACGCCCCCGCCCAAAATCAAGGGCAGCCGCGCGTCTTTATCCAGCAGGCGGTAGGCTTCCAGTAGCAGCATGAGGTTCTTGCGCGGCTCCAACGTGCCTACGAATAGCCAAAAGCGCTCCGGCAGGCTGTGCTTGCGGCGGAAATGGTCGATTTCGGCGGGCTGGCGCGGGAAAAAGAGCGCCTTGTCGTAGCCCAGCGGCGTTACATCGATTTTGCGCGCGGGCAAGCCTAGCTCCTTTTGCAAATCATCGGCGGTGCTCTGACTGATGGCAAGGATGCGGCGGGCTCGTTTGCAGGTCAAGCTGGTCATGAGGCGCAGGTAATGGCGGCGGGCTGGGCTCATGCGCCCGGGATAACGGATGAAGCTGAGGTCATAGACCGTCACCACCATGGGCGCTGGCAGGACAATGGGCGCGACGAAAGCCATGGCGTGATGCAGGTCGACGCCCCGCAACTCGCGTGGCTGCTGTGTCTGCTCCCAGAGGATGCGCCGCCAAGCGCTGCTGGTATCCGCGCCAGCCCGCGCCATGTGGATGCCATCAAAAGCGGCGGTATTGCCCGCGCCGACATGCGCCTCGAAGCGCCAGTCATCATCGCCCTCAACAGCCGCCGGCAGATGCCGCAGCAGGTTGCTGATATAACTGTGAATCCCAGCCGCGCGGTAGCTGGGACCATTGGCAAGCAAGTGCGCGTTCAAGGCGATTCGCATAAACGTGAGTATAGCATACTTGCTCGGCGATTTTTGACCTGCCCCATTCCCCGGCCTAGAGTAGGGGCGAGGCGCTGGCTCGCCCAGAATCATCACAGAAAACGGCGGGCGACCCAAGTACCGCCCCTACATCCATTCCTAGATTTTCGGCATCACTTTCTTGATTATACTTCTGTGTACGCGGTGGTAAACTATGCGGCATGTTCGCGCCTATCCGCATCGCCGTTTTCTACAAGTTCACGCCGCTGCCGGACTATGCGGCATTGCGCGCGCCGCTCTTGCAATGCTGCCAGGCGGCTCCTGTGCGCGGCAGCATCCTGCTGGCAGCAGAGGGTATCAATGCGACCATCGCTGGCGCGGACAAGGCTATCGAGACGGTGCTAGCTCACTTGCGCGAGGATGCTCGCTTTGCCGACTTGGAAGTCAAGAATGCCTGGCACGGCAGCGTTCCTTTCCGCCGTATGAAAGTGCGCCTGAAAAAAGAAATCGTTACGTTCAAAAACACCGTAGCCGACCCGCGCAAAAATGTCGGCGAATATATCGCAGCCGAAGACTGGAATGCGCTCATCCGCCAGGACGATGTGCTGGTCATCGACGCGCGCAACCAGTATGAAGTCGAGTTGGGCAGCTTTCGCGGCGCGCTCAACCCTGGCACAGAAGTCTTCAGCGAGCTGCCACGTTACCTGGAAGGCGCGCTGGATGCCGGGCAGCACAAGCGGGTGGCGCTCTTCTGCACAGGCGGCATCCGCTGCGAGAAAGCCACATCCCTGCTCCTGGCGCGTGGCTTTGATGAAGTCTATCACCTGCGCGGCGGCATCTTGCGCTATCTGGAGGCGGTGCCTCGAGAGCAGTCGCTGTGGCAGGGACAGTGCTTCGTCTTTGACGAGCGCGGCACAGTAGTCCATGCCGAAGTACCCAAGCACAAATAAACTTTTGCTCAACACAAGCGGGCGCTTTGGGCATATAATAGGGGCATTAGCGACCGGTTAGGGCATAATCTTGGGATGCAGGTTGGAATCATATCGGATGTGCACGCGGATTACGCGACCCTGTCAGAAGTACTCGACCGCCTAGACAAGCATCATAAAGTCGACCACATCTTGTGCGCGGGCGACCTGGTTGGGCGCGGGCCCGAGCCTGAGCGCGTCGTCCAGTTGGTGCGGCAAAATGGCATCACCGCTGTGCGCGGCAACCACGATGACTGGGCGCAGAGCCTGGCTGGCGAGACGCTGGACTATGTGCGCGCTTTGCCGCTGGAATGGCGCGGGGAACTGGCTGGGAAGTCCGTCTTCATGTGCCATGGCAAGCCCGGCAACAATATGTGGGGCATGTACCGCGACCACCTGTCAACCACCTACCTCACTATGGTGCTGCGCTCATTAAAAGCCGATGTTCTGGTGACCGGGCACACGCACCTGCCGCTGCACATGCGCACGTCGCAGGGCTGCCTGGTCAACCCCGGCTCGCTCTACACCTTCCCATGTACCCGCGCCAGCTCCCGTTCCTATGGCGTGCTGGCGCTGCCGGAGCTGTCCTTCCGCGTCTATGATGCCAGTGCGCGCTGTGGTGAGCCGCCCATTGAGTTGAATTGACCGGGCAAGCGAGTCAACCATGCGCGTTTTGATGCTGTCTAAAGCCTGCCTGGTCGGCATATATCAGAGCAAGCTCGAGGCAATTGCCCGCGCCGGCGTCAACTTACTGACCTTGGTACCGCCTAGCTGGCGCGACGAACGCGGCGAGCAACTGTTGGAGCGCAGCCATACGCAGAGCTATCAACTGCGCGCCATTCCCATCCGCTTCAATGGCAACTTTCACCTGCACCACTACCCGACCCTGGGGCGGGAGCTAAGCGCCTTCCAGCCACAGATCGTTCATATCGACGAAGAACCCTACAACTTGGCGACCTGGCAGGCGCTGCGCCTGGCGCGTCGCTGTGGAGCCAAGACGCTGTTTTTCAGTTGGCAGAATATCCTGCGCCGCTATCCGCCACCCTTCAACTGGGGCGAAAGCTGGACGTTGCGCCATGCCGATTGCGCCCTCGCCGGCACAGACGATGCCGCTGGCGTACTGCGCGCCAAAGGCTACCGCGGTCGGCTGGCGGTTATCCCGCAATTTGGCACTTCGCCACAGCTATTTCGCCCGTCCAAATCGAACCCCCCGCGCCCCTTCACCATCGGCTACATCGGGCGGCTGGTGCCAGAAAAAGGCGCGCAACTTTTGCTGCGAGCGGCGGCGCAACTGACGGGCGAATGGCGGCTGCGCATCATCGGCGGCGGACCGCAACGCGCGGCGCTGGAGCGGCTGGCGCAGGAGCTGGGCATCGGCGAGCGGCTTACCTTCCTGGGGCAGTTGCCCTCGCCGCAATTGCCCGCCGAATATCATCAACTGGACGCGCTGTGCCTGCCGTCCTTGACGCGCAAAAATTGGAAAGAGCAATTCGGGCGCGTCCTGGTCGAAGCCATGGCTAGCGGCGTCCCCGTCATCGGCAGCGACAGCGGCGCTATCCCCGGCGTCATCGGCGGCGCGGGTTTGCTTGTGCCAGAGGGCGATCATCAGGCGCTGGCGGATGCGCTGCGAAAATTGCGCGGACAGCCCGAACTGCGCGAGGAACTGCGGGAGAAAGGGCGGGCGCGTTTTGAAGCGCATTTCACAGACGCGGGCACCGCGGTAGCGACCGTGGCGGTGTATCGGCAGATGCTGGAATGATTTAACACAGAGTACACCAAGGCAATCGCATCAAAATTAAGTGAAAGGAAGGCCAAATGCGAACGCGCAAAGGCGACAGCGCCCAAAATCTTGTTGCCCTGCAAGTGCCTGCTTTTCGCATTGCCCGCCCAAAACTGATATAGTCAAATTGTGGAGCGGAACACTGCGCCCCATATCACACAGATGAAAAGGAGATAAACCATGCGATTGCTCACCTTATTGTTGGTCCTGCTGCTTGCGCTTGCCGCGCCACTGGCGCTCGGGCAGGACTCCGAGACGATTGTCATCCGTGGCTTTGGCAATGTCAGCACCTTCAACCCCGTGCTCAGCAGCGATGGCGCTTCCTTCCAAGCCTACAGCCTGCTCTGGCCCAAGCCCTACGAAATCGACCCGCAGACCTATGACCCCATCCCCGGGCTAACGACTTGGGAAGCCAGCGACGACGGACTGTCCTACACCTTCCACATCCGCGAAGACGCCAACTGGAGCGATGGCGTGCCCATCAGCTCGCATGACATGAAATTTGTCGTTGACGCCATCAAGTCGCCCGAGGTGGCTTCCTGGCGCGCGGCTGACTTTGCCAATGTCGAGGGCGTCGAGGTGGTTGACGACAAGACCTTCAAAGTTGTCTTGAGCGAGCCGGATTGCACGGTCTTTGCCGAATTGGGTGGCACGCGCCTCATGCCGGCGCACCGCTTCGAAGCTGACTTCAGCGATTTCAAGACTGGCGAGATCACCGCCAACCCGCTTGAAATCAGCGGTGGACCTTACATCATGGACGCCTACGAGCCGGCTGAGTTCCAGAGCTATTATGCCAATCCCACCTGGTGGGGGGGGGCGGTCGGCATCCCCTACTTGATCAATCGCAATGTTGGCTCACACGAATTGGCGGCGCAGTCGCTGCAAGCCGGCGAGATTGATTACACCTATCTACACGGCGATATCTTCGCCCAGATCGCCGATACCAGCAACTTGCAATGGCATATCTTCCCGCAGATGTCGGTCAAGTTCATGAGCTTGAACTGGGCGGACCCGACCCAGCCGACAGCCGCGTTTGACGCCGATGGCAACCGCCAGGACCAGCCCCCGCATCCCATCCTCACCGATGTCAATGTGCGCAAAGCCATCGCCATGGGCTACAACAAGTTCGACATCCTGGCAACGATGGGTGGCGATCAGGGTGGGACCCGTCTGGTTGGCGCGGTCAATCCCTATCACGCCGCCGCCTACAACACCGACATTGAACCCTATCCCTATGATCCTGACGCCGCCCGGCAATTGCTGGAAGAAGCTGGCTGGGTCGATGAAGACGGTGATGGCATCCGCGAGAAAGACGGACAACGGCTGACTCTCAACATCCCTTACAGCGATATCCTCACTATGTTTCCCACTACCACGCTCATCGCGCAGGATCAGCTCAAGGATATCGGCGTTGAAGTCACTGTCGAGCTGGTCGAATGGGCGAATTACCTCAGCACAGTCTTGTTCGGTCAGCAGCACGACGGCACTTCCATGAGCAACAGTGGCGGCACGGGTGGCGCTCCCGACCCCAACGACTTCATGGGCATCATCTATAGCCCACAGGATAACGGCGCTAACCCCGGCGGCAGCAACACCAGTTCTTATATCAATCCGGAAGTCGACGAGCTAATCGACCAGGCGCGCACCTTGCCCGGTTGTGATCCGGTCGAGCGCGGCGAACTCTACAAAGAGATCCAGCGCATCACCCACGAAGATGTCGCTTACGATTGGACCTTCGTGCCCAACATCTGGCAGACGGCGACCAAGCGCGTCCAAGGCTTCGAGCCGACCGCCTTCTGGGTCTTCTACGGCTACACCGCCGACATTCACAAGTGGACGCTTGAGGGCTAGTTTCGCTATCCTCAAAGTCTGGAATGTTTGGGGGCGGCTCTTTGGGTCGCCCCTTTTTTATTTTGAACAGCGCCGATTAGAAGAATTGTCGGTATTTTGCCTCGCCAGGCAGCAGGCTGTCGCTCGGTTCGCTGCCGCCTATCCGCTTGATTTTGATGCGGGTATCGACAAACTCACGCACTTTCAACTTTTGCGATTCTTTTTCGTATGCTGCTTGCACCAGTCGATTGATATAGGCATTCAAATCGTCTTCCACTAAGCTTAAATCCTCGCGCGTTATATTCTTGCTATCGCAAAGTCGCCGGATAGCCTTGTGCAATTCTTTGTGATGATACTCGCGGTCATATTCTCTTTCAGAGCGAGCCATTGCCCTTCCGAGCTCTTCACTGTGATATTTGGTATGAAATGACTTTAGCTTCTGCATGAGTCTACGGCGTTTTGCGACGAGCAGGATCCGAGCCAACATCATCTATCCATTTTTCCCAAAATCGTTGTCGGCAGCGCCCACAGACTCTGCCTGGAGGCTACTGCTGATAGCGGCGCGGATCCAAGGCATCGCGCAAGCCATCGCCGACCAGGTAGAAACAGAGCACCGTGATCATAATCAAGATGCCCGGCATGACGATGAGGTGCACGCCTGTCACCAGAAAACTGCGCGAATCCGTCAGCATATTGCCCCAGGTCGGCGTTGGCGGCTGGATGCCCATGCCCAGATAGCTCAAGCCCGATTCGGTCAGGATCAAATTGCCGGCGATGATGGTCATGGTAACCATCACAATGGGGAAGACATTGGGCAAGATATGCGATGCCAGGATGCGCAAGTCGCTCGCGCCCAACGCCCGCGCCGCTACGACATAATCGCGCTCTTTTAGGGACAGCACTTCCCCGCGCACCAGTCGGCTCGTCCCCACCCAGCCCAGCGCCGCCAGCATAAGCACCAGCGCCTCGGTCGAAGGCTCCCACACCGCCGCCGCAATCAGCAGCAGGAAGAGCGGCGGGATGGCGCTGAGCGTGTTGATGCCCCAGGAAATCAGGTCGTCGACTGTCCGTCCATAATAGCCAGCCAGCAAGCCCAGGCTGACGCCGATGGTCACGGTCATGACGCTGGCGAGGTAGGCGATGGTCAGCGAGACCCGCCCGCCGTAAATCAGTCGCAGCAATTGGTCGCGCCCCAGTTGGTCTGTGCCTAGCACATAGCCGTCTTCGCCGGGCAGCTTGAAGCGATCGGGGATGTTGGTGTCGTTCACTTCCAGGTTAAAAACGCGCTCCAGCACAATCGGCGCAAGCGAACAGACAAGCGTCGCCAACAGTAATACGGCGATGGCAAAGACAGTCAGGCGGTCGCGCAGGATGAAGCCGCCGGCGTCTCGCCAAAACGAACGCGATTGCCGCTTGGCGCGCGCCGTGTCGATCTGGGCGATGGGGGCGTGACTCGTCAAGTTGACTTACTCCAGGCGAATACGCGGATCGAGTATGGCATACAAAAGGTCGGAGAGCAGAACGCCCGCAATAAACATCACCGACGCGACCACCACCGAGCCCATGACCAGCGGATAATCCCGCGAGTACACCGCGTCAATAATCAGCTTGCCCATGCCGGGCCACTGGAAGACCTGCTCGATGATGACCGCGCCCGCCAGCAACGTGCCGATGGATGGACCAAAAAATGTCGCCACCGGCAGCAGGCTGTTGCGCAGGGCATGGCGGAACCAAATCGCGCGCGTGGGCAGACCCTTGGCATAGGCGCTGCGGATGAAATCTTGCTGCAAGACTTCCAGCACTTGCGTGCGTGTGAAGCGCGAGATGAAAGCAACCGTATTCAAGGAAAGCACTGACACCGGCATGATCATATAACGCAGGGCATCGCCGACGCTCTGCGGTCCGCGCTGCGTGATATTGCGCATGCCGCTGATTGGCAAGAGGTCAAGCTGCACGCCGAAGATAATGATCAACAGCAAGCCCAGCCAAAATGCCGGCACCGCATTGCCTATCACCGACAGGACGCGGATGAGCTGGTCGACCCAGGTGCGATGAAAAACCGCCGCCAGCACCCCCAAGCCAACGCCAATGCCATAGCCGATGACCAGCGCAGCCACACCGAGCCGCAGCGTGGCCGGGATGCGCTGCACAATCAACTGGGTCACCGGGCGGCGCTGTTTGATCGAGATGCCCAAATCCCCGCGCAACAAGCCCAGCCGCTCGCCTGGCGTCTCGCCCACGCCATCGCCGTCAATATCAATCAACGTCCAGTCGTTTCCAATCAACCAATATACATATTGCAGCAGCGGTGGCTGATCCAAGCCCAACTGGCGGCGCTGCGCCTCGATCGCTTCTGGCGATGGATTTGGCGAATAGGCAATCATGGCGACGGGGTCGCCCGGCGCGGACAAAATGATGAGGAAGGACAAGATCGTTACACCGAAGAAAGTGGGGATGGCTTGCAGGAGGCGGCGTTGGAAGTACTTTATCATGCCTGGGCTGTCCAGCGGTTGCACACAAGTCAATTGTAGCGCAAAGGCTAGGCGCTTCCAACATGGCAGGGCGCGTTGGACAGGGCTGCCCCAGGGACTGGCGCTCTGCTACCCTATGGACTATGGAGCATGATTCGCTGGAACCCCGTCTGCTGATTGCCGCTGACGATACATTGGCGCGCACGGGCTTGGCGGCGCTGCTGGCAGAAGGCGGCTGCCACATCCTGGCGCGCGTCGCCAGCGAGCAACTGGCGGCTGCCCTTGAAAGCCTGTCGCCCGATGCGCTGGTGGTCGATTTGGGTTGGGACGCGGGAGAGGCAATCGCGCGGCTCTACGACATCGATGGCGACTTGCCGCTGCTGATGCTGGCGAACGCGGATGACGAGGCGCTGGCGGCGGCGCTCTTGGCGGCGCGGCAATTCCCCTGTTTTGCCTTGTTGCCGCGGACGAGCGCTGCTGAGGCAATCATGGCTGCGGTTGATGCGCTGCTGGCTGGCTTGATTGTGCTGGCGGCGGACTTCAGCCATCTCTTGGCTGCCACCGCGCCGAGCGCCGTTGAAGATGCGCTGAACCCCTTGACGGCGCGCGAACGAGAAGTGCTAAACTTGCTGGCGGCTGGCTTGACCAACCGCGCTATCGCCCAGCAGTTGGACATCAGCCCGCATACCATCAAGTATCATGTCAACGCGATCATGAGCAAGCTGAATGCGCAGAGCCGTACCGAAGCGGTGGTGCGCGCCACACAACGCGGCTTGATCGCGCTTTAGGAGGGCGGGAAATGCTCGCGCTCATCACCGGCGCGACCGGCTTTTTGGGGTCGCATATCCTGCGGCAGTGGCTGGCGGAATCGCATACGGCGCGCGCGCTCTATCGCTCGCCAGCCAAGCTGCGGCTCATCGCTGATTTACCCTTTGAGGCGCTGCCAGGTGACCTCGACGATGTCGCTGCTTTAGAAGCTGCCTGCGCTGGCTGCGATGTCGTCTTCCATGTCGCTGCCAAAGCCGATTATTGGAAAGATTCGGATCGTGAAGCCCTGTGGCGCATCAACGTGGAAGGCACGCGCAACCTGCTGGCGGCGGCGCAGCAAGCCGGCGTCCCGCGCGTCATCTTCACCAGCAGCGCCTCGGCAATTGGCATCCGCCCGGGCCGGGCGCTTGCTGATGAAGACACCGCCTTCAACCTGCGCCCCCAGCAATTCTATTATGCCTATACCAAGCAACAAGCCGAAGCGGTCGCTGCCGAGTTCGTGGCGGGCGGCTTGGATGTCGTTACGGTCAACCCGACTGTCATCATCGGACCCGGCGACCTCAACGCCATCAGCGGCAGCTTCGTGATAGAAACAGCGCGTTGGCAGTGGCTCCTGCCTAGCAGCGGCGGCGGCTTGGCGGTCATCGATGTCCGCGATGTGGCGCGCGCCCATCTGGCGGCTGTCAAAAAAGGCGCTGCCGGCGACCGGTATATCCTGAATGCCGCCAACCTCAGCTATAGCGATTTCTTCCGGCTGATTGCCCGCGCCTGTGATGTGCGTCCGCCGCTGTTGACGATGCCCGATTGGCTGCTGGAACCGACGGCGCGCAGCATTGAAGGCTTGCGCCGCCTGGGCATCAGCACGCCGCTGGATGCCGACCAAGCGCGACTGGGCGGCAAGTATGTCTACTTTGATGGCGGCAAGTCGGAACGGGAGTTATGCCCCCCGCAGATTGACATCGAAACCAGCCTGCGCGATACCTATAGCTGGTACGCCCAACATGGCTACATCCAGCGCAACTGGCTGACGCGGCTCATCGGCTGGCTATAGCGCGGCGCACCAGATTGGCAAAAAGCGGGGAGCCTGTTTCGCCCATGCGCTCAGGGTGAAATTGCACGCCCATCAGCCGCCCATCCGCTGATTCCAGCGCTTCGATGACGCCATCATCCGCATGCGCCGTGGCGATCAAGCCCGCGCCCAAAGCGGCAATCGCCTGGATGTGATAGCTGTTGGTGGTGATTTGTGGCGCGTCATACAAATCCTGCAAGCGGCTGCCGGGAGCGATCTGGATGCGGTGCTCATCAGCGCCGCGCTCAGGACTGTGCGCCATTGCCGCTGCCTGCGTCTGGGCATCGCCGAATATCTTGCCGCCAGCCATGGCATTGATAAACTGCATACCGTAGCAGATGCCCAAAACGGGTTTTTCGCTCATCGCGCGCAAAGCCAGTTCATCACTGGTATCACGTTGGGGATCGACCGCTGGCAGGTCCTCTGGCAGTGCGCCGATCAAGCCGCGGGTGATGCCGGGCCCGCCCGTGATAATCAGCCCATCCAGCAGCGCAGCCAGGGATTGCGCCGCCGCCAGCGACCGCAGCAGGGGCAGGATGATGGGGATGCCGCCAGCCGCTTCGACAGCCTGCGCGTAATGCGTATTGAGACGCTGCTGGCTCCCGCTCAGGCTGGTGCTGATGCCGATGCGCGCCTTGCCAACCATGGTTTAGTGCGGCGTATACACGGCATCATCGCCAAAGGGCGCGACGAACTGCGGCAGATCGCGCGTGCCCAGCATCTGGCGGATGGCATGCGCCTCGCCCAGGTGATACCAGTAATGGTAAATGACGCGCTGCAGCATGCTGCCGATGGACTCGTCCAGCGGCTGTCCCTTCCACTGGAAATGTTCGACCAGCTTTGTCGTGGTCAGCGTATCCAGAAAGACATCCGCGTTCGCCGTTACCTCGCGCCAAGCCGCCCACATATCGTCCAGCTTCGGGGTCGACGGCGGGCAGCCAAAGCTGCATATCTTGCGCAACTGCGGCTGAATCACCTTGCCTTGCCCCAGAAAGACAAAAATGCGATTTTCATGGTCAGCCAAATGCCCAATCGTCCAACTGATGCAATTCATCTGCCCGTGCCGCACATAGGCGTCTTGCAGGCGCAGCCCATCCAGGCAGCGCACAAATTCGCGGCGGGTAAAGCGCAGTTGCTCGACCATGGGGTGCGCCATGGCTCGCCTCCCTTTCTCCTCGTCAACAGCAGGCTGCGGCGACCGGGTTCTCAGCCAGCGCGATGGGAATGGCTTCCAGCGGCAGCAGCGCCGGCTCGGCACAGCAGTCGTCTTGATAATCAGTTACGCAGACGCCGGTCTCAGGCAAGCGCAGCTGCACATCCCGCGCGGCTGCCCAATCGCCACACAGCGCCGCCGTGATCGAGCGCGCCTGCTCGTAGCCGGTCGCCAGCAAGAAGGTGGGCGCGCGACCATAACTCTTCATGCCGATGATATAAAAGTTTCGCTCTGGCTGGCGCAATTCTGCTTCGCCATGCGGCGGGACGCTGCCACAGCTGTGCAGGTTAGGGTCAATCATAGGGGCGAGCGTCCGCGCGCTTTCCACAGCCGGGTCGATATCTAGCCGCAACTCGCGCAATAGGCTGAAATCGGGGCGAGCGCCAGTGCAAACGATGATTTCATCAACGCGCAGCCATTTCTCCTCGCTGTAGAGCTGCAGCTTTTTGTCAACTTCTGCGACCCGCGTGATGGGGAAGGGCGCGGCAATCTCCAAAGCGCCTGCCGCGACCGCCGCCTGGATGCGCATGCCGAGCTGCCCACGCGCCGGCAATTGGTCATTTTCCCCGCCGCCGTAGACTTTCTGCAGGTTATCCCCCCGCAGCGCCCAGACGATTTCCGTGGCGGGCGAAGCGTCGCGCAGGCGCAGCAAATCCAGCAAGGTGTTAATGGCGGAATGCCCGCTGCCCACCACAGCCACCCGTTTGCCCGCATACCGTTCACGCGCCGCGCCCAGCACATCCGGGAGGCCGTAGGCGATCCTGCCCTGTAGCTGCGCCTCGCCTAGCGCGGGGATGCCGTCCGCGCCCAGCGGGTTCGGCTGCTGCCAACTGCCCGAAGCGTCGATCACCGCTCGCGCCTGCAGTTGCTCTTCGCGCCCATTTTCCAATTGCAAGCGCAGCCGGAAAGGGGCAGCCCAACGCCCGGCGTCTTTCAGTTTGTCGCGCTGCGCCCGGCTGATAGCGGTGACGCGCGTTCCGGTGCGAATGACCTTGCGCATGGCCGGCAGCTCGGCGAGCGGCTGCAAGTAACGCGCGACCAGCTCCGCGCCGGTGGGCAGTTCCTCAGCCGGCGGCATCAGCCAGCCTTGAGATTCCAGCAAGCGGCGGCAGGCGGCATCCACATTGAACTCCCAAGGCGAAAACATGCGCGCATGCCCCCATTGCCGCACATTCGCGCCGACTGTCGCGCCAGCTTCCAGCATGAGGGGGCGCTCGCCGCGTTCCTGCAGGTGCGCCGCCGCCGCCAAGCCGATGGGTCCTGCGCCGATAATCGCGATAGGCAGCCGCTGCATTGTGTCTGTCCTTTCTATGGGGCGAAAGTCAATTGATCGCTGCGCTATTTGGATGATTGCAGGCTAGCCAGTCTTACCTGGCAGGACGCGCGCGGCGCATCAATAACCCAGCTTCAAGGCGACTTCTTCCAAGCTGTCGGTGGGTCCAATCAGCGTGAGCTCGTCTTCCAGGTGCAGGTTGGTATAGCCGTGCGGCACGATGGAATGCCCGCGCCGGCCGATGGCCATCACCAGCACATCATCGGGCAAGATCAACTCGCGCAAGTGCAAGCCATCCACACTTGGGTCAGTGATGGTCACCTGGATGACATCGTGCTCGGGGTCATCTTCAAAGACGATGGTCGCCAGTTGTGGCGCGCGCACAAAGTGATCCAGCAGGTGCACCATGGCATTTTCCGGGTGCAGCACATGCACGCCCAGCTCGCGGAAATCGTCCACCAACATGTAATCATGCAAGCGCGCGATCTGGCGGGTGATGCCGAAATCCTCATACAGAATCTGGCACAATTTTAAGCTGTCTTCATCATTGGGCAGCAATGTGACCGCCACTTCGGTCTTGGGCTCGATAGCCTGCGCCAGGCTCTCCGCGCTGATCTGTGGCAGCCAGCGCTCTTTACGCAGCCCACTATCGCCGGCGCTGGAGACATGCGACTTGTCGATATCCAGCAACTTGACGCGCCAGCCATGCTCGAGCAAGCGCTCCGCCAGTTGCCGCGATTGATTCTCGATGCCGACGATGACCACATCCAGGATTTCATCATCCCGGATATCTTTTGGCAGATGCGACTCGCCCACCAGACGAATGGCGAACTTGAAGAATGGCGGTCCTGATAGTTCGCTGACGACGATCACGCCAGCCATCAGCGTCGTGAAGCCCGCGCCCAACTCCGGGAAGCTGATGGCGACTTCTTTTGCCAAACCCAGCGCGACGCCCGCTTGCGTGATGTAACCCATCCACGCCAGGCGCTTGAATTGTGGCGGGTCATTCGCCAGGCTGCCGCCCAGGTAAGCGCCAATGAACAAAGCCAACAGGCGCGTGGCGAAGAGCGCCAAAGTCACCGGCAACAGACCCAAGACAATGCCGATATCCAACGAGCTGCCGATCAGCGTAAAAAATATGACAAAGACCGGCGTGCGCACCCTGTGCAGCAGGTGGCGCAGTTCACTACGGTAGGGCGTGCGATTGGTCAGCCAAAAACTCGCCACCATGCAGATCAGCAACGGCTCGAAAAGCAGCTTAACGGGCAGGTTCTCATAGCTCCAATCGCGCAGCTCGGCAGCTGCGGCGAAGACGATATAGCCAATCAGCAGCAGCAGGGCGATCTTCAGCTCGTCCCCCCAGTGCGCGCGCAGCACCAGCCCCATCAACTGGGCGACCATAATGCCCAAGCCAATAGAAGCCAGCAATTCAAAGGTAACCAGGATGATGAAGCCGAGGTCAAATGCGTGCCCGACCAGCAAGGTTGCCGCGATAGAGGTGCTGAGCGCGAAGAGTACGACAATCAGCACATCTTTTACCAGCGTGACGCCCAGTATGGTCTTGGTGAACGGACCGCGAGCGCGCATCTCGTTGATGATGGCGATGGCGGAAGAAGGCGAGCGCGCCGCCAGGATCGTGCCACCCAAAATCGCCGCCGCCAGCTTGCCCGCGGTGGATAAATCGCGCATGAAGGGGATTTGCTCAGCCAGCAGCATAATCGCCGCGCCCGTCATCAGGTAGACAGCCACGATCTGCGTCAGCGTATTCCAGCCGATGCTGCGAAAACGCCCGCGCAGTTCATCCAGCGCCATCTCGCTGCCAGCCGCGAAGGCGATAAATGCCAGCGCCGTCTCATCCAGGAAGCGCAGCGAGGCGACATCCGCGCTGGCGACAAAGTGGAAGAAGAAAGGACCAGCCAAGATGCCCGCGACCAAGTAGCCGGTGATGAGCGGCAATTGGAAATACGACACCAACTGCCCGATGCGATGCGCAGCCAGGGCGATGAACAAGAAGCTAACCAGCGATAAAGCTAGCAGAGCAAGATCCACAGGCAGATTCCCTCAGCGACGGCGAAGCGCCATTAGTGTAGCAAGTATCGCGGGCTAGTACAGACAGCATTTACAACCGTTGCCGGTCAGTCGGTGGCGGGTGACTCGCGCAGTTGCTTCTCCAAATTCGCCGCCAGCCGCCCCATGATGGCGATGGTCTGGCGCAAATCGGCGGTTGTGGTGCGCGGGTTATTCGTACACATACGCATGACCGGTCTGCCGCGCAGCCGAGTGCCACTGGCGAATGCGCTGCCGTCCTCCAGCAACCGCCCCACCAGCCTATGCGTGATTTCATCAGCCAGCGCCGCATCGCTATTGGCTGGGATGTAGCGGAATGTCACGATGGCCATCTGCGCCGGCGTGACGATCTCCCAGCAGCCAGCTTCGCGCAGCAGCCGCTCGGCCAGTTCGGCATTGGCAAAGCCCTGCGCGATCGCCTCGCTTCTGGCGTCCAGCTCGAAGACTTTGAAGCTCATCTACACTTTCAAGGCGCGGAATTGGCGCGTACAATGTAGCGTGGCAAGTCGAGGGTACCGGCAGGAATGTCGCAAATGCCAGGTGCCAACTTAAAAGCACAAGTGGGGAATCGTCGCTCTATGCATGAATCTGCGCCGGTGGCATTGCGTCGTCTTGCCAATAGCTTGCGGCGGCATCTTTATCTTATTTGTCTTGCGCCGGTCGCCGTGCTGGTGATGACGCAGCCCACAGTTGATTTCTTGCTGGATTCGGGATCATTTCGTGGCCCGGCTGCCCCCTCCGATATATTCATGAAATATTGGGATGCATGGTACGGCGGAGAAGTGTTGGCTGGACGCGCCAATTTCTTTCATACCGACAAGTTGTTCTATCCACAAGGCATGTCGCTGGCTTACCACAATTTCAGCCTGCCACACATGCTGGTTTTCGGCTCGCTGCAAGAAGTGTTGCCGCTTGTCAACGCCTATGCATTGACTTACTTGTTGATCATCGCTATCAACCTGCTCTCGGCGTATGCGTTATTATTGCGCCTCGTCTCTCGCCCGGCGTTCGCCCTCGCCGGCGCGGTTGTGTTTGGCTTGCACCCGTTTGTGCGGGGCCATGAGCCACATCCGGAATTGATGACTATCGCCACGATTCCGCTGACGTTTTATTGCTTGGAACGTGTTTTGCGGAATGGGAGTTGGCGCTGGGCGGCGCTCGCTGGCACCCTGGTCGGACTAACGGCATTTACGAGTTTGTATACGCTGGTCTGTTTGTTGATAACGCTTGGCATTGGCGCGGTGTTTCTTGGCGCGAATCGCTGGCGTGAGCCTCGTTTGTGGCGGCTGGCGCTGCTATTGCTGCTGGTCGCGGGGAGCATCAGCCTGCCACGCCTGTACCCGATGATCATCAACCGCGCTCTATTGGCTGAGGCGCTGGACAAGAACGCCGGCCAAGAAACTGGCTATGATGCACTAAAGTTTTTTGTCAATGCTGGTCATCCCTTAGTATCACAGCTGCAACAGCGCTTCTTTGCAACGAACGGACACTTCAAAGGATCTGTGGGCTATCTGGGCACTATACCTTTGCTGCTGATTGCCTTCTGGCTGACGAGAATCGCTTTGTATGCGCCTGCCTTGCTGTACTGTTGGTTTTTCTTTGTTTGCGTCTCGGTAATAAACTGGTAGTTGGCGGTCTACGGTACGACGGTATCCCGATGCCAAAGCATATTCTGGATCAATTGTTTCCTGCTTTGACGAGAGCCTTTTATGACGTTACGAATTTCCAGATCGGGATCTTGCTGCCTTTCGCGGCGCTCTTCAGTTGCTGTTTGGAATGGCTGCTGCGCAATGTATCTGTCCGCGCTGGCAGCACCGCAATATTGCTGATTCTGCTTGCCGTTTGCTTCGAATACTATGGTGAATCGACTTGGGAAGTGACAACTGATCGCAAGTCCCTGCGCTGGATTGATTGGTTGATTGAAGAAGATCAGGGGATAGATGTAGACATCCGATTAATCCATCTGCCTATGGGCAGGAATGGGTCCAAACGATACGGATATTTTCAGACATTTCATGGCTTGCCTCATATCGAAGGCACAGCCGCTCGCACTCCTGCCGCAAGTTATGCATACATCGACAGCAACTTGTTGCTGAGCGCTTGGCGAAACGACACCACAATCGAATGCAGAGATCAAAACGAATATGCGTTTCGACAGGCGGCAGACCAGCTACGGGCTGACGGACTCACGCATATCGTCTATCACGGGCTAACGCCAGCGGATGAAGGGAATTTCGCGAGTTTCGCTCCGGTGCCATCTGTGTATGAGGACCGATACGCTCGCATCTATCTGGTAGAAGACCTGCAATTGGCTTGTGAGCCCCCGAATTTGGGCATAAATAGTCCCGTTCTAGCCCGACCGTCAATGCAAGAACGCGCCTTGCAACATGTAACCAGCTTGGCAACCATCACTACAATTGGCGATGCCCCGATCACTTGGCGGATGCCCTTCAGCCAAATGCGCATAGATTTGACCAGAAGTCATCGTCGCGCTTATCTGGATGGACTGCTCAGTGACTCCACGGCTATAGCGCTAGTGTCGCGATTGAATGAGCAGGCTGACGCAACTCCGCAGGCTTTACGCGACTGGCTCAGGCAAGACTTCCGTAACTGCGGAACATTTACTGATCAATTTGAGCCACACTTGGAGGTGTTGCTGCGGCAAGGCTATCCCTGTGAACTCGTCTTGAGCCGCCGGCCGGCGCTGGTAGACTACGATAACGGCGCAAGGCTTGGCAATCTGCTGCTGGAAAGCGCCGACGCGACTCTCCGCCTCTTTTTTCTTTGGAGTCGTTTCCCCGAAGATACACATTCTTTCTCATTGCAGCTGATCGGCGCGCATGGCAAACGAGTCTTGGGATACGACCAAGTCATCGATAGAAAAGAGCTGCAAAGTTTCCGTGTTGATGCATCTGCTTTGCCACCAGGCGACTACGATGCAAGGCTGATAGTCTACAACTATGCGACTCGCAAGAGCGTGCCCGGTACAATCATCCGCTCTGGGCTTGAGTTCCAGCGTGAAGTCGATTTGGGATCTGTCACGCTCGAGTAGTTGTTGCTCAGGCACCGGAAATCTCTATGTCAAGCATATACCCGCAGAACTCATGCGGAGCGAAAAGTTTAAGGATCATTCAAGGGAATATGGTCGCCTCTCTACCGCCATCAACTAGACAATGGCGTTCAGACCGATCGCCATCAGCAGCGCCACCGTCTGCGACAAGCTGTAGCGCCCGCTTCGACCAGCAGCGAGTCGATGACGGCATAACCGATTTCGCGCATGTCTTCGCGGCTGAAAGATAGCGCCTGGCGATCATCCATGTTGCCTCTCCACAGCGGACCACTAGAAAATGGCGTTCAAGCCGATCAGGACGAGCAGCGCCAGCGCGATCGCATTCAAGCGCGCTTTGGACAAGCGGTTGCCGATGCGCAGGCCGATCGTCGTGCCTGCGAAGATCAGCGGTGTCAGCAGCAGCGCCGTGCCCAGCATATGCGCGCTCATGGTTTGTGATAGCCAGAGCAGCAGCAGCACTTGCAGCGGCGCATTCAACAGGAAAAGCGTCTTGGTAAAAGCCCGCGCCTGATTTGCCCGAAAGCTGCGCGTAGTCATCCACAGCACCAGCGGCGGACCGCCCATGGCGACCAGTCCCTGCAAGATGCCGCTCAATGCAAAGGCGGCGGCAGAAATCGGCAGGGGCAAATCGCGCGCTTTTTGTCCACGCGCCAGCATGCGCAAGCACAGGCCCAGCAGCAGGCCACAGCCGACCAGGCGTTTGACGGCATTGGCGTCCATATTCTCGATATGCAGCAGCAGCCCGATGCCCAGTGGCACGGTCAGATAACGCAGCAGCGCCGCCAGTTTGACATCGCCCCAGGGGATATGCTCGCGCAGTTGCCAGACGCCGAAAGCCACCTGAATGCCGATGGCCAGGGTGGTCAGCGCCACCGCCTGCGACAAGCTGTAGCCCGCCTCGACCAGCAGCGGCACGGCGATCATGCCCAGCGCAAAGCCGATCGCGCCCTGTACGATGCTGCCGCCAAACAAGATGATGCCCGCCCAAAAAAGCGCCATTCCAGCCTCCCGGTGCGCGCCAGATTGTAACCACAGACGAGCGGCAAGACCCAGCGAGTTGTGACGCGGGAGCGAGGGATTTTTGGGTGGGGGAACCGCGCTGTCTTAGCCGCAGTTCCCGATCGGCGTTACATAGTCCGCATGCAGCCAGCCGCGCCGCCCGTAGAAGTCCACATTGTACCAGTCGCCCTGTTTTTCATAGGCTGTCAGGGTGATGCCCGGTGCCAGGATGCTGATAATCTGCCCGCCCGGCGTGACGCGGAAGTTGATGAAATCGATGGGCTGCACCTGGCAATTGCTGAACGCGGCTGGCGACTGAACAACAACCGGCGTGGCCGTGGGCTCGGCGACTACCGGCAGGGCGCTGCCCGGCTCGCTCAGAAGCGCCAAGGTGCCAGGGCGATTCATCTGCGTGCAGGTCATGCCAGCGCGGCTGTAAAGGCTGATTTGCGTCAGTATGCGCGGGGAATAAGCGGCATCCAGGAAGACCACATTGCCCGCTGGCTTGAAGCAGACTTCGAAGTCACGCACCCAGCCCCAGACATCCACGCCCATGACAACGCCGCGCGCAACCACCTCCGCGTTGCCAATGCCATTGGGGCCGACGCATTGTACATGCAGTCCTGGCGGCTGCGGGCTGATTGCGATCATGGCTCTCTGTTCGGCATTGCAGTTGAAGGCGGGTCCGCTCGGCACGCTCGGCTCGCTGACGATGACGGTCGGGCTGGAGCTGCCAGGATCGCTGGAACTACCGGAATCACCGGAGCCTCTGGAATCACCGGAGCCTCTGACAATTCTGGAATCGCTGGAGTCGCGATTACTGACTTGCCCCGATCGCTGACCGGGGTTTGCCGAAATCGAACTTTGCGTTCGCGCTGCAATCTCGGCTGGCGGCGAGTATACGCTGTTCCGCTCCACCCGCACTTGCAGGTTGTACTGCGTATTTTCGCTCAAGCCAGTGAATGTGTAGCTGTTGACATCGCCAATGCTGGACCAGCTGGACACCATGCCGCCTTGAACTTGATAATTCATCGCGGCTTGCATCTGCAAGCTCTGGGATTCAACCGGGTCAGTCCATTCCAGGGTAATCTGCGATGGGCTGATATCGGTGGCCTGCACATTCTGGGGCGCGTCGACTGTCTGCGCCGCTGTCTGGGCGGATACGGAAACGGCGGCGGAGGTGCGCTGGCTGTCTTTGGAGCGGACTTGCAGGCTGTATTGCGTGTTGGCAGTCAGCCCGCTGAAGGTGTAGGTAGCGACATTGCCGGCATCTGTCCAGCCGGTGAGCGCGCCGCCGTTGACCTCGTAGCTGGTAGCGGCGCTGTTCTGCGTCCAGTTCAGGGTGATGCTGTCCGTCGTGATGTCGCTGGCATTCACGCCCGAGGGGCTGGCCAAAGTGTTCGCCTGCTGCGCCAGCGTCCGCGAGGTAGTGCTGGCCGCCGAGGATACGCCGCCGCTGTTGCTCGCTCGCACTTCCAGCGTATATTGTGTGTCGGCGGACAAGCCGCTGAAGGTGTAGGTGGCGACATTGCCGGCATCTGTCCAGCCGGTGAGCGCGCCGCCGTTGACTTCGTAGCTGGTCGCGCCAGCTGATTGCGTCCAGGTCAGGGTGATCGCGGTCTGGGTGATGCCGCTGGCGCTTAAGCCGGTCGGCGCGGCTGGCGCATTGGGCAGGGTGGTGGCGCTGATTGAAGCCGCCGAAGAATCGCCGCCGGCATTATTCGCCACAACTTCCAGGGTATATTGCGTGTTGGCTGTCAAGCTCGTGAATTGATATGTCAACACATTGCCCGCATTCGTCCAGGTATCGCCGCTGTCTTTGCGCACTTTGTAGCCGGTTGCGCCGGTCGATGCCGACCAATTCAAGGTGATGGCTGTTTGGGTGATACCGCTGGTGGACAAACCCGATGGCATGGCTGGCGCAGGCGGCGGTGGCACATTGCTGGTGGTGGCGCTGAGCTGCGCGACAGCCGATTCGCCGCCACTGTTGCCCGCCAGCACTTGCAAGGTGTAGCTGGTCGACGCGCTCAAGCCCGTGAAGGCATAGCTAGAGACATCCGCCAGCTCTGTGAACGCGCCGGTCGTGCCTTGGCGGACTTTGTAGTATGTCGCCCCCGCTGATTTTGACCAATTCAATGTGATGCTGGCTTGAGTGATGCCACTGGTGTTCAAGCTGGTCGGCGCGGCTGGCGCATTGGGCAGGGTACTGGCGTTGACGGAGGCAGCCGAAGAATCGCCGCCGGTGTTGTTCGCCCGCACTTCCAGCGTATATTGCGTGTTGGCCGTCAAGCCCGTGAATGTATAGGTACTCACATTGCCAGCATCTGTCCAGTCACTGAGCGTGCCGCCATTGACATCGTAGCTGGTCGCGCCGGCCGACTGCGTCCAATTCAAAGTGATGCTGTTTTGGCTGATGGCGCTGGTGGTCAAGCTGGTCGGCGCGGCTGGCGCATTGGGCAGGGT
>VXNO01000011.1:25645-26347 GCA_009840575.1 Chloroflexota bacterium | reverse complement strand
GGCTGATGGCGCTGGTGGTCAAGCTGGTCGGCGCGGCTGGCGCATTGGGCAGGGTACTGGCGTTGACGGAGGCAGCCGAAGAATCGCCGCCGGCATTATTCGCCACAACTTCCAGCGTATATTGCGTGTTGGCGGTCAAGCTGGTGAATGTATAGGTCGCCACATTGCCCGCATTCGTCCAGAGATCGCCGCTGTCCTTGCGCACTTTGTAGCTGGTCGCACCAGTCGATTGCGCCCAGCTCAGGGTGATTTCGGTCTGGCTGATGGCGCTGGCGCTCAAGTTGGTCGGCGCGGCTGGGGCGGGTGGCGGCGGCGTATTGTTGGTGGTGGCGCTGATCGATGTCGCCGCGGAATCGCCGCCAGCGTTGCTCGCCCGTACTTGCAAGGTATAGGCTGTGCTGGCGGACAAGCCCGTGAATGTGTACGTATTTACATCGCCAGCATCCGTCCAGCCGCTGAGCGCCCCGCCATTGACATCGTAGCTGGTCGCCCCGGCCGACTTCGTCCAGTTCAAAGTGATGCTGTTTTGGGTGATGCCGCTGGTGTTCACGCCCACTGGCGCGGCTGGCGCATTGGGCAGGGTGCTGGCAGCTATAGAAGCGGCTTCGGAGTCGCCATTGCTGTTGCTCGCCAGCACTTCCAGCGTATAGTCCGTGTTGGCAGACAAGCCGGTGAATTCGTATTCATCCACATCTGCGAGGG
>VXNO01000011.1:23527-25635 GCA_009840575.1 Chloroflexota bacterium | reverse complement strand
GACAAGCCGGTGAATTCGTATTCATCCACATCTGCGAGGGCTGTCCAGCTGTCGCCGCTGGCTTTGCGCACCTTGTAGCTGGTGGCGCTGGTCGATTTCGTCCATTCCAGCGTGACCGCGGAATCGCTGATGCCGCTGGTGCTCAAGCTGGTCGGCGTGGCTGGCGCATTGGGCAGGGTTGTGGCGCTGATCGTTGCCGCCGTAGAATCGCCGCCAGTGTTGCTCGCCACGACTTCCAAGGTGTATCCTGTGTTGGGTGTCAAGTTTGTGAAAATATAAGTCGCCACATCGCCCAGCGGCGTATAGCTGTCATTGCTGTCCTTGCGCACCTTGTAGGCGGTAGCGCCTTCCGATTGCGTCCAGTTCAGGGTGATTGTGGTTTTGGTGATGCCACTGGTGTTCAAGCTGGTCGGCGTGGCTGGCGCATTGGGCAGGGTGCTGGCGTCGATTGAAACCGCCGCGGAATCGCCGCCAGCGTTGCTCGCTACGACTTCCAGCGTATAGTCCGTATCGGCCGACAAGCCGGTGAATTCGTAAGTCGCCACATCCTCCAGAATTGTCCAGCTGTCATCGCTGTCTTTGCGCACCTTGTAGGCGGTGGCTGTGTTGGATTTTGTCCAGTTCAGGGTGATGGCGCTCTGGGTGATGCCGCTGGTATTCAACAACGTCGGCGCGGCTGGCGCGGGCGGCGGCGGCACATCGTTGGTGGTGGCGCTGGTTTGCGCGGGGCTGGATTCGCCGCCACTGTTGCCTGCCACCACTTGCAAGGTGTATGCGGTCGACGCGGATAAACTTGTGAAGGTATAGGTGGAGATATCAGCGAGCGTTGTGAAGTTGCCGGTTGTGCCGACGCGGACCTTGTAATATGTCGCGCCGGGCGATTTCGTCCAGGACAGCGTGATGCTGGTCTGCGTGATGCCACCGGTGGTCAATGCTGTCGGCGTGGCTGGCGCATTGGGCAAGGTGCTGACTGTGACAGAGGCGGTTGCGGAATCGCCGTTGCTGTTGCTGCCAACGACTTCCAGGGTGTATTCCGTATCGGCTGTCAAGTTGGTGAATGTGTATGTATTCACATCGCCGGCATCCGTCCAGCTATCGCCGCTGGCTTTGCGCACCCTGTGGGTGGTTGCGCCGGTCGATTTCGTCCAGCTCAGGGTGATTTCGGTCTGGCTGATGTCGCTGGTGCTCAAGCTGGTCGGCGCGCTGACCAAGGTGGTGGCGCTGATAGAAGCCACCGTGGAATCGCCGCTGCTGTTGCTCGCTCGCACTTCTAAGGTGTATGCCGTGTTGGCGGTCAAACCGGTGAATTCATACTCATCCACATCTTCGAGCGTTGTCCAGCTGTCGCCCCTGTCTTTGCGCGCCTTGTAGCCGGTGGCGCCGTCCGACTTCGTCCATTCCAAGGTGATGCTGTCGTCGCTGATGCCGCTGGCGCTCAAGCTCGTTGGCGCAGCTGGCAGCGTGACGCGGCTGAGCGAAGCCGCCGAGGAATCGCCGCCGGCGTTGCTGGCGCGGACTTGCAGGCTGTAGCTCGTCCCCGCGCTGAGCTCGCTGAAGGTGTAGGTCGTCACATTGCCCAAGGTCTGCCAGTCGTCGCTGTCTTTGCGCACCTTGTAGGCGGTGGCGCCGGTCGATTGCGACCAGTTCAGGGTGATGGCGCTCGCGGTGATGCCGCTGGTGGTCAAGCCGGTCGGCGCGGCAGGCGCATTGGGCAGGGTGCGGGCGCTGGTCATGGCGGTCGCGGAATCGCCGCTGGCGTTGCTTGCCCGCAATTCCAAACTATAGGCTGTGTTGGCTGTCAAGCCAGTGAAGGTGTACTCCGCCACATTGCCCAGCGTCGTCCAGCTATCGCCGCTGTCTTTGCGCGCCTTGTAGGCGGTTGCGCCGGTCGATGGCGTCCAGGATAGTGTGATTGCGGTCTGGGTGATGTCGCTGGTTGTCAGGCTCGTTGGCGCGGCTGGCAGCGTGACGCGGCTGAGCGAAACCGCCGAGGAATCGCCGGCGGCGTTGCTGGCGCGGACTTGCAGGCTGTAGCTCGTCCCCGCGCTGAGCCCGCTGAAGGTGTAGGTCGTCACATTGCCCAAGGTCTGCCAGTCGTCGCTGTCTTT
>VXNO01000011.1:0-23517 GCA_009840575.1 Chloroflexota bacterium | reverse complement strand
CGCTGAAGGTGTAGGTCGTCACATTGCCCAAGGTCTGCCAGTCGTCGCTGTCTTTGCGCACCTTGTAGGCGGTGGCGCCAGTCGCTTGCGCCCAGTTCAGGGTGATGGCGCTCGCGGTGATGCCGCTGGCGCTCAAGGTCGCCGGGGCGGCGGGCGGGTTGGGCAGGGTGCGGGCGGTGATCTCGGCTGTGTCGGATTCGCCGTTGTTGTTGATAGCCACCACTTCCAAGGTGTATTCCGTGTCAGCGGTCAAGCCGGTGAATTCGTAAGTCACTACATCGCCCAGCGTCGTCCAGTCGCCGCTGTCTCTGCGCACCTTGTAGCTTGTCGCGCCGTCGGCTGCTGTCCAGGTCAGGGTGATGGCGGTTTGGGTGATGCCGCTGGCGTTCAAGCCTGTCGGCGCGGTGGACAGTGTTCTCACTGTGGTTGGGTCGGCTGGGCAGGAGACGTCGCTGCCGCTTTTCGCGCGGACACTCAGTCTATAGTTTGTATCCGGATTCAAGCCGGTGAAGCTGTGTGAAGTATCGCTGCCAGAATCGACCCAGGTAGCGCCGCCATCCGTAGTGACTTCGTAGGCGGTGACGGAACTGGTGGCGCTAGCGGTCCAAGTCAATGTCAGGGAAGCGCTGGTGATATCGGAGGTTTGCAAATTAGTCGGCGGCTCAATATGCACGGCCGAGGTGGTTACATCCAGGCTTACTTCGGAGCTGAAAGAATCTAAATCTGACGTGCTGAGCACCGCGCGAACATGGAATGTATAGGCTGTACCGAGAGAAAGACCGCTGATTTGCCTGGCTCGCCCCGCGGCGCGGCTTTCCCAATTGCCATTGTCGGTCTTGATCTCATAGTTGAATGGCCGAATGACAGCTGATTCTCTGTCTACGTCACTGATATCCGGTTGATTCCAGGTAATTTGCACCACAGTGCCAGCCACACAGATTGTCCGCAGATCTCGCGGCGGGTTTGGGCTCGTATAGCGAATGGGTACGCTTGCCCAGTCTGACTTTCCATCATTGGTCACAGCGCGGAAACGGTACCCGTACAAAGTGGAAGAACCCAAGCCGCTGATCGTAGCGGAAGTTGCGCTGCCATCCGCGATTGACTGCACTGAGCCGGTCCTAGGCAGGACTCGCTGGTATTCATACCCTGTCGCCCCGCTGTACGCGTCCCAGGAGAGTTGCAGGCTGCTCGTGGTGGGGCTGGACAATGCCACATTGGTCGGTTTGTCGGCTTGCGCCTGCGCCCCAATGGGCAGCGCGAGCAGAGATGCCAGAATGACCAGCAAGCGCGCCCACATCGGGCGGGCTTTGAGGGAAGACTTCATATATGCCATATCGACCTCGCAGGTAGTCGAAGATCTCGCAAGCAACGCATAGGCATTGTATTTGTGTTCGGCGGTTGCGCAATTCAAATTGCTAAGGGTTTTGCTGACCGCGACTTTTTCGCCAGACGGAGGAGGCGTCCCTCGCCCCTGCATCAAAGCTCAATGCCTCGGTAAGCGCAAGTAAGCCATGCGAAACAGCCGCCATCCCCGGTCCTTGCCCCAGAATGAGGGAAGAGGAGCTTTTGCCAGCGATTCTGTAGTAGTAAAATCCCTCCCTCACTTTGCGCCGCGTGATCTTGCCTCGCGCAAGACGGTGTGTAAAATGACTCTACGCGAGACGAGGGAGGGACATCATGGAAGTCTGGGACGCTATTCACAGCAAACGCGCCATTCGCCAATTCCGCGATGAGCCGCTGCAGCCCGCGCATATCGAGCGCGTCCTGCGGGCGGGGCGGCGCGCGCAGAGCTCCAAGAACAGCCAGCCTTGGCATTTCATCGCCGTGCAAGACCGGGCGCGACTAGAAAAACTCGCCCAGACCGGCGCGGGCATGGGGCATGTGGCTGGCGCAGCGCTGTGCGTCGTCATCGCCGTCCCCGTGCAAAACGAGCGCACCCTGTGGCACTTCTTCGATTCGGGGCAGAGCGCGGCATATATGCAGCTGGCGGCCACCGAGCTGGGCATTGGCTCTTGCCTGGGCACGATCTATGCGCCAGACAAAGCCCGCGAGCTGCTGGGCATGCCGGCGGATATGCAGACGCGCCTGGTCATATCTTTTGGCTATCCCGCCGATGCCGCAGCCGCAGCCAGGCCGCTCCAATCCGGCGGGCGCAACAATTTTGACGATATTGTGCATTGGGAGACCTGGTGAGCCTGGTCAATCGCCCGCGCCGCCTGCGCTTGAACCCCGCCATCCGCCGCCTGATCCGCGAAACGACCCTGCAGCCCGCCGACTTTATCTATCCACTATTCGTTCGTCATGGCGAGCGGCTGCGCATCCCCATCGCGTCAATGCCGAGCCAGGCGCAATTGACGATTGACCTTCTGGCGGAAGAGGCGCGCCAAATCCAGCGGCTGGGCATCCCGGCGGTCATCTTGTTTGGCATCCCGGCGCAAAAAGACGCCGTCGGCAGCGACAATTTCCATGCCGACGGCATCATCCCCACAGCCATCCGCGCTATCAAAGCCACCGCGCCCGAACTGCTGGTCATCAGCGATATGTGCTTTTGCGAATATACCGAGCACGGGCATTGCGGCATCATCAACAGCCCCGGGCACGAGCATTACAATCCGCGCCTGCCGGCTGGCTACCTGCTTAATGACGCCACACTGGACTTGCTGGGGCGAGCCTCGGTTGCGCATGCTCGCGCTGGCGCGGATGTCATCGCGCCTTCGGGCATGCTGGATGGCATGGTCGGCGCGATTCGCTCGGCGCTGGATGCGGACGGCTTCACGCATACCGCCATCATGAGTTATGCCGCCAAAGCCGCCAGCGTATTTTATGGTCCATTCCGCGACGCAGCCGAGAGCCCGCCCGGCTTTGGCGACCGCGCCCAGTATCAGCTTGACCCCGCCAATCGGCGCGAGGCGCAAAAGGAAATCGCGCTGGATATCGAGCAAGGCGCGGATATCCTGCTCATCAAACCAGCCCTGCCCAACCTGGATATCATCCGCGATACCCGCGCAAGCTGCCACCTGCCGCTAGCTGCCTACCAGGTCAGTGGCGAATATGCCATGCTGCACGCGGCGGCGGAAAAAGGCTGGCTGGGGCTGCGCGGCGCTGCGCTGGAAAGCCTCATCAGCATCAAACGCGCCGGCGCTGACATGATCATCAGCTACTTCGCCAAAGACGTAGCTAACTGGCTGGAGAACGGCTGATGCGCCAGCAGTTACTTCCTTCCCTGCGCCGGCACTGGCTCTTCCTCATCGCCGTGCCGATCGCCATCATCGTGATGACGCAGCCGAGCCTGGCTCTTGTGCTGGATGTCGATACCTTGCGCGTGCCGACTGGCCCCAGCGATATCTTCATGAAATACTGGGATGCCTGGTACAGCGCGGAGATGCTAGCGGGGCGCGCTGAGTTCTTTCATACCGATTTGCTTTTTCATCCCACCGAACTGTCGCTGGTATTTCACAATTTCAGCTTGCCGCACATGCTGGTCTTTGGCTCGCTGCAGCAGGTCTTGCCGCCCGTCAACGCCTATGTATTGACCTACTTGTTAATCATCGCCGCCAACCTGCTCGCGGCATATATTTTCTTGCAGCAGCTCGTGCCCCGCCCGGCTATCGCCTGCGCCGGCGCATTCGTCTTTGGCATGAGCACCTTCGTAATGAAGCACCAAGAGCACCCAGATCTGGCGCTGATAGCTACCATCCCCCTGGCGCTGTATGGCCTGCATCGCGCTGTGCATGAGGGGGCTTGGGGCTGGTGCGTCTTCGCTGGCGTCGCGGCGGGTTTCACCGCCTTCATCGGTATGTATATATTCGCCTGCTTGCTGATTAGCCTGGGCATCTATGCCTTGTTTCTGGCGGCGACTCGTTGGCGGGATGCGCGCTATTGGCAAATGCTGTGCTTGCTGTTGCTGGCGGCTGGCGCAATCAGCCTGCCGCGCGTCTACCCGATGATGGCTGACCGCGACCTGCTGGACGAGGCGCTGGGCAAGGTAAGCGGCAGGGAACGCCACAACGACCTGCTGATGCTGTTTTTTAACTCCGACCATCCGCTGTTGCGGCAGGTCAGGGCGCAGCTCTTTGCGGACGGCAAGTTGTGGGCTTATGGCGATGGCTATCTGGGCTACCTGCCTATCGCGCTGGTGAGCTTATGCTTGCTGCGTAGCCGCCGCCGCAGACAATTGTTGCCCTGGTTAGCCATCGCCGCGCTATTCATCGCCTTGCGCCTGGGCAGTACGCTCACGATAGGCGGTGTGCAATTTGTCGGCATGCCTATGCCCAAGTATCTGCTGGACAGGCTGCTGCCCTGGATCTTCGAGGCATTCTGGAATATCTCTAACTTCCAAATCGGCACCTTGCTGCCTTGGGCGGCGCTGGTCTGCCTCAGTCTGGATTGGCTGCTGCGCAAGGCGTCATCACGCAAAAGTATCGCGGCTGTTGTGGCGGTCATTTTGGTGATCTGTTTTGAAAACTACAGCCATACCACCTGGCGCGTTTCTTCTGATCCCGAGCACCTGGATTGGATCGACTGGCTGGAGCAGGAAGACGATTTCGCGGACATCCGGCTGATTCACCTGCCCATGGCTAGACAGTACTCCAAGCAATATGGCTACTTCCAGACCTTCAATCGCCTCCCCCATGCCGAGGGCTTGGCTTCGCGCACGCCTTCACAAGCCTATGCGACCATCGAAAGCAATCTGCTGCTGCGTACCTGGCGCGACAAGCAGCCCATAACCTGCGCGCCAGAGAACAGAGCGGACTACCTGAGCGCCGTTGACGAACTGCGCGGGCTGGGCTTCACGCACATCGTCCATCACCGCCAACTGGACTTTTGGTTGAAGGTCTTCGCCAGCTTTGACTATGTGCCGTCGACCTTTGATGACCGATTCGTAACCATCTTTCTGGTGGACGACCTGCCTCTTGCCTGCCAATGGCAAGCGACCAAATCCGCCGCCAGCCAGGCGCAAGAACGGTTAGTAACCGATTACCCAGCGCTGCATTCGGGGCATGGCATATCAACAATCACCCTGTACAGCGATTCGCTGGTCACCATAAACGCGCTGCATAGCCAAATGCGGGTGGATTTGGTCCAGCCCGCCCGCCGCGCCCACGCTAATAAATTGCTGGCGGAAGAAATTGGGGTGATCGCGCAGGGCAGTGATACAGCATCAGACGACCTGCCGCAAGCCTTCCGCGACTGGCTGGCGCGCGACTTCGCGCTTTGCAGCACGCTGCCCGATGACGGTGGATGGCGCATGTCAGTCTGGGCGCGGCGCGGCATCTCCTGTGCTTCGCTGCTCAATCAAGAGGCGATGCGCATCGACTATGAAAATGGAATGAAATTGTCCGACCTGGTTCTGCGGCTGGATGATCGCGCGCTCGACCTGTATTTCTTGTGGCGCGCATTCCCGGAAGACCAGCATTCCTTCTCGCTGCAATTGGTCGATGCGGCTGGCGAGCGCGCGCTTGGCTTCGACAAAGTGATCTACGCTGATGAGTTTGTACACCATCAGGTTGACTTGTCGTCGCTACCGCCAGGCGACTATCGAGCCAAGCTAATCGTCTATAATTTCGAGACTCGGCGCAGTGTTCCTGGCTTCATCAAAGATACGCAGACGCCCTTCCCGCGCGAAGTCGAAGTGGGCTTGATTACGCTCAACTAAGCGGGCGACTGTCCGGCCGCGGCTCTTGCCACGAGGGCGTCAAAGAGCGCTTGCTGAGTTTGGTCATGGTCGGCGGTTACTTCGGGATGCCACTGCACCGCCAGCAGCCAGGCATACCCTGGCATCTCCAGCGCTTCAATGATGCCATCGGTGGCCCGGCAGACTACCCGCAAGCCCGTCCCGACCTCTTTCACCGCCTGATGATGCCCGGATGCGGTGCGCAGAGCCGTTGTGCCCACCACCTTTGCCAGCAGGCTGTCTGGCTCGATGCGCAGGTCTTGCATCGCCCAAAAATTGCTGCTGCTGCGGTGGATATTCTGGTCGATAATATCAGGGATATGCTCATGCAATGTGCCGCCAGTCGCTACATTCACAGTCTGCAAGCCGCGGCAGACGCCCAATAGCGGCAGCTTCCCTTCATCCAGCAAGCGCCGCACCAGTGTCAATTCGCTGTGGTCGCGTTCGCGGTCAATGGGGCGCAGCTCGGGATGGGCGCGGTTGCCGCCATATTCGATCGGGTCGATATCGGTGCCCCCGGTGACGATGACGCCATCCAGCAGCGGCAAAATCGACTCCCAGTCGCTGACAGCCGCCGGCACGATTAGCGGGATGCCACCCGCCCGCAGCACCGCATCGATATATGGCGCGGGCACACTGAAGTAGCCGTCATAATAGAGCGATTTTACATACTTTTCGCTGCGACCGCCGCTGGTGATGCCGATGACTGGCTTCTGCATGTGACTAGCCTGCCTGCTCAATTCTTCTCCAGGATTATACTCCGAGCGCCTGCCGCCGAGTACACCGAGTATACTGCCCCTGCGTGTGATTCGCCGTCTAGTTCTCCGCGCATTTCAGCTACAATGACCTTGTCAGCCGCCCCGGCAGCCTAACCGAGAGGACGCCTCAATGTTCCAGCGAATCCGCTTCTATGTCATGTATGCCCTGCGCAATATCCAGCGCGGCGGACGTTGGACGACCCTGGCGGTTTTGTGCATCACGGCGGGGGTGGCGACAGTCGTGGCGCTGCGTTCGCTGGGCTTGGCGGTCGGCGATACCTTGACCAACAATGTGCGCATTGAGATCAAAGGCGACTTGCTCATCCGCAACGATGCGATATTTGGCGGCTTCGGCAGCAACGATCCCAATGCCTTTTCGCCTGCCGAGCTGGGGGCCTTGCTAGCTTGGGCGGCGGACGAAGGCGCGCAGGCCAGCGCTTATATGAGTGGGCGCAATATGCAGCTGACGCCGATAGACGCCAGCCAGTTTGGACGCCCCAGCTTCATCGGCAGCAACTTCATCGACCCGCAGACCTACCCGCCCACGCACACCATCCGCGCGCTGGACCCGCCCGATGCGCCCTTGGCGACGCTCTTCACGGGCGGCAACGATGTGGTCATCAGCGATAATCTGGCGGCTTCGAGCGACCTGGCTGTGGGCGATTCGGTGCGCGTCAGTGGCACGGAAGAGCTCTTCACCGTGCGCGGCATCGTCTCTGTTGCCGAAGAAAGCAGCGTGACCAACTTCCTCAACGCTTTCTTCGGCTTTGCTTACTTTGACCTGGCGAATGCCCAAGTAGCTATCAATGCCGAGTTCGCCCCCAACCGCATTGGCGTTTTATTTCCAGGCGGAGTCAGCGACGAGCAGTTGGTGGTTTACGGCGCGGAAATCGAAGCCTTGGTGCCGGGCGCGCAAACGACAGTCATCGCCGACTTCCTGGAACGGTACGAGGTCATCTCCCAATATCTAAGCGACTTCGTGGTGGTGATGGGCTTGGGCGCGCTGTTAATCGGCGGCGTTGGCATTATGAATACCATGTTGGTGCTGGTGCGGCGGCGCACAGCGGAGATCGCCGCGGTCAAGACCTTTGGCTTGCAGGGTCGGCAGGTGGCGGCGCTCTTTTTGACCGAAGGTTTGCTGCTGGGCTTGCTGGGCAGCCTGCTGGGCATGCTGGTGGGCATCGGTTTAAGCGTCATCGTGAACGAATATGGCTCGGTCGCGCTGCGTCAGCCGCTGGTTTGGCGGGTCTATCCCGAAGCGCTTGGTTTTGGCTTCGTGCTGGGCATCGTCGTAACCGCGATCTTCGGCGTCGCGCCGGTATTGACCGCGGTGCAAGTCCGCCCCAGCGTCATCCTGCGCCCCAACGAGAACCACCTGGTTACGTTGGGCTTGCTGCAATCGGTCGCGCTGCTGGTCTTCGTGATTATCAGCCTGGGCTTGGTCACCGGGCACATCGTGCGCCCGTCATTTGAACTAACCGTCGAGCGCATGGCAGAACGAGCCGAATCGCCAGAGAGCATCGATGAGTTTGCCGAGTCGCGGCGTTTTGCTGGCGCGCAAGAGCCGCCGGTCGAGTCGCTGCCATCGCCCTACCTGGTGGGGGTAGCGGGTGTCAGCGCGGTATTTGTCCTCTTCGCGGTGATGATCGGCGCGCTCTGGCTGATTGTCTTTGTGATTGGCAAGCTGCCGACTCTGGGCATCGTGACGGCGCGGCTGGCTTTGCGCAACTTGTCGACCAACCGTCTGCGCACCGCCATCACCCTGCTGGCGCTCAGCGCGGGCATGATGGCGCTCAGCAGCATTGCTTTCGTAGGCGAAGGCACACGCGAGCTGTTGAACTTGCAGCTGAGCCGCAGCTTTGGCGGCAATGTGCTGGTCTTCGCCTTTCCGGGCTTGCCACAAAGCCTGGTTGCCAATGGCATCAACAATGCCGTGGCGGATGTGCCAGTCGACTATCGCACCACAATCAAGTTTTATGATGCCGAGCTGCGCAGCATAAACGGACAGTCGCTGAGCGACGCCAGCCCGGTCGAATTCACCAGTTGGGACTCGGACAAACCCGATATCTATAGCGGACAGCCAGGTGTGCGCGCCGGGCGTATGCTAATGCCAGCCGACCGTGGCGCGCCGCTGCTTGTGCTGCCCGCTGCCAGCGCTGACCTGCTGGAGCTTCAAGTGGGCGACCGAGTCACGCTGGATATCGCCGGCGACCGCGAACTGGAGGTCATCGGCATCACGACTGCGGATGACGGCTTTGGCTTTGGCGGCGAGGCTGGCTTGATCCCGCCCGATACGTTGCCCAATAGCGCCGCGTCCACTTTCTCGATGTACAGCTTCCAGGTCCCCAACGAGTTCTTGAACCAGGCGCTGGCTGAGCTATCGACGCTGATCTTCGCGCTGGCGATCGATGTGCAATTCATCGATGGGTTGATCGGCCGGCTCATCGACCAGTTCGCCGCCATCCCGACCATCGTGGGCATCCTGTCGCTCTTTGCGGCCGCGGTGATCATGGCGAACACAGTGGCGCTTTCCACGCTGGAGCGCCGCCGGCAGATCGGCATCTTAAAAGCCATCGGCTTGAAGTCGCGGCGTGTGCTTTCGGTGATGTTCATTGAATCGAGCCTGATTGGCTTGCTCAGCGCTGGTATAGGCATCGGCTTGAGCGCGGCCATCATCACCAGCCTGGGCGCGTCTGGCGGCATCGTCATTCCGCTGCCCACTGATGCCCGTTTGGTCGCGGCCGGGCTGCTGGTCGCGGCGGTGCTGATTGGCTGGACAGCGACCTTCCTCAGCGCGCGCGTCGCCCTGCAAGAGCGGGTGATGAATGTGCTGCGCTATGATTGAGCGCGCCAACAATTGTTGTGATTTGCGCCCGGCTATGCTATATTCTAGGGAAGCAACATTTGGAGTTCCTTCTCAACGCAGATTCGCCGCAGGAGTTGTTTCATGGCTAAGCAATCACGAAGCGCAGCAGGGCAAGGTCTGGTCGAATACGCATTGATTCTAGTGCTGGTTGCCGTCGTCGTCATCGTCATTCTGTTGCTGCTGGGTCCATCCATATCCAACATCTTCACTGAATTTGTCGATTCGATTAATGGTACCCCCGCGGTTACCCCGACTATCAATCCCACCGCTACCCCAAGCTCTTAGCTATGCAAAACACACCCCCAAGCCACCAGGCAAGTCAACTGGAAAGCCTCTCCAACGCGATTGGCGTTAGCGGCGAAGAAGACGAAGTCCGCCAACTGCTGATTGACGCCGTCCGCGAGCGCGCCGATGAGCTGCTGGTTGATGCGCTGGGCAACCTGATCGTCTATCAGCGTGGCAGCAGCCAGCCCGATTACACAGTCATGATCGCCGCGCACATGGACGAAGTCGGCTTGATGGTTACGGCTGTTGAGAGCAACGGTCTGCTGCAATTCACCAATGTTGGTGGCATCGATGCGCGCATCTTGCCAGGCTTGCGCGTCAAAGTCGGCGCAGACCGCAAACATGGCGTCGTCTTGTGGAAGCCCATCCACATGGGGCGCGATATGAAAACTGTTGAGATGGACAGCCTGCGCATTGATGTCGGCGCGACAGACAAAAAAGCCGCCCAGCTAGGCGAGCGCATTGCCTTTGATGCCGAGTTTGCCATGCTGAGTGACACGGTCGCGCGTGGCAAAGCGCTGGACGACCGCGTCGGCTGTTCGCTGCTGGTGGATATCCTGGCGGGCGGACCCTACCCGGTAACTGTAGCGGCCGCCTTTACCGTGCAGGAAGAGATTGGTCTGCGCGGCGCGACTGTGGCGGCGCGGCGCATCAAGCCCGATGCGGCGATCGTGCTGGAAGGCACTCCCGCCTTTGATGTGCCCGACCCCGGGTACGAAGCCGCCGCGGGCGACCTGCCGACCAACCCGGCCACGCGCCTGGGCGCTGGCGTCGTGCTGACCCTGGCGGACAGCAGCATGATCACCGACCCGCGCGTCATGCGCTTCCTGCGTGAGACGGCCGAGGCGCAGGGCATCGCCTATCAACTGAAGACAGTCGCTGGCGGCGGCACCGACGCTGGCGCGATCCACACTGCGGGGGCGGGCACCCCCACCATGACTCTGTCTGTGCCTTGCCGCTATATCCATTCGCCCAGCGCCTTGCTGGACTTGGGCGACTATGATTGCGCGCTGCGACTCGCGCAGGCGGCGCTAAGGAGTATGGACGCATCAACCTTCCGGCGCGACTAGCCGGGCAACTGCAGCTCTTGGCCGACTCGCAGTTGGTCGGGGTTGGTCAGCTTGTTGAGCTCGATGATGGCATTGACATCGGCGCGGTAACGCAGCGAGATGCTTTCCAACGTTTCGCCAGATGATACGACATGGATCGGCGGACCCTCATCAGACAGCAGCGGCTGAGGTATCAAGGTGACCGTCGGCGGCATGGTCGGCGCTGGCGTGGATGAATCGGCTGTGGGCGAGGGGGTCGGGGCGAATTCGCAGCCCGGTATCTGCAGCAACTGCCCCAAGGACAGCACATCGACATCGTCCAGGTCATTCAGCTCCGCTACTTCGTCCATGCTGGTTTCCCAGCTAATCGCCAGGCGGAAGATGCTATCGCCGCCTTGCACTGTATGCACGCAGGGGCTGTTGGGGTCCAGCTCGACCAGCACAGTCGGCGAAGGCAAGATGGTGGGGAAGGGCGTCCCGCCGAGCGCCGGCGCAGTTACCGCAATGATGACTGCGCCCGTAGCGGGGATAAGGGTAGGCTGCTCGACTTGGCCCGGCACCGTCTCGGGCGTGATGTAGGGTTGGCGAGTTTCTATGCCCGTTTCATTTTCGCTGACCACGATAATATCTTGCAGGCTGGTCGGCGTGGCGTCGCTGACCACGACCGCGCTATCGACCTGCTGGAAGGTCTCTTCCGCCTGTCGATAACAGCCAGCCAGCAACAGCGCGCACAGCAGCAAAGGAACGAGCAGTCTCGGCTTCATGCGGACAAAACCCTCCCGCATCATTTTCGCTGGTAACATTATAGGGCAGGCACAATAAACGCGATAGCCAGCCAGGCGCGTATTTGCCAAGCGCTTTTTGGAGTGGCAGGGCAATCAGATCTTTAACCACCCGATACACCGAAAGGGAATAAATGGCTTTGCGCGGCGGGTTCGCGCCAAATCGTCGACTTGTAGTGGCAATCTGTCAAGCCGCTCGCCAGGCAAAAACCAGTCATTTCGAGCGAGTCACCGCCTCGTCCCTACAGTAAATTTCTGTGCGCTCTGTGTCCCTGTGGCGAATTGTTTTGATGCGATTGCCCTGCTCCCGCGCCACGCCGCCAAAAGCGAATTGACTCGCCAGCCACCGTCCTATAGTATGCTTACTCCCGATTGCAGAAGGAGGCTCAGCTGTGAAAATAGCACACTGGCTACTGATGTTCGTCCTACTGGCAGCTTCGCTCACATCGCTCGCGCAAGACAGCCTGGATATCGTCAGCGAAGACATTGAGGTGATGAGCGGACAGCAAGCCTATCAATCCTATCTGGCATATCCAGCCAGCGAAGGCACATACCCGGCGGTCGTCTTGATCCATTCGTTTAATGGCTTGCAAGACGGCTATCGCGATATGACGGATTTGTTCGCCAGTGAAGGCTTTGTCGTTTTGGCGATCGGCTGGCAAACCTTCGAACGCAGCCCATCGGACGCGCTCGTCGAACAACTCTTGCGCGATAGCATCGCCTTCCTTGGCGCGCGCGACGATGTCGACCCGATGCGGATTGGCTTGACTGGCTTCTGCGCCGGCGGACGCTACACCATGCTCCTGCTGCCCCAGATTAAGGAATTCGGCGCTGGCGTGGCTTGGTACGGCTTCCCCAATTTCGGCGACCCAGCCACCGCGATGGATGTCATCGACCAGCTTGACTCGCCCATGCTCATCATTCATGGCACACAGGACCGCCCCAGCCCGATTGCGGACATTTACGTTTACGTCACCGCGCTGGGCGACGCCGGCAAAGACTTTGAACTCAAGGTCTACGCCAATGAGCCGCATGGCTTTATGCTGGAAGCAGGCGAATTGCAGCGAGACGATGTCGCTACCGACGCCTACAATGAAATGGTCACCTATTTCAGGCGTAAGCTCGCTTAGCCCTTGGCCTCATCGGTTCAGAGGCAGCGAGCGCCTGGCGCGTATCAGGCTTTTGCCCGTCATGACGGGCGGCGGGGAGATGCCCAGCAAGTCCAGCACGGTCGGCGCGACATCAGCCAGCCGCCCCCAGCTGCGCAGGTCATAATAGGTGTCGGCAGCCAGCACGAAGAGCGGCACAGGCGCGACGGTGTGGTAGGTATGCGCCGCGCCGGTTAGCGGGTCGGTCATGCGCTCGCAATTGCCATGGTCGGCGGTAACAATCGCCGCGCCGCCTTTGTCCAATACCGCCGCCACTAATTGACCAGCGCAGGCATCCACCACCGAAACGGCTTTGACCGCCGCCGGCAGCGAACCCGTATGCCCGACCATATCCGGGTTGGCGAAGTTCACCAGCAGAAAGTCATCATTCGCCGCGTTCAGCCGCGCCAAAGTCGCGTCGGTCAATTGGCGCGCGCTCATCTCTGGCTGCAAATCGTAGGTGGCGACCTTGGGCGAAGGCACGATATGGCGCGTTTCGCCGCGGAATGGCGCTTCCGCCCGCCCATTAAAGAAGAAGGTTACATGCGGATACTTCTCCGTCTCGGCGCTGTGATACTGCGTTTTGCCGGCGCGGCTGACTGTCTCCGCCAGAGTGTCCGCCAGTAGCTCGACCGGAAAAAGCACATCATCAGTCAGCCCATCCTGATAACTTGTCATGGTGATTAAACGCAGGTCGGCGACTGGCGCGAAATCCTCAGCAGCGGCGAAGTCGCGTTTGCTGAAGGCTCGGCAAAGCTGGCGCATACGGTCGGCACGAAAGTTGAAACACAGCAGCGCATCGCCGGCTTCGACCGCCAGCCCCTTGCCAGCGATGACCGTCGGTGGCAGGAACTCGTCGGTGATGCCAGCGGCATAGGCCTCGCGGATGGCTGTCATGGCATCGGGAGCGCGCGATTCGCTCTGGCGCTTGACCATGGCGGCATAGGCGCGCCGCGTGCGTTCCCAGCGCTGGTCGCGGTCCATGGCATAATAACGGCCGCTGACCGTGGCAATGCGCCCAAGCCCCAAGCCCGCCAGCCGCTCGCAAAGATCGGCGCAGAAACGCTCGGCTTCTTGGGTGGGTGTATCGCGCCCATCGGTGATGAGGTGCAGCACGGGGTTGATGCCGGCTGATTTGGCAATCGCCAGCAGCGCGAGCAAGTGGTCGCTGTGGCTATGCACGCCGCCATCGCCCAGCAAGCCGCAGAGATGTAGTTTCTTGCAGGCGCGTTTCAACGCAGCAAAAACGTCGTGCAGGATGGGATGCCGCGCGAGGCTGCCATCATCAATCGCATTGGCAATGCGCGATATATCCTGGTAAACGATGCGCCCCGCGCCAAGATTCAGATGCCCGACTTCGGAATTGCCCATCTGCCCTGGCGTCAAACCGACATGCTCGCCCGAAGTGTGGATGATGCTGCGCTCGCAACTTGCCGTCCAGCGCTCGAAATTGAGTGTATCCGCCAAGGCGATAGCATTGCCCGCCCGCGCCGCGCGGATGCCCCAGCCATCCAGGATGATCAGCATTACAGGCGATGTTGACATGGCTCTCCACTGGGGGCTGGCTTTGCAATAGGTTTACCACAGACAGCCCATGCAATGTAGGGGCGAGGCAATGGGAGCGGGGTCACTGGCGGCGCAACGCTGGCGCGAGCATACTTTCGGCGCGGGGCGGCAGGGGCGCATCGGCGGTATACAATCGGCTGGCGTCGTAGTCATCATCAATATCCCAGCCCAGCCAGGCAGCCGGGTCATCAATCAGCGTCACCTGCAGGGCCTCGTCAACATGCAGCATCAAGGTCTTTTGCAAAGAAGCCCTGTGGTTTGTGGCGAACAGCAGCATATCATCCCGGGCAACACGCCCGCAGCGCGATACCGACACGCAGAATGTCGAGCCGTCCGGCGCGCGCTCTTCATAAACCAGCCACAAAGCGCTGTCGATCGTGGCGCCTTCAGCCAGCTCCCAGATGCCGCGCTCGCGCAGGGTCTTCAAAGACATGGATGTCATGACCAGCAACTGCGTTTGCGGGTGCGGCACAGGCGCGAGCGACACAATCCCATGCAGGATGCGCGCCTTGCGGTCGGCAGCGGCGATGGTCACGGCGTGCTGGACGAAGAGTCGTGACAGCGCCGGCAGCAGCAACAACAGGCACAGCGCGATCAAGACGTAATCACGCGCGCGCTGGTCGCGTATTTTCGCCACGAGCAGCCGCAGCAGGCAAATGATCGTCACCGCCGCGCCCATCGGCACATAGAAGAACATGCGCCAGGCATCGTCCCGATAGATGTCGAACCACATCAACACGCCGACAGCCGCGATGATAAGCAGCAGCCCGCCCAGCAGGACTCCGCCGATCTGTCGATAGGTCGCCGGTTGCGCAGGCGCATCATCCCGCGCCAGGGTTCGCGCCAGTCCAGCCACCAGCGCCAGCCCCAGCAGCGTCGGCAGTAGCCAGTAATTATCCGCCAGCGACGTGATTGCCTCTCGCCAGCCGTCCAGGAAAGTTAGCTGATAAACCCAGCCCAGCGTATCTGCCGCAGCGCCCAACCCATTTTCACCGACACTAAGCCCGCCTTGCGTGTAAGCGGGACGACTCGTCAATTCCAGCAGCAGCAGCCAAGCGACTTTGAAAACGGCGGGCAGGTACCACAGCACAGTCGCAGCCAGGCGCAGACGCCGCGAATACTCGCCGCGCAGCCACCACAGCGCCGGCAAAACCAGAATCAGCGCATAGCCGCTTTCGTTGCTGGCCACATTGAAGAGCAGCGCCAGCAAGACACCCAGCAGGCTATGCCGACGCGGATTTCGCAGCCAGTCCAACAGCAGGCACAAGCCGACCAGCAGCCAGAACACGCTGTGATTCAAAGGCAGCGAGCGCAGAGACATCAACCCCGAATTGACGGGGTAGGCGAAGCAGAGAACAGCGGTCAAAAATGCGAGCAGCGCGCGCGCGCCCAACTGACGAAGGATGAGGTAGAAGGCAGCCATCTTGCCGAAGTGCAAGGCAAAATGCACCAGGTTGAAGCCGATAAACGAATCGCTATCGAGCAAGGTCGCCAGGATGTGCGGCATGAGCGCGAAGAAGCGGCTGACCTCTTCGCCGCGGTGCTTCACGCCACTTAAGCCCTGGGCACTCGCGCCGTTCACCCACACTTCCCAATGCGCCGCGGCATCAAAACCGAAGGGTAAGTAGAGCAGCAGGGTAATCGCCAAGCAGCCCGCCAATGCGCAGAGGTCGCGCCATTTGCGCGCTCGCCAGGCAGCCTGCGCCGCCTGAACCAGCAGCGGCAAGAAAACCACCCCAGCCAGCGCCAGCCCCAAGGTCTGAAAAGCGATGAAAGCTGATTCGCCTGCGCCCGGCAGCAGCATATCCACCGGCAGGCTGTGCGAAGATGTCGCGCCATCGGCAGTTTGCAATGTTAAAGTGGGCGCGCCGCCAAATTCGATGCAATAACGCCCCTGGCTGTGGCGGTCATCAATGGCAAAAACATCGTCGCCATTGAAGCTGAGCGACTCTGCGCCTACCACCGACCAGTGGGCTGCGAGGCATTCGCGCGGGAAGAGCAAGCTGCTTTTTTTCGCCCAATAACGCAGGCGGACCTGCTCGTCGGCATAGTCGATCAGTGGCAAGTTGACGGGCGCGAGCCATATCGCCGCCCCTAGCACGATCAGTAGCGCCGCGCCGATCAGCAGCCCGCGCCATGGCAATCGACTCTGCGGCTGATTCGCCCGCAAGCAATAGACCGCCAAGCCCAGCGAGCCAATCACGCCGAAGAAGCCCGCCAGATAAAGCAGCAGGTCGGGCAGGAAGTGGATGCGCAGCTTGAATTTGCGGTACAGACCATCGGGGCTGCGCACTTCAAAGCGCGCTGCTGAGTTGTTGACCTGCGGGCAGAAGGCTTTTTTTCCCCAGCCGATCTCGCCACGCCCTTCGATATGCAGCGACTCGATGCCGTCCACGCGCCATTCAAGAGTCACACAGTCGCCAGGGAAAAGCGACCAGGCGCGGTCAGCGGCGAAATGCAAAATGATGTCGCCGTATTGCGCATTGATGACAGGCAGGGGGCTGTTAACGGCGATGATGACCGCCAACAGCACAGCCAGCAGCGCCAGGATAGCGGTCGTGGCTCGGCGCAATGTATCCCCTCGGTGTATTTTCCTCAGCGTTTCAGCGTCTCAGTAAGTCCAAGTAAGTCGTGAAACATTTTTAATTCACCACAGAGGCGCAGAGGGCACAGAGAGGGCTTGCTTGGGTTAACTGAGATTCGCCATAGCCAGTTTCATACGGCGCAGCCCCTCCACCAGTTGCGCTTCGGGCTGCAAAAATGTCATGCGCAGGTAATCCTTGCGTTCTTTGGAGAAAGCTGAGCCGGGATAAGCCAGCACATGCTGCTCGCTCAGGATGCGCTGGGCGACTTCGGCGCTGTCCATGCCGGTGAAGGCGATATTGGCGAAGACGAATTGCCCGCCTTGCGGAAGTCCATAGTCCATACCCATCTCGTCCAGGGCATCCAGCACCAAGCGCCGCCGCCGCGCATAAGCCGCCGCCATCATTTCCACAGCGTCTTGCGGCCCCGTCAATGCGGCGATGCCAGCGTGCTGCGCGATGATAGATGTGCCGCCGCTGATAGCTGCCTTCAGCGCCACCACGCGCGCCATGAGGTCGGCGGGCCCTACAATCCAGCCCAAGCGCCAGCCAGTCATCGAATAGGATTTGGAGAGGGCGTTGAGCGTCAGGCTGCGTTCTTTGCCGCCGGGCAGGGAGGCCGGGCTGGTGTGCACAAAGTCGTCATAGACAAACAGGTCATAGATGTCGTCAGCCAGGATCATCAGGTCATGCTCAATGGCGATATCCACCAGGACGCGCATATCGGCGGGCGAAATCACATTGGCGGCGGGGTTATTGGGCGAGACCAGCAGCAAGGCGCGCGTCTTATCGCTGATAGCCGCCCGCACATCCGCCGGGTCGGCGCGGAAGTTTGCTTCGTGCGCGGTCTGCACAGCCACTTTGACGCCGCCGACGAAAGCCAGCGAATCAGCATAGGTATTGTAATTTGGCTCGGGCACAATCATTTCATCGCCTTCGCCGAGCGCCGCCAGCACCATCAGGAAGAGCGCTTCTTGCCCGCCATTGGTGACGACAACTTCGCTGGCGGGGTCGACATCAATGTTGTTGACCCGTTTGACGCGGTCCGCGATGGCTTCGCGCAGAGCCGGCAAACCGGCTGCTGGCGGGACATCCGCCTGGTGGTGGATCATGGCCTGCTTGGCGGCAGCCACGATATGCGCGGGGGTATCAAAGTCCGGGTCGCCACGCCCCATCACGATGACATCATCGTAGCTGCGCGCCTCGGCGATTAACTGATAAAGCAGGTTGGTGCCAGCGGCGGGCTTTTTCTTGCTCATCTCTCTTCTCCCTGCTCAAGCCAATGTTTCAAGCGCGGCGATTGTGGCAGCGCCAATGTTCAATCGGATGGTGTCGGGCGCGCCAAAATCTTCGCCCGCGGCAAAGTCGATGCCAGCTTCCGCCAGCTTCCCCCGCCCACTGGCATCAAGCCGCAGCGCCAGCAAATTCTCCGCAGCGCCAGGCAGGATGTCCAGCCCGAGCTCGCCCGCCAGCACGACGGCGGCTGCGCGCTGTGCATGCATCTGCGCGAGTCGCTGCTGCTGAGTCTCGCCGATAATTTCGCTGGCTGCCAGCGCCGCGTATTGCGAGGCTGTGCTGGTGCAAATCGCCATGATTTGCTTTTGCGATTGCATGGGCGCGATCCAGTCTGTGGGCGCGGCGATCGCCCCGACCAGCCAAGCGCCCAAGCCACTGCCATGCCAGGCTTCGCCGATGACAGCGACCGACTCTTGCGCCTGCGCCGCGAGTGAGCTGCAGCCGTCCGCCACCCAGCGCGCCAGCCCAGCATCCCAGATCGCGGCGGCATCATGCTGCGCTAGCAGGTCGGCGATGCGCGCCACCTGGCTAGCTGAATAGACCGCGCCGCTGAGCCGAGAAGGCGATTCCAAATAGAGCAGCCGACAGCCATTTTCCAGCGCCGCGGCAATGCCCTCCAGCGTGGGCAGGAAGCCGCGTTCTGGCTCGTCTGGCAGGGAAAGAACCTCGCGCCGTTTTAGGCCCAGCGCCTTGCGTAGGCCTGGATGCGCGACCGCCGGCACGGCTATGCTGGCGTATTGCGCGCCGATGATCTGCGTAGTGAGGAAGCGCGCTTCTTGCATGCCCGCTGTCACGAGGATGTTGGCGCTGCCCCAGCTTGTGCCGCTGTCCGCATTCAGATGCTCCGCGATTGCCTCGCGCAGGGGCGGGATGCCAGGCACATCGACATAATGCGTTTGCCCGCTTTCCATAGCATCGGCCGCCCCGGCGATGATCCGTTCGTCCAGTGGATAAAACGGCTCATCAGCGCCCAGGTCGCGCGCGCCGCGCATAGCAATTGCGGGCAGCGGGATGTTAAGCGCGGCATTGGCGGCGTGACGCGCCAGGATATTCGCTTTGCTTTGCGATGCCAATTTGTGTTTCTCCTGATTGTGAATGCCCTTCCGCGCAACTGTAGCAGTACTAGCGCTGGCGAGGCAACATATAGTTCCCCTCTGTAGCAAAAACCTTTGTACGCTTTGTATCTTTGTAGTTAGACTGCTGAGCGACTTGCTGGGACTTGCCCTGATGCCCGCTGCGCCCGCCGGTGCAAAGAACACCGCCATGTCACGCCGTCTGCCACCCGGCTTGAACCGGCGCGTGTTGCTGTTTTTTTGCCACAGCCTGCTTTTTCACATCGCGCTGCTGGGCATCGCCGATATTCTGCTCAATTTTTACCTGGTCAGCATAGGCTTTGATGGGCAGACCATCGCCCTGCTGCAATCCCTGCCGCGCCTCAGCGGATTTCTGATTGGCTTGCCGATTGGGCTATGGGCGGATCGCATCGGCAATCGTCGGCTCATCGCGCTTTCCACTGCTGGCATTGCCTTGAGCGTGGCTGCCACCGCCTTGACAACCAGCCTGCCTTGGCTGGCGCTCAGTCGTTTTGCCTGGGGCGCGTGCTTCGGCGCGAATCAAGTCGTCAAGCCGCCTTTCATGGTTACCTTGACCGACCGGCACGAGCACACCGCCCAATTCTCCTGGCACAACCTCGTCAGCATGCTGGCTGTGGCATTGGGCAGCGCGCTGGGTGGGCTGCTGCCGATGCTGCTGGGCGGGTCTGCCCACGCCGATTCAAATGCCTATCGCGCGTCCATCTTGCTGGCGGCGCTGGTCTTGCTGCTGAGCGTCTTGCCGATGCTGCCGCTGGGTGGGCAGGGCGAAGCGGCTGGCTCGCAATGGCGCAGGCGGGATTGGCGGCGGCTGCCTTGGCGGCGTCTTTTGCGATTGACCTCGCCGCTATTCATCTTCGGCATATCGGGCGGCTTGACCTTTCCTTTCTTCAATCTCTTCTTCCGCGATGTATTTGCTTTGGGCGATAGCGCGGTGGGCGCGGTGATCGGCTTGGGCTGGCTGGTGATGGGCGTCCTGCCGTTGGCGAACCCGCTGTGGGGCGCGCGTTTGGGGCGGGCGGGCGCGCTTTTCAGCTTGATGCTGGTGAGCGCCTTGGCATTCACCGGCTTGAGCCTGGCGCAAGCCTTGCCGCTGGCAGTGCTTTGTTATGCGCTGGCCATCGGCGCTCGCAACACCATGCAGCCTTTGTTCCAGCCGCTGCTGATGGATTCACTCCGCGCGGCGCATCACAACCTGGCCAGCAGCCTGGGTTTGGCGCTGTGGAATATGGGCTGGTTTGGCGCGACGTTGGCATTCGGCTGGCTGCAGCTGGCGCTGGGTTATCGCGGCATCATGCTGCTGGTGGCGGCCTTCGTGTTGCTGAACGGGTTGAGCATCCGACTGACGGCGCTGCGAAAAGACTGAAACGTAGGGGCAGCGCCTAGCTGTATAATCTAGGACTATACACCGCCCGTCATCTCGCCGAGCAAGCGCCAGCACAGCCACAGCGAGCGCGGCGTATGGAAGAAGCCTTTCCACAGGTTGCCCTTTAGCCGCGTGGAGAGGCTGCCATCGCGGCGCAGGTAGCCATACCAGCCGCCATCGTCGGCATCGGGGAAGCGCGCGAAAGTATAGTCGTGCATCTGCTCGAACCAGGTGGCGTACTTGGCATCGCCGCTGCTATGCCAAGCCAGCAGCAGGGCATAAAGCGCTTCGCTGTGGGGCCACCAGAGCTTCATATCCCATTCCAGCGGGGTGGGCGGCTTGCCATCGACATCCACAAAATACAGCAGGCCGCCATACTCGGCGTCCCAGCCACGCTGCATGGAGTAGTCGATCATACGCAGCGCCGGCGCAATGAGCGATTCGTCCGCCCGCGCCTGCGCTTCGTGCAGGATGAAAGCCGCTGATTCCAGCGCGTGCCCGGGCGTGATTTTGCGCCCCTCGGCGGTATCCAGCCGTTCATTGTTCGGTCCAAGCAGTTCAAAAACCGCCGCGGCTGAGTCATCCAGGAAGTGATTGATAATTTGCCCCAGCGCTGCGTCGACGACCTGTTCATAAAGCGGGGCGGGCGGGGCAGCCAGGCGCAGCTCCTGCGTTGTCGCCAGCAAAATCATGGACAGGCTGTGCGTCTTGCCGTGGCGCTCGGGCAGCAAGGTTTTGGGCGGCAGCGCGTTCGGCATATTCAGCAAGTCGATGACGAGGCGGTAGGTAGCGATTGCCCGTTGCAAGGCCTGGGCATCGCCGGTGGCGCGGGCGTATTCCGCCAAGCCGATGATGGCGAAGGCCTCCGTGAAGAGATAACGCCGCTTGCGCAGGGGGCGACCATCGGCAGTCAGCGCGAAGAACATGCGGCCGTCGCTATCGAAGCCATGGCGCATGATAAAGTCGTATTGATGCCGCGCCGCCGCCAGCCACTCCTCGCGCGGCTGCACCGTGTTGTAGAGCTTGGCAAACATCCACAGCGCCCGCCCCTGCAGCCACATCGCCTTGTCGGTATCGAAGACCGCCCCATCGCGGTCCAGGCAGGTGAATTGCCCGCCGTGTTCAGTATCCAGCGAATGTCGCAGCCAAAAGGGAATGACCCGATCAAAGAGCTCTTGGCGATAGATTTCGCGGTATTGCTCCAGGCGCGCTTGATTCATCCCTTTATCCCCGAAACCATCATGCCTTCGATGAAGTAGCGCTGGAAAAATAAGAAGAGCAGCGCTACTGGCAGCGTCGCCAACGTCGATACCGCCATGGACGGTCCCACAATTGGCTCGCCACGATAAGGCTGGGAGAATTGCGTCATGCCCACCGGCAAGGTCAACAGCGCCCGGTCACGCGCGACAACCAGGGGCCAGAGAAAATTGTTCCAACTAAACAAAAACAGGATGATAGCCAGGCTGGCGGCGGCTGGCGCGAGCAGCGGCAACGCAATCAACATGAAGATGCGGAACTCGCCCGCGCCATCGATGCGCGCCGCATCCAGCAGCTCGTCGGGGATGGCGTATGCGAACTGGCGCATCATAAAGACGCCAAAAGCGCTGATGATGCCGGGCATGATGAGCCCCGCGTAACTATCGTCCCAGCCGAACTGGCGCACCAGCACGAATAGCGGGATGAGCAAAATCTGAAAAGGCACCGCCATGATGCTCAAAATCAGCGCGAACAAGATGCGCTTGCCGCGGAATTGAAACTTGGCGAATCCATAACCAGCCATCGCCCCCACGAAGATCGCCACGCTGACTTGCAGTGTCGCCGCGAAGACGGAATTGAGATACCATTGCCCGATCGGCGCTAGCTCAAAGGCGCGCGCATAGTGCTCCAAACCCACGAAGGTCTCCGGCAGCCAGCGGAAAGGCGTGGCGAGGATTTCGCTTTCGGATTTGAAAGCCGACATGCCCATAAAGTACATAGGGAAGCCAAAGATGACCGCCACCAACAGCGCTGTGCAGAACAGAATCAGTATGGTGATGCGCTTGCGCAGGCGCGCCTCAAAGGCGGCTTGGCTCTCGTGCGGGCGATTGTTTGCCATAGCCTATTGCAGCGAAAAGCGATCGCTGCTCCCCAATTTGAGTTGGATGCCGGTGACCACCATGATGAAGACGAAGAGCACGGCCGACACCGCCGCCGCATCGCCCATACGATAAAACTGGAAGCCATACTTCCATATCACCACGCCCATGGTCGTGTTGACATCGACAGGTCCGCCCTGGTTGGGCGCGATGATGAATTGCAAGGTAAAGGTCTGGAAAGCCGCAATGGTGGAGACAGCCATCACAAACACAGCGGTCGGACGCAGCAGCGGCAGCTCGACGCGCAAGAAAGACTGGCGACGGTTCGCGCCATCAACCAAGGCGGCATCGCGCAGCTCTTGCGGGATAGCGGTCAAGCCTGCCAGCCATATCAGCATATAAAAAGGAATCACCGACCAGATGCGCGCCACCACGATGACGATGGGCGAAAGCGTCAAATCATGCAGCCAGGTGATGGAATACTTGCCGACCAGTGGCCCGATGATGCTCGTCAAGATGCCGCTGGGATGCAGCAGCACCACCCAGATCACCGATACCACCGCCACCGAGGGCAGCAACGGCGAGAAGAAAAGCAGCTTCAACCCCTCGCGGCCCGGGAACTTCTGATAAAAGAGCAGCGCCGCCAACAACGACAAAATCCAGGTCGGCACGGTGCTTCCGAAGACGAAGCCCAGGGTTACATTGATGGACTTCAAGAACAGGCGGTCGCTCATCAGGTCAATATAATTATCCAAGCCCACCCAGACCGGCGGGCGCAGCAAAGTAAAATCGGTCAAGCTCAGCCCGAAGCCGATGATAAGCGGGTACAAAAAGAAGATGGCAAAAAATACCACCGCCGGCAATACAAAGACCAAGCCCCAGTATTGACGGCGGCGGATGACAGACACATCGCGGAGCAGCAAGCGGCTAATCATAGCGATGCCCCCGCCCCCAAACCCCGGGGGCGTATAAACAACTG
>VXNO01000138.1 GCA_009840575.1 Chloroflexota bacterium | reverse complement strand
GTATCATAGGGAGCATTTTCATCTCATATCACTTATCGCGCCACCACTACCTAAAAGTGTATCTGCTTAACAAATTGTGAGCGACGTCAAGCGCCATCACAGGAAGTTTCTCGTCTGACTGCTGCATCCAGCGGGATATCAAATGCCATGGCGGGTGGTTATATGCCCAGCGCCGCCCTCGGATGAGCGGCTCCCAATCGGTCGCTTGCATGAAAGCTATGCCCGCTACCAGCCACAACAGCGCCAGCAGCCCCAGCCAACGGCGCAAGCGCATCAAAGCGTAGAGGCTCGCGGCGATGAAGCACACCACGATGGGCGTGCCAACCAGTAGGTATCGCATTTGACCTATACTGACGATTCCGGTGGCAGTGCTTATCAGCCCGATACTCACAACCAGTAGCGGAAAGAGTAGCAGGATGGGATTGCCGCGCAGCAGTTTGCGCCGCCAGCCGACTGCGACGCCCACCAGCAGTATCCCCAACAAGGGAGGGCTGCCATTGCTGATGACAGTCAACCAGGTCGCCAGCACATCAGTAACGTTGGAGGAACGAGGTCCGTGATATTCGCGGGCAGATTCCGCGCCGGCTGTAAGCATCACATACAGCTGGGGCGCAGCCAGGAGGATGCTGGCAGCCGCCACCCCTACAACCAATACCCAGCGCAAATCTTTTCGAACTGCCAGCAAATGGTACAAAGCCAGGACGAGGTAAAGAAGAAACCCAAAGGCGTGCGTACAGATTAACGCATAACATGCTGCGGTCAATGTAAGCCAGTCGCGGCGATTTGCTGGTGTCTGTTGATGAACGATGCGCAGATATAGCCAAATGATTATTGCAGCCAGTAGAATGACGAATGTGTAATATCGCACATGCGCATAATAAAAAGCATAGAAAGCGTTGCACAACAAGACAAATGCTGCGAAGGAGCCCGCCACCGGCGAAATAAAATCACGCGCCAATCGGTAGACCATAGCCAGCGATAACAAACCTGCAAATAACGCCGGCAGCCGCGCCGTTGCCAGCGAGTGACCGACAACATAACCCCAGATGTGCAGCGACAGATAATACAGCGGAGCTTGGTCGGGCGCGTCTGCATAGAGATTTTCTAGCACATTTATTGGCGTATAGATGCTTTCAGTCAAACCTAGCGCCATTGCATACGAATGCAGGGAATCCACACTCAGCGGATATTTGTCAATCTGCGGGATCGTCAGCGCCGCCGCGACCAGGATCATCGCCACGGCAAGCAGCCAATGCCCCAGCAGGCGGTCGAGCAAATTTGGCGCTTGTTTAGGGCTATTCACTTGCCATCCCGGATATAGTTATCCTCGCCAGTTGCTGCATTTCGGGGATCCAACCCTCATTGTCGCGCCAAACCTGCCGTTCGCCCGACCGCGCATTATACACCACAGCCATGAGCCGATAGTCGCCGGCGGGGATATTTTTGCGGACGAAGATGAGGTGGCGCATGTCGCTCAGGCTGGATAAAGTAAAAATACCCCGTAGCGCGGAGATAAAATCACCATTAGCATCAGACCACTCAGAATATGTCGGGCGTTTTGATTTTGGAGCTAGAGGGGCAGACAGGGCAGATGACGCAATTCTTGAGCAAAGCCAATCGTATTGCCCCGCGCCAGCCGGAGCGCATCGTGCAATTTGGCGGCGGCAACTTTCTGCGCGGCTTCGTCGATTGGCTGGTGGATGTCTTGAATGACGAAGCGGACTTCAGCGCGGGCATCGTGCTGGTCAAAGCCCGGCCCGGTCGCTACGAAGCGCTGGATGCCCAAGACGGCTTGTTCACGACCTGGCTGCATGGCATTAATGCGGGCGAATTCCAGGAGCAGACAAGGCTGATACGTTGCGTCAACCGCATTGCCTATCCTTATGAGGACTTCGAATCTTTCCTGGCGATAGCGCGCCAGCCTGGCATCCGCTTCATCTTTTCCAACACCACCGAAGCCGGCATCGCGCATTCCGCCGCCGACTCCTTAGACGCTGCGCCACCAGCGACTTTCCCCGCCAAGCTGACGCGCCTTCTCTATGAACGGTGGCGACATTTCGGCGGGGCTAGCGAGGCGGGCTGCATCATCATCCCGACTGAGCTAATCACCGATAACGCGACCCGTCTGCGCGAAATTGTCCTGCAATACGCCGCGCAATGGGCTTTGCCGCCGGATTTCAGCGGCTGGCTGGTGGATTTTAATCAATTTTGCAACACGCTGGTCGACCGCATTATTCCCGGTTATCCCGCCGCCGATGCCGAGCGCCTATTCGCGCAGTTGGGCTACCGCGACCGCCTGCTGGTGGCGGGCGAGATTTATCACAGCTTCATCATCGAAGCGCCGCCGAGCCTGCTGGATGAACTGCCGCTGGAGCGAGCCAAAACGCCGCTCAATGTCAAGATCGTCGCCGATGCCGCGCCCTACCGCACCATCAAAGTCCGCCTGTTGAATGGCGCGCACACCGCCATGGTGCCGCTGGGGCTGCTGCTGGGCATCGAATCCGTGCGCGAAGCCATTGAGCATCCAACGTTAGGCGCATTCATCCAAGACCTCATTTATCAAGAAGTCATCCCCTCGGTCAGCGAACTGCCGCGCGATGAGTTAGAAGCCTTCGCGCGCCATGTCTTTGACCGCTTCCGCAATCCGCGCATCCACCATCGCCTGCGCACCATCTCGCTCAACAGCGCCAGCAAGGTCAAAGAGCGCCTCGTGCCATCGCTGCTGGGCTACCACGCCTTGTATGGCAAGTTGCCGGGGCGGCTGGTCTTGGCGCTGGCGGGCTTTATGCGCTTGTATCGCGGCGATACCTGCCCGCTCAATGATGACCCGGCTGCCTTGGACTGGTTTGCCCAACAGTGGGAAACCGCCGCGACGCACGCAGACTTGGCGCATAGGCTGCTAGCGCAGGAATCGCTCTGGGGAGTGGATTTGAGCGCGCTGCCGGGCTTGGTCGCAGCTATCGGCGCGGCGCTGAAGGCCATCGAAGCCGGGCGGCTGGAAGCGCTGTTGACGCGGGAGGACGGCTGATGCCAGACCTCATCACTGTCGGGCGGGTGTCGCTGGATTTGTTCTCGAGGGACATCGGCGCGCCTTTCCCGGACATCCGCAGCTTCGAGACCAGCGTCGGCGGCAGCCCGGTCAATATCGCTATCGGCGCGAGTCGGCTGGGGCTGCGCTCGCTGGCATTCACGGCGGTCGGCGATGATGAAGTGGGGCGATTTGTGCGGCGGTATCTGGCGCGCGAGGGCGTCGATACGGCGCATATCGCGGTCAAAGCGGGGCGGCGGACGGGCATGGCGGTGGTGGGCGTACAGCCACCCGACCGGTTCCCGCTGCTCTTCTACCGCGAAAACCCCGCCGATATTCACCTCAGCCTGGACGAGGCGCGGGCGCTGCCACTGGACGAGGCGCGGGCGCTACAGCTCTCTGGCACAGCGCTGAGCCGCGGCAGCGCGGCAGAAGCCACACTCTACCTGGCGGAGCGGGCGCGCCAACTGCCGACGACCGCCTTCCTCGACCTGGATCTGCGCCCCGACCAATGGACGCACGCGCTGGCTTATGGCTTGCGCATACGGCGGTTGCTGCCGCTTTGCGATTGCATCATCGGCACCGAAGAAGAGTTTTATACCACCCTCGCGCCCGACCCCAGCGCCGTCATGGCGGGTGGCGCTGTGCCCGACCAGCGCGAACTAGATAGCCTGCTGGATGAATGCGCCAGGCAGCAGACCGCAGCATTAATCGTCAAACGCGGCGCGGCGGGAGTCAGCATCTGGCAGCGAGAATCGCGGGTGGATGTGCCCGGCTTCCCGGTGGAGATCGTCAACACAGTCGGCGCGGGCGATGGTTTTGCCAGCGGCTTGATCTGTGGCTGGGCGCGCGGCTGGGGTTGGGCGCGGGCGGCGCGTTTTGGCAATGCTTGCGGCGCGCTGGTCGTCTCGCGGCAAGGCTGTGCCCGAGCGCTGCCGACACTTAGCGAAGTTGAAAATTTCCTCGCGCGAAATTCTCGATAGCGCAAACATTTGTTAAATTGGCAAGGCCTATACTCGCCCGAAAAATGGAGGGGCAACATGAGCAATCACCTCAAATCGACCGCCGATGGCATGATCGCGCTGGATGTAACGCCGCAATCCGCTGGCTGGCAATACTTGTCCTATCGCGTGGTCAACCTGAGCGCCGGGCAGGTCTACCTGCATCGCACCGAAGGCACCGAGCTGGCGCTGGTACCGCTGACGGGCGCTGGCTACATCGAAACGGCAGCGGGGCGCTTCGATATGCAGCGGGCGGGCGTCTTCATCGAAAAGCCGTCGGTGCTCTACCTGCCGCCCGGGCAAGAGTTCGCCGTGCGCAGTGACAGCGCCTTTGAGTTTGCCTTCGGGGCAGCGCCAGCGACTGGAAAATACCCAACGCGGCTCTTCAAGCCTGAGGAGATGCGTTCGGAACTGCGCGGGGGCGGGGCGGCGCGGCGGCAGGTCAACCACATCCTGGCGCATCCCCTGCCGGCTGAACGGCTGATCCTCTACGAAGTCTATGTGCCGGGCGGCGCTTGGTCGGGTTATCCGCCCCACTGCCATGATGGCTACCTGGGCTCGCCCGTGCTGGACGAAACCTATTATTTTCGCACCCAGCCGGGCAATGGCGTGGCGCTGCACCGTAACTATCGCGTTGACGAGGACTTTGACGAGATCTTCGCCGTGCGCGACCGTGACCTGGTGCTGGTTACACAGGGCTTCCATGCGACCAGCGCCGCCCCCGGCAGCAACGTGTATTTTCTGAATTACCTGGCTGGCGAACTGCTGGATGAAGAGCGGGCGACGCCGCCAGTGGATGACCCCGTCTATGCCTGGCTGAAAGACGATTACACCGCCAACCTGATGCAGCTGCCGGTGGTCTAGGGGCGAGGCGGTGACTCGCCCGTTTGCCCTTTCCTTGACAGACCAAGAAGCAAGGCGCGCGAGGATTCTGGTTTTCTCCTGACGAGCGGCGCGACAGATGTCGCTATAGTCGGCGATTTCCGCGTGGATCCGCAGCGCAAAACCTTTATTTTTCTCTCGGTGTGCTCGGTGGTTAAACATTTGATGCGATTGCCTTGGGAAAATCCAACGTATTCATTGCGTCGATCGTCATAATATGACATAATCTTTCTATGCGCCGCGCGCGGAGGATACTGTTTTTTGTATATTGCCTGCTAGCTTTGTCCAGCCAGGCACAAGCGCCGCGTGTGCAAATCATCGCCGAAGGTTTGTATTATCCGGCCGGCTTGGCGGCGCTGCCCGATGGCGGCATCTTGATCGCCGAAGCCGGCGGACACGGCGAGCACAGCGCTGGCATCAGCCTGCTACAAAGCGATGGCGTCTTGGGGCGACTGCTTTCGCTTGCGCCCAGCGGGCGGATCAATAACGGGCTGTTTAGCGCGCCGGTCGCAGCGGTAAGTCCCGATGGCGCGGATATAATAGTGGCTTTCCCCAGCGCCGAGCTTTTCAGCTTGCCGGTGGCGCAAGCGGCGCAACTGCCAGATGAGCCTTTCACGCCGCCGGACCTGCTGCCGCGCCAGAGCAAGCGCGCCAACGTCTTTTTGCTGCAACCATTTGCTATTGCATTTGACGCGGCTGGCGCGCCACTCATCAGCGATGCCGCCGGCAATGGCTTGCTGCGCGAGGGCACAGATAGGTCGCTGCGCTATGTGCATCAATTCTCCCGCCTGGATAATCCGCGCCTGTCGAGCGGGCGGCTGGATGCCTTGCCCACGGGCATAACGCGGCACGCAAACGCGACTATCGTTGCGCTCTTGGGCGGCTGCCCGCATGTGCAGAACAGCGGCGAGCTGGTGGAACTGACCGATGCGGGCGGGCGGCGCAGCCTGGTCGATGGCTTGAATATGCCCATCGATGTGGCGCTGGACGGTAATGGCGCGCTGTGGATTTTGGAGTTTGGCACAGTGCCGCCGAGCCAGCCCTGCTTCACTGACTTGCAGGAGCTGCCCGCCAGCGGAGTCCTCAGCGGCCTGGATAAAAATGGCATATTACGGACGATCCTCACCGACCTGCACTTCCCCAGCGCTCTGCTGCCAATGCCCGATGGCAGCCTCTATATCAGCGAGTTCTATCGTGGGCGCTTGTTGCATATCCGTTTTGACGGTCCGCCGCCCCAGCCGCGCCACTACCTGCCCGCTGACCCGCCGCCAGCCACCTATGCGCCCATCAGCGACCTGGACGAGGCGCTGCGCCGCGTTATCACGCAGCAGGGATTAAGCGCCTACCCGGGCCGCGAGTTGATCGAAGCCGATAGCGAGCTGACACGACTGGGCCGCGACCTGTTTTTTGATCCCATCTTGTCGGGCGACCGGAATATCGCCTGCGCGACTTGTCATCATCCCGCCTTCGCCATGGCGGATGCGCGCGCCCTGCCCATCGGCGCTGGCGGGACAGGCTTGGGAGAAAGCCGCTCTTTCCGCGCTGTGCTGCAGCTGGAGGAAAAAGGCGCGGTCGTCAACCCCTTCGTCGATGTCTTCATCCCGCGCAACAGCCCGACCATCATCAACAGCGCCCTGCTTTCGCAGCAATTTTGGGATGGGCGCGTCGGGACGAGCGGCGGTGTGCGCACGCCAGAAGCTGCCATAGATGACCTCGGCTTGAGCGACCCACTGACGGCGCAGGCGCTCTTCCCGATCACCTCGCAGCACGAGATGGCGGGCATCACCTTTGGCACGCATCCGCCCATGGTCATCCGCCAGGCGCTGCTGCAGCGGCTACGCGACAACCCGGAGTACGGCGCGCGCTTTGCTGAAGTGTTTGGCAGTGACGAAATCAACCTGCGGCAATTGGCGGAAGCGGTCGCCGCTTTTGAGCGCCAGCTCATCTTCACCGCCGCGCCTTGGGATGAATATGTGGCTGGCGATGACACTGCGCTGAGCCCGGCGCAAAAACGCGGCGCGCTGCTGTTTTTTGGCGAAATGAAGGCGGGGCTCGGCTGCGCAGGCTGCCATAGCGGCGACTTGTTCACTGACCAGCGCTTTCATAACCTGCTCGCGCCCCAAGTGGGGCCCGGCAAAGACAATGGCGTAGACGGCACCGATGACCTGGGGCGCGCCAATGTGAGCTTTGATTACCGCGACCAATACCGCTTCAAAACGCCCAGCTTGCGCAATGTGGCATTAACCAGCCCCTACCTGCACAGCGGCGCGTATCGAGACCTGGCATCGGTCACCTGGCACCATGCCGATCCCTGGCGCGCCAACATCACCTATTCGCCCAGCCAGCAACTGCCGCCAGAATTGCAAGACCAGTTGCTACCCTACGACTTCGACAGACAAGCGCATTCTGTGGCGCAACCGCTGCGCGCTGGCTTGCCCATGAACGAGGCGGATGTAGCCGACCTGGTGCGATTCTTAAAAGCCTTGACCGACCCCGCCGCCCAAGACCTGTCGCATATTATCCCCGAGACCGTGCCCAGCGGCTTGCCCGTCGATGCGCTGCCTTGATATAGCGCCCCATCCCAAAGCCCAAGGCTAGCAAATATAGCCGCAGCATAGCCAAGCTGTTACACTTGGACGGCAAATCCAACCGGAGCTCCTAGCCATGCCCCACGCCGCTTATGGACAATTGCCCATCCCGCGTTTGACGCCGCAGTTGCTGAGCCTGGTCAAGACTGGCGAGGTCTACAGCCTGGGCGTCGATTTTCAGGAAGGCATGCTGACGCCCGGCGCGGCCATGAAGTCCTATTCCATCGCGCCGCACCTGCGCCATAGCGATCCCTCCTCGATCAATCCCGCTGCCCCCGCCGCCGAAGTAATACGCATGTCCATCCATGTTGGCACGCACATCGACGCGCTTTGTCATATCGCCGAGAAACAGGATGCCGCTGGCAAGCCCGACCGCAATGGCGAGTCACGCCTCTATGCTGCGCCCGGCAAGACCATCCCAGCCAGCCAAAGCGCCACCGCGAGCGGACAGCGCCACCTCAGCATCGAGCGGATGCCGCCCATTGTCACTCGCGGCGTGCTGCTGGATGTGGCGGCTTCTAAAGGCGTCGCTATGCTGCCGCCAGCGACCGTCATCAGCGCGCAGGACATCCTGGCGGCGCAAGCTCGGCAAGGCACAGAAATCAACGCGGGCACGGCTGTGCTGGTGCGCACAGGCGGCATAACGCGCCTGCAAGCCGGCGACCCAGCCTACCGCGATGCCCAGACCGGGCTGGATTTATCGGCGGCGCAATGCCTGGTCGAGCAGGGCATGACGTTGGTCGGCGCGGACAATATGGCTGTCGAAGCCATGCCGCCCCATGACCACTCAGTGCATCGCTTTTTGCTGGTGCATAGCGGCATCACCCATGTCGAAAACCTCAACCTGGACGAGCTGGCGGCGGCGCGCTGTTACGAATTTCTGCTGGTCATCGCGCCCTTGAAATTAACAGGCGCGACCGGCTCCTGGGTCAATCCACTAGCAATATCCTGAGTAGAGCCATGACTACCTTCCTGCATATCAGCGATACACACTTCAGCGGCGACCCAGCCTATCATCCGCCCTGGCTGCGCGCCGGCAGCCCCCACCCCAATATCGAGGCGAAAAATCTGCTGCGCGCCATCAAGCAATTGCCCTACGCAGTCGATTTCATCTTGCATACGGGCGATGTCTGCGCCGAGCCGCTGCTGGCGGATTATCACTGCGCCCGCGAGCTGCTGGACGATTTGCCCGCCCCGCTCATCCTGCTGCCGGGCAATCACGATTCGGGCGACCTGCTGGCGGCGACCCTGCACGATGGCGAAAAGTGGCATGTCCTGCGCGATGCCCAGCTGCGTCTGGGCGAACTGTCTATCATCGCGCTGGATACCAGTGGCGGCGGCGAGCATGCCCCCAGCCTGCGCCCACAGCAACTGAACTGGCTGGCGGCGGCGCTGGATTCTTGCCAGGATGGGCGTATCATCGTGGCGGCGCATCATCCGTTGTTGGAAACGGGCGTGCCGTACCTGGACGAGGCCATGCGCGTGCAGAATGGCGCTGCCGCCCATGCCATTCTGGCGCGGCACAGCCAACGGATCGCTGGCGTCCTGCACGGGCACATCCACCAGCCGACTATTTCCTGCGCCGATGGCATCAGCTACATCAGCTGCCCCTCGACCTGGAACAACCATGTGGCGTATCCCGGCATGGTTGCTAATGCGCACGACCCCCTCTGCGCGCCCGGCTACAACCTGCTGATGCTGCGCGGAAGTCGCTTGTTCGCGCGGCGCTGCGCATTGCCCGCGGGCTAGCT
>VXNO01000184.1 GCA_009840575.1 Chloroflexota bacterium | reverse complement strand
AATACGACGAGCAGGCTCAACGCAAAGGAAAAGGGGAACGAACTGTGTAACTGTATTCTTTTCATCTATCCCTCCGAGGTTCGGCTGCTGATACGGTCGGCTTATGGGCGACCAACCACATTTTGCAGACTATAGTCTACATTCTATATTCAGTCAATAGTCTGTAGAGAAATGGCGCAGCAGTCGCACAATTGAGCTATGCGTCGGTTCGAGAGCACCTTTGGCGAAGTCGTCAGGAAACGCAGGCAGGCTCTGCGTTTGTCGCAAGAGAGCTTGGGTTATCGATCTGGGCTGCACCGCACCTATATCAGCGAAATTGAACGCGGGCGGAAGTCGCCATCCCTGCGCGCCATCGTGGCAATAGCGGAAGCGCTGGGCGTCAGCGTGTCTGAGTTGATACTGGCGGTGGAACAAAAATTGGATGTGGAAACGATCCAGGTGGAGATCATTTAGCGAAAATTTATACACTTATTTGCCACAGGGGCACAGAGATTTGCTGTGGGGGCGGGGCGGCAATGCGCCCGTTTCGCTCGCCTCGTCCCCTGAAAAGTCGGGGCAGCCAGCTTCTGTTAACTTCGCATTAAAGCATGGCTGGCTGCTTGCCGCGCGCCTTGGCAGCGCATATACTGGCGTCAGTATTTCGCCTTTTGAGGAGCGTCAGCGCGATGGATGACCAGCAGCAAGCAGACCTGCATTCGCATCGTCGAGATATATCACAGCACTGGAGTTATTCATCCGAACGTTATGCGGGCGGCGATAACCTGCTGACGGCGATTGAGCGCGGCTGGACGATTGATCTGCGCGTGGTCTTGCGACGGCAATGGTTCGCGGGTATGCGCTGCATCGAGATTTATCACTTCACCATCCGCCGCGCCGATGTAGTCGCCGATATGGCTGTGCTGGGCAATCCCTATGTTACGCGCTTCCTGGCTTCGCAGCCCTACGAACTGGTTGAGGCGGAGGCTGCAGCCGTCTAGGAGCTTCGCCGCAACCATCGTTTTGCGCCGCAGCCGGCAAGCCTTTTCCCTCACATTCCATTATACTAATCGCAAGAATCAGCCCACCTGAACGGGAAGCTGGCTATGCCTGAGGAACAGCAGCGCAAAGACGAGCCCGACAGCGCGCCACTATCCCCTGAAGAAATGATGCAAGAGTTGCTGCGCGCCCTGCCTGATGAGGACGAGCTGCCTTTGCCGGAAGATTTCGCCGCGATGGATGACCTCGATGCCGAGCCGCCCACCCGCCCTGAAGACAGCGAACCGCAAGCCAGCCCAGCGCCAGCGCCAGAAATGCCCGCGGCAGCCGCTCGCTTGTTGGCGATGCAAAATCAAGCCGCCACGTTCAACGAGCTGCTAAGCAAAGAAGAAATCAGCTATGACGAGTATCAGCGCCACCTGCACGAGACGATGGCGCAAGATGAAGACGGCGTCTGGTGGATGATTGATGCCGAAAATAACGCCTGGTATCGGCATGACGCGGCGAATAATCAGTGGGTAGCCGATTACCCGCCCGCATTGCGCGAATACGAAGCGCAGCAGCGCCAGCCGCAAAGCGACTACGACCTGCCGGATAGCTTGCGCGCGCCAGCCGCCGGCGACCCGATCCTGGATGAGCGCGGCGTCAAGATCGGCACAGTGCCGCCCACCAAAGACGCCCTGTTTACCGTGCCGGGCAATGCCGCCTTCGCCGATGAGCTGAGTGGCCAGCAGCCAGCATCTCCCCCGCCGCCCGCGCCAGCCGAGCCGTCCCCACAGGCAGATGCCCCGCCCGTCGCCTGGCAGGATTTCCCGGTCGCCCGCGAACTGCGCCAAAGCCAAGGCAGCGCCCGCGCGCGGATGCTGCTGATGCTGCTGGCGGCGCTGCTCAGCGTCGCCCTGGTGGCTGGCATCATCTTTGCTGGCGGCGCTATGTTGTGGTATCGCGACCGCGTCGAACCCTTTGACGAAGCCATTGCCGCGCTGGAAAACTATGTGCCTGCTTACCAGACCGCGCGCATATTCGATGCCGATGGCGCTTTGATCGCCGCGCTGGACAGCCCGGAAAGCGGCGCGCGCACCCCCGTGCCCCTGGAGCGCATCAGCCCCTACATAATCCACGCGATCGTGTCGCAGGAAAATGAGCGCTACTTCGATGACCCCGGCTTCGACCCGATCGCCATTGCGCGCGCATTCCTGCAAAACCTGCGCGGCGGCGGCATCGAATCGGGCGCAAGCACCATCACCCAGCAGATTGCCCGCAACCTCGTCTTGCAGGATAGCGAGGTAACTTTGCAGCGCAAGCTCAACGAAATCCTGGTCGCGATGGAAATCGCCAATCGCTACGACAAAAACTTCATCCTCGAGCTGTATTTGAACGAGATATTTTTTGGCAACCGCAGTTATGGCGTGGAGGCGGCAGCCAACACCTATTTTGCGCAGGGCGCGGATGAGCTTAATTTTGCCCAGTCGGCTTTGCTGGCGAGCATCGTGCCTTCGCCGCTGGCGCATGACCCCGTCAACAACCGCGAAACCGCTCTCGCCAATATGCGCCTGACTATGGGCAAGATGCTGGATATCGGCTGTTTGCAATTTCAGCATGGCGATTGGCTGGCGCGCGGTCCTTTCTGCATCCAGGCTGGGGCGGAGGTCGAGCTGGGCGGCACAAGCGGCATGCTGGCGCTCCGTGACGATGCCGGCGCAATCATCGGCGGCGCGGCTATCCTGCAAATCGCCGAGATTGAAATTGCTGATTTCAGCATAAACGAGACGCGCTCGCGGTATCCGCATTTTGTCGAATTTGTCCGCGCGCGCTTGATCGCCGAGCTGGGCGAAGCGGCGCTGTATCAACGCGGTTTGAGCATCCACACGACGCTCGACCCCAGCCTACAAGCGACGGCGCAGGCGCTGCTGAGCCGGCAAGTGCGTGAGCTGCGCGCCGCGGGCACCGGCGTCAACACCGGCGCAATCATGGTAACCGACCCGCAGACCGGCGCCATCCGCGTCATGGTCGGCAGCCATGATTTTTATGACCCGGTGGCGGGACAGGTGAATAACGCGCTGAGCTGGCAGCAGCCCGGCTCCGCCATCAAGCCCTTCGTCTATGCGGCGGCATTGCAGAACAACGAAGGCGTGTACCAGACGCCAGCCAGCATCATCTGGGATGTGCCGCTGGTGGCGGACCTGGGCGCGGGCGGCGTCTACCAGCCGCAAAATGTCGACCGCCGCTTCCATGGCGCGGTGCCCCTGCGCGCGGCATTGCAAAACAGCTACAATGTGCCCGCGGTGAAGCTGTTTCGCGACCATGTCGGCGTGGGGCGCTACGCCAATTGGGTCGAAGGCTTTGGCATTCAATTTCCGCCCGATACGCTTCTGACACTGGCGACTTCGCTGGGCGCAAACGAAGTGCGTATGTTTGACCTGATGAGCGCCTACAGCGTCTTTGCCAATGGCGGGCAACGCGCCGACCTTTTTGCCATTGAGCGCATCACCGAGAGCAAGAATGGCGAAATAATCGAAATCCCCCGCGAGCGCCCAACCGCGCAGCCAGTGATATCGCCCGCGCTGGCTTACCTGATGCAGAACATCCTCAGCGATGATGCTGCGCGCCAGCCGAGCTTCCAGCCCAATTCTGCCTTGACCCTGGACCAATTGGGCTTGCCTTCCCAAAATATCGTCGCCGCCAAGACCGGCACGACCAACGGCAACCGCGACCTGTGGACGATGGGCTTCACGCAGGAGGCTGTCGTGGGCGTCTGGCTGGGCACGCATGACAATTCGCCCACCTACAACACCAGCGGCATAAGCAGCGCCGCGCCGGTCTGGAATGCGGTCATGGCAGCCGCCAGCGAGCGCTACCCGCCCCAGCCTTTTGAAAATCCGGGCGGGGTCGTGGCGCGCGAAGTCTGCCACAACACCGGTGCCTTGCGCTCGGCGAATTGCCCGCAGCCCAGCACCGACCTGTTTTTGAGCGGACAGCTCCCGCCGCCAGCCGAGCAAGGTTTCTTGCAGCGCTATACGGTCGATGGCTGGTCCTTGCTGCTCGCCAACGAATTCTGCCCAAACCATGTTCGGCAGATGAACTTCGTGGTCATTGATGAGCCAGAAGCGCGGGACTGGCTGAACAATACCGAGGCTGGCCGCGCCTATGCCGCCAGCCTGGCAATTCCCGTGCCCCTGCGCCCGCCGCCGCAAGCCGCTTGTACGCAGGGCATGCAGCTGCCGGAGTTTAACCTGAGCAGCCCCAACCCCGGCGCGGTAGTCAGTGGCACGGTCGAAATCCGCGGACAAGCGCAAGCGCCCGATTTCGACAAGTTTGAGCTGCTCTATGCCAGCGCCACCGAGCCTGAGACATTTTACCCGGTCATGGCGTCGCTGGTGCTGATGCCGGACTATGGAACGCCGCTGGGCAGTTGGGATACAGTCGCCGCGCAAGTGCCGAATGGCGAGGTGACCCTGCGCTTGGAAGCGACTGCCTTGAGCGGCGGCTCCATCCATGTCGACCTGCCGCTGACGGTGGACAATTCCAGCCTGGAGACAAACGGAGACGCGCCGGTCTTCGCGCCGACGATCGAGTCCATCCTCATTCCGACGCCCAGCGCCTAGCTCAACATTGCTGATAGAATTGCGCTTAACCGCAGCCACCGTTGAGCTCGTCCTGCCCGCGCCGGGAGAAACCGAATGAGAGGCACAGCCGTGAGCAAGCACCCGCTATTGGACGGACTGAACCCAGAGCAGGCCGCCGCCAGCACCGCGGATTTGGGGCCGACGCTGGTCTTGGCGGGCCCGGGCAGCGGCAAGACCAACGTGCTGACGCGGCGCATCGCCTGGCTGATACAAGAGCATAACCTGCCGCATCATCGCATCATGGCGGTTACTTTCACCAACAAGGCGGCTGGGGAAATGCGCTCGCGGGTAGAGAAGCTGCTGGGCAGCAAGCTGCGCGGCTTGCAAATCGGCACATTTCATTCGACTTGCGCGCGTTTCTTGCGGCGCGATGCCCCCATCCTCGGTTATCGCGATAACTGGGTCATCTACGACAGCGATGATTCGCAGCGGCTCATCAAGGCGATTGTGGCGGAGCTGGGCTATGCCCCCAAAGAAAACCCGGCGAGACGTATCAATAACCGCATCTCCGCCGCCAAGAATGAAATGATCCTGCCGGCAAATTACCAGGCGATGAGCCGCTTTGATGAACGGGTGGCGCGCATTTATGCGGCTTATCAACAGGCGCTGCAAGCCGCCAACGCCATGGATTTTGGCGACTTGCTGCTGAACATGGCGCTGCTGCTGCAAAGGAGCGAAGAGCGCCGCAAGGATTATCAAGACCGTTTCTTGGCGGTGCTGGTGGATGAATTTCAAGATACCAACACGGTGCAGTATCAACTGGTCAAGCTGCTCTCCGCGCCCCAGCAGTTTGTCTTTGTGGTCGGCGATGAAGACCAGGCGATCTATCGGTTTCGCGGCGCGGATTACCGCAACCTGCTGCGCTTCCGCAAAGATTATCCGCAGTCGACTGTCATCTTGCTGGAGCAGAATTACCGCAGCACGCAGACCATCCTGGATGTCGCTGGCGCTATCATCAGCAACAACCGCAATCGCACGGCCAAGAACTTGCATACCAGCCGCGGCCAGGGCGAGCCGATCGCTGTGCACGAAGCCTATGACGAACAATACGAAGCCGACTTTGTGCTGGAGCAGGTGCGCAGGCTGCGCGACTCCGCCAGCATCGCCTACAGCGACATCGCGGTGATCTACCGCACGAATGCCCAGTCGCGCGCCTTTGAAGAAGCCTTCATCCGCGCGCGCCTGCCCTATACCTTGCTGAGCGGCTTTGGATTTTATCAGCGCCGGGAGATCAAAGACCTGCTTGCCTACCTGCGGCTCATTTATAATCCCGATGACCGCGTCAGCTTCGAGCGCATCATCAATACGCCCGCCCGCGCCATCGGCAAGAAGTCGCTGCAAGAATTTGCCGACTGGATCACCCGTGAAGACCTGGCGCTGAGCGACGCCCTCAACCTGCTGTATTATGATGATTTCAACCCTCTTTCCAGGACGGTCAAGCGCAAGTTCCGAGAGTTTTCGCAGCTTCTGTCCGCCTGGAGAGACATGGCGCAGCCGGGCGGCTTGGGTGATCTCTTCCAGCACATCGTCGCGCAGACGCGCTATGACCTGCACCTCGAAAAGACCAGCCAGCATGAAGACGAAGCGTTGGACCGCGCGCAGAACTTGTCAGAGTTCTATGGCATGCTACTGAATGCGGACGAAATCGGGCAGAGCCTGCACGACTTCCTGGACGAGCGCAGCCTCTACACCACCGCCGACAGCCTGGAAGACGATGATGACAAAGTGCGCCTGTCGACCTTTCACAGCATCAAGGGGCTGGAGTTCCCGGCGGTCTTCATCACCGGGCTGGAGCAAGACAACCTGCCGCATCGCAATGCCATCGCCGAAGGCATAGAAGGCATAGAAGAAGAATGCCGCCTTTTTTATGTGGGCATCACCCGCGCCGAAGACCACCTCTTCCTGAGTTATGCCCTGCAGCGGCGTCCTTTTGGCGGCAGCAGCATCAACGGCACATCGCAATTTCTCTCCGACTTGCCGGCGCATTTGCTGGATGGCAGCCCGCTCACGCTCGCTTACCTGCGCCAGGCACGGGCTGCTACCGCGCCGACGCAATGGGAGCCGCGCCACCCTATCTTTGAGCGCAAGCCAAAGCCCATCGCGCCCTCAGCCAATCCCACCATTCGCGCGCAATTCGCCGCATTCAAAGCGCCGCAAAAACCAACGCTGCGGGTTGGGGGACGGGCCACGCACAAGCAATTTGGCGACGGACTGGTGATTGGCATCGAATCGACCGGCGATATCGCCAGCGTGCTGTTTGACCAGAGCGAACTCAAGAAAGTCTTCGCCGAAGATCTGACACCGCTGGGTGAGTGAGCCTGCTGTGCTTAGGTGCCCGTAACCGCGCCGTCATTCGCCTGCGAGACCAGCTTGGCGTATTTTGCCATGACGCCCTTGCTGTAATTCGGCTCGGGCGCTTGCCAGGCAGCCCGCCGCGCATTTAATTCTGCTTCGCTTAGTTCGACTTGCAGCAGCCGCTTGGACACATCAATCGTGATCATGTCGCCCTCTTGCAGCAGAGCGATGGGTCCGCCGACCGCCGCTTCGGGCGCGCAATGGCCGATCATCAAGCCGCGCGTGCCGCCGCTGAAACGCCCATCGGTGATCAAGCCAACCTGGCTGCCCAGCCCCTGACCGAATAACGCCGCGGTGATCTGCAACATCTCGCGCATGCCGGGCCCGCCGACTGGACCCTCGTAGCGGATAATCAGCACATCGCCAGCCACAATTTCGCGCTTGGAAACAGCCTCGAAAGCGGCTTCTTCGGTATCAAATACCCGCGCCGGACCCGTCAGGGCTGGCGGCGTATCTTTCAATTTGACCACCGCGCCACTCGGAGCCAGGTTGCCGCTCAGCACGACCAGCCCGCCACTGTCTTTGATTGCGTCATCCAGGTCGCGCACGACATCTTGCCCGGGCGTTTCGACCGCGTCAGCGCAAGCCTCGGAGAGAGTCTGCCCGGTCACGGTGGGCGTATCGCCGCGCATATAGCCACCATCAACCAGCCGATTGACGAGGATAGGCACGCCGCCAGCGCGGAACAAATCCAGCGCGACATAGTTGCCGGTCGGGCGCATATCGCCGATGATGGGCGTGCGGCGGCTGATTTGCTCGATATCGTCCAGCGTGAAATTGATGCCAGCCTCGCGCGCGAATGCCAGGCAGTGCAAGATGCTGTTGGTGCTGCCGGCGGTGGCTGCCGATGCCGTTAGCGAATTCTCCAGTGATTGCCGCGTTACTAGCTGCGAGGGACGGGTATCGCGGGCGAGGATATCCAGCATGAGCCGCCCGGCCTTATAGGCAACCGCGCTTTTTTCTGGGTCTTCGGCGGGTACATCGCCCATGCCCATGGGACAGATGCCGATGATTTCGCTGATCATCGCCATGGTATTGGCGGTGAATTGCCCGCCACAAGCGCCAGGCCCCGGGCAAGCCACATTCTCCACCGCCATCAATTCTTCGTAAGAAATCTGCCCGGCTTGGAATTGCCCCAGCGCTTCGAAGACATTGACCAGGTCGATATCACGCCCATTGTGCGAGCCGGGATAAATTGTGCCGCCATAGAGCATCAGCGACGGCAGGTCGAGGCGGATGAGCGCCATGATGGTGCCAGGGATGGTTTTGTCGCAAGACGAAAGCGCCACCACGCCGTCCAGCATATTCGACTTCGCCACCAGTTCAATGCTATCGGCGATGACCTCGCGGCTGATGAGCGAGCCTTTCATGCCCTCGGTGCCCATCGTGATGCCGTCCGAGATGCTGACGGTGTTGAATTCGAAAGGCGTGCCGCCCGCCTCACGGATGCCGCGCTTGACATCAGCCGCCAACTTGCGCAGGTGGAAGTTGCAAGGCCCAATCTCCGTCCAGGTGTTGGCGACGCCGATGAGCGGCTTGGCGAGGGACTCGTCATCATAGCCAACTGCTTTGAGCATGGCGCGGGCACCGGCGCGCTCGGCTCCGTGGACGAGGGTGCGGCTGCGGGTGTTGAGGGCGGCGGGCATAAGGAGACTCCTTGTGTGGGTGGATGGTGATGGCGGGTATTGTAGCGTATGTTGGCGAACGAGGCACAGAGGCATAGCTTCTTGAATGCAGGTTGCCAAAAGGCTACAATATAGAACAGTTGCACACTAACTGTAGTGGCGGAAGATTGCTGACAAATGGCCGAGCCCAATTTCAAAAACCGCACGCTCTATCACGGTGACAACCTCGAGTTTCTGCGCGGCATGAACAGCGAGACGGTACACCTCATCGCCACCGACCCGCCTTTCAACAAGAACCGCGACTTTCACGCCACGCCCGACAGCCTGGCCTCTGGCGCGCGCTTCAAGGATCGCTGGAGTTGGGACAAAGATGTGCACGAAGAATGGACGGACAGCATCCAGGACGATTGGCCCGCGGTCTGGGAAGTCATCGGGACGGCGCGGGCGACTTATGGCGATGATATGGGTGCCTTCCTGTGCTGGCTGGGCGTGCGCCTGCTGGAGATGCAACGCGTGCTGCGCGAGGATGGCAGCATCTACCTGCATATCGACCATACAGCGCATGCCTATGTGAAGTGTGTGATGGACGCGATTTTCGGCGCAAAGAACTTTCGAAATGAGATTGTGTGGTGTTATCGTGGAATGCCATCAAAAGCCAAACGGTGGCAGCAGAAGCACGACATAATTCTTTTCGGTAGTGGTGGCGCGATAAGTGATATGAGATGAAAATGCTCCCTATGATACAA
>VXNO01000081.1 GCA_009840575.1 Chloroflexota bacterium | reverse complement strand
GGGAGGGGTTTGGGGTGGGGGTAAAATGAGCATTCCAAAGTCTCATTACTTACCTGCACTTACTGAGATTTTGTGCAGGGGCGGCTCGTTTCAAATCCCCGCCCCTTCCCCCGAATTGTCGAGGCATCTACAGCCGCGCGAAGGTGTCTTTCAGCAGTGGATACAGCGACTGATAAATCTCGTAGCGCTGGGCATAGACATCGGCATCCGCGCCCACTGCCACAGTCGCGCCGCGCTGGACAAGCGCTTCGCAAGCCGCCTTTGCATCGGCGAACCAGCCAGCCGCCACCGAAGCCAGCAGCGCCGCGCCGAATGCGCCGCCTTCAGTCGTGTTGATATTAACCAGGCGCGCGCCCAGCACATCGGCGATGATCTGCTGCCAGACCGGGCTCTTCGCGCCGCCGCCGCTGATGCGCGCTTCGTAGTCGGCTGGCAGCCCAGCTTGGGCAATCAGCGTGAAGGAGTCTTTTAAGGCAAATGCCACGCCTTCCAGCAGCGCCCGCGTCAGATGCCCGCGGCTGTGGCGGCTGGTCATGCCGATGAAAGCGCCGCGCGCCAGGGGGTCGGGGTGGGGCGTGCGCTCGCCGGTCAGGTAGGGCAAAAAGAACAAACCTTCGCTGCCGGCGGGGATCTGCGCCGCCTCGCCCAGCAGCGCGTCAAAGCCCAGCCCCGGCGCAAAAGTATCCCGATACCACTGCAAGCTGCCAGCCGCGCTGAGCATCACGCCCATCAAGTGCCAGGTGCCCGGCACCGCATGGCAGAAGGCATGCAGACGTCCCTGCGGCTCGTAAGCATAATTCGCAAGCGGCGCGAAAACCACGCCCGAAGTGCCGACTGTGACGCCGATGGTATCGGGAGTCACGCAGCCCATGCCGATCGCGCCCGCTGCCTGGTCGCCGCCACCGCCCACCACCGGCGTGCCTGCCCGCAAACCGGTTTCCGCCGCCGCGCCCGCGCTAATAACCGAAGTAACGGCTGTACCTTCGTGCACCGGCGGCAGCCATTCCACGGGGATATCCAGCGCCGCCAGCACTTCGGAGGACCAGGCGCGCTCCGCCACATTCAGCAGCGAAGTGCCCGCCGCCCCCGCCAGGTCAGTGGCGTAAGTATCGGTGAGCTTGTAGCGGATGTAATCTTTGGGCAGCAAGATCTGCGCCGCCCGCGCATATACCTGCGGCTCGTGGTCGCGCACCCACAAGAGCTTAGGCGCGGTGAAGCCAGTTACGGCTGGATTGCCCGTCAGCGCGAGCAAGCGGTCCGCGCCGATGACTGCGGTCATATAGTCGCATTGCGCCTGCGTGCGTTGGTCGTTCCACAAGATAGCTGGTCGCAGCGGCTCACCCGTCTCATCCAGCAGGGTCAAGCCGTGCATCTGCCCCGTCAGTCCGATGGCGGCAATATCCACGCCCGACAAGCCAGAATCGGCCAGCGCCGCGCGAATGCTGCCGCGTATGCCCGCCCACCAGTCGGCTGGGTTTTGCTCGCTCCAGAGCGCCTGGGGCTGGCTGATTGGCTGGGGCGTACTGGCGATGGCGACCACCGCGCCCGCCTGGTCGAGTATCAACGCTTTGGCGCTGGTTGTGCTGATGTCGAGACCCATCAAATAGGGCATGCCGCGTCCTTTCGTCTTTCAAGCGCCCAGCAGCAGGATGTGCAGCTCGCGGGGTCCATGCGCGCCTTTGACCAGCTCATGCCCGATGTCGGCGGTCTTGCTGGGCCCGCTGATGATGACGGTATTGCTGGCATCGTGGAAAGCGCGGTAGCCGGCTTTGCTCTGCGCCTCCACCCAGCTTTCCAGGTCAGGCAAGATCTGTTCTGGCGACAGCAGCGCGATGTGCAAGTCGGGCAGCAAGGATGTCGCGCGGTAACGCCCCGCCCCGCTTTCCAGCACCAGGCTGCCTGTGCCCGCCAGCGCCGCGCTGACGCCGGTGATGCCGACGCGAGCCTCTTCATCAGCCTGCGCCGCGATTTCGACGCCCAGCGCCGCCAGCATATCTCTCAGGTCGGGGATGGGCAGTTGCGCCGCCTCCCATGCCAGCGCCCGGCTGTCGCCAGCCAGCAAGCTCATGATCTGCTCGACCGCTTCGCCAGGACCAGCCACGCGCTGCACAAAGCTGCCCAGCTTTTCAGCCGCCAAAATAAATTGCTCTATGCGCTGCTCGGTTGTTTGTTCTTGCGGGGGTATCATGCGGCGTCGGCGCTGAATAGACGGTCTACTCAAACCCGAAGCCCGTCCGCCGGCATGCGAAGCCTGCGCCGCCCGCAGCCGCCTCAGTATCCGTTCTCGCGCCGCGCTCATGTTGCGCTCCTGTCATCAAAAAGCCCGCTCATGCCCGCCTGCCTTTGTCGCGCTACACATTTTCTAAACTCTTCTTGAGCTTAGATTTATCCAACATTTTCTTTGTGCGCTGATTGGCTTGTCGTAATTGCGCCAGTGTCCATATATGCGCCTTGCGCCTATTGCATGGCGGACATAGCAGGCACAGATTTTTCTCGTTATCGCCTCCAGCATCCGCTCTTGGCTTGATATGGTCAATATCGAGGTATTCCAATTCTGGCGATAGCGAGCCTGGCATCGTAGGCGGCGTCATGCCACAGCCTTGACAGCAAGCGCCATCTCGCAGCGCCAAGTGAACGCGCATCTCGTTGCGGTCATAGGTTGGCGCTCCGGATTGCTTTCGCCTGCCACGCCTTCTTGACTTTGGCGCAGGGGGAAGCGAAAAAGTTGGTGGCAGCAGACCGCGAACATCAGTACGACGAGGAGCATCATGGCTTATCGTCACCTGCTCACTCCACGCCATTGACTTCCGCACTTCGTTTTCAAGACGATTCTTGACGATAGTCTTCGCCTTTGGGGATTGGTCAATACCAACCCATTGCCTGTCCAGTTGCTCGGCGGCAACGCAGGTTGTGGCGCAGCCGCAAAATGGGTCAAGCACCATATCACCTTCATTCGAGGACGCCTTGACTATACGAGAGTAAAGACGCAACGGCTTCTGAGTGGTCCAACCGACACGCTCTTTCGCCATTGCGTTTATGATAGGAATATCCCACACGTCGCGCATTCTTTGATGGCTTCTAATGTACTGCCTGTGAATACTGCCGTCAGGGTGTCTTATGTCCTTGTATCGCCCTTTTTCGTCTTCCTTTGTGTATTTGCTTTTGGAAAAATCACTTATTGGCTCACTACTTCCCTCATCGCTAAAATATGCGTTGGGCGATTTTGCATAGAACAAGATTGTGTCATGCTTCCTCTTGAAAGCGTTTTTGGGTTGCCCTGTTCCTTGATATGACCACACTATTTCGTTTCTGAACTGCTTTACACCGAAAATAGCATCCAACATCAGACGAAGGTAAGAGTTCGCTGTCGGGTCGCAATGCAGGTAAAGGCTTCCTGTTGGCTTCAAGATACGGTGCATCTCAATTAGACGAACGGACATAAATGCCAGGAAGGCCGCCATGCTTGGCGAATGCGCTGTGTACGCTGCTTCTATCACTTCATTCAACGCTGGCCAGTGCTCGCGGGTATGGTCAAGCCACTCCTTGTGAATATCTGATTTCTTAGTCTGCCCAGGCGAGCCTGGCGGGTCTCCATGCCATGACCAGGTATCCTTCATCGTCTGACCTTCGGACGGTCCAATGCCCTGGAATTTTCTGTCTTTCTTGAAAGGCGGATCGGTAGCGATCAAGTCCACCGTCTCGGAGTCCATTCCAAGAAGGATTGGCAAGTTGTCCGACTCAAAGAGTGTGCGATTCTTGAAGTTTGGCATTTGGATGCTTACTCTGCAATCGGTCTTTGTAGCATAGCCGCTACCGTCCACGCCGTGCCGTACTCATTTTATGCTTCCCTCTGACTTGTCGGGGGACTGAGGGGGGTTTCCCGTTCTTTCCATAGTTGGCGGAACGGTTTGGGCGCAAAGGCGGGGAAGTCGCGCTCTTCGCTCCAGTTGCCCAAGATGCCCGGCATATACTCGCCCAGCAGCGCCTGGCCAGTCCGCGCCGCCCGTCCGCCCAAAGCAAAGCGCTTCGGCGATGTCATGCCGACCGCCCAGAGCTTCATCGCCGCATCCCAGCCGCGCGCTGATTCGCCACTTTGCACTAGGTCATGGCGCAGGTCGAGCAGCATGCGCGGCAAGTCGATATCGACCGGGCAGACTTGCTTGCAGCTGCCGCACAAACTGCTGGCATGGGGCAGAGGCGCGGCATTCTCCAAGCCGACCAAGAGCGGCGTCAGCACTGCGCCGATAGGACCGCCATAAATCCAGCCATAGGCGTGCCCACCGGCGCTGCGATAAACCGGGCAGGCATTCTGGCAAGCGCCGCAGCGGATGCAGGCCAGCGCCTCGGCATAATCCGTGCCATAAATCCGGCTGCGTCCATTGTCGACCAGGATGACATAGCCATGCTCAGGACCATCGGCTTCCTGGGCGCGCCCGGGTCCATTGAGGATATTGGTATACACCGAGAGCGGCTGTCCGGTGGCGCTGCGCGGCAGCACCTGGGTCAAGGTGGCGTAATCGGCGACTGTCTCGACAATTTTCTCGATGCCGACCAGGGCAATATGCACGGGCGGCATGGAAGTGCAAAAGCGTCCGTTGCCCTCGTTCATAACAAGACCGATGCTGCCCGTCTCGGCAATCAAGAAGTTGCCGCCGCTGATGCCCATATCAGCGTTCAGAAAGTCCTGCCGCAGCCGCTGGCGCGCGAACGCCACCATGGTCTCGGCATCATCGGTCGGCTGCATCGCCAGCTCGCGCACGAAGACATCGCGGATCTCGGCTTTGGTCATGTGCATGACCGGCGCGACGACATGGCTGGGCGTCTCGTTATTGAGCTGGATGATGTATTCGCCCAGGTCGGTCTCGACGACGCGCAGCCCCGCCGCTTCCATTTTCTGGTTGACGCCCAGCTCTTCGCTGAGCATGCTCTTGCTCTTGATGACGGATTCTACGCCGTGCCGCCGCGCAATATCGAGCACGAGCTGGTTGGCGGCTGGGGCATCTTCCGCCCATTCCACGCCCCAGCCATTTTCGCGCAGCTTGGCTTCCGCCAGTTCCAGCAGCTCGGGCAGCTTGTTTAAGGCGCGACGTTTGGCTTCGGCAGCTTGGGCGCGCAGGGCTTCGCCGTGGGCATCGCCAAATTCGAACATGGCTTCGGCGCGCTTGTTATAGCCGCCGCGGGTGCCGTTGCCCACGGCTTTTTGCAAATCGGGCTTTTGTAGCGCGATATCCGCCAGCGAGATGAATTCGTTGGAACGCAGCTCGACGCTCATCAGGCTTCCCCCTGACTTGTCGGGGGGACTGAGGGGGGTTGCTTCCCCCTCGCTTGTCGGAGGGGCTGAGAGGGGTTGCCCAGCCCTTCCGCCAGGACATCCGCCAGGTGACGCACGCGCTTGCGGGACTTATTGCGCGAAAGCCCGCCGTTCATCTGCGTCAGGCAACTGACATCGCCGGTGACGATGGTCTCGGCGCGGCTGGCTTCGATATTGTCGATTTTGTTGCGCAGCATGGCGTTGCTCAGCGCCGGCATCTTGATGCTGAACAAGCCGCCAAAACCACAGCAGACCTCGCATTCATTCAGTTCGCACAGCTCGGCATTGCCCAACTGCGCCAGCAAGTCTCGCGCAGCGCCGCCCAAGCCCAAGCCGCGCAGCCCATGACAAGCATCATGCATGGCGAACGTTTGTGGCGCGGGCAATGCCAAATCCAAATTGGCCAAGCCCAGCCCCTCCACCAGGTATTCGCTGAACTCCCAAGTGATGCCGGCGATGCGCTGTGCCTGGGCGTATAAGTCACCATCTGCTGGGCTGAACAAGCGCGGATATTCGTGGCGCAGCATAGTCGCGCAGGAGCCAGAAGGCGTAACGATGACCTCGGCGTTTTGGAAGGCTTTGAAGAAATGCCGGGCGACCGTGCGGGACTCATCACGATAACCGCTGTTGAAAGCCGGCTGCCCGCAACAGGTCTGCGCCGACGGGAAGACGACGCGCGCGCCGACATGCTCCAGTATATCGACCACCGATAGCCCCGTGCCTGGGTACACCATATCGACGATGCAGGTTACGAACAAGGAGACGACCTTGCCTCGGGGCGATTCTCGCTGCGGGAGTGCCATGCGCCGCTCTTTCGCATAAGTGAAACATAATCGCGCCGCTATTCTAGCACAGCGCGGATAGGTCTACCGCCCTCATTCCCCCGGGCAATCGCGACAAACATTTGACTCTGTATGCCGGGCAACCTGACCACTACAATTGCCGCCCCTTAGCTACTGGAAAAAAACAATGACAAAGCTCACCATCAGCCTCGCTCAGCTGCGCATCCAATTGGCGCGCGCCGATGACAACCTCGCCACAGCCACAGACATGATCGCGCAGGCAGCAGCAAATGGCGCGGACATCGTACTGCTGCCCGAGCTGTGGTCAACCGGCTATGACCTGGAAAATGCCCAGCAACATGCCTCTAACTTGGGCGAAGGCATCTTCGCGCAGGTGGCGGATGCGGCGCGGGAAAATCACATCGCCGTCTATGGCTCGCTCTTGGAGCGGCGCGGCGAACAGGTCATGAACTGCGCGACGCTCTATGACGCAGCCGGCAAGCTGCGCGGCGTCTATCGCAAGATTCACCTGTTTCGCCTATTTGATGAACACCTGTGGCTGTCCGAAGGCGAGACACCGGCGCTGCTGCAAGCGGGTTGGGGCGCTGCTGGCTTGGCGATATGTTATGATTTGCGCTTTCCCGAGCTATTTCGGCGCTATACAGTGGCGCATGGAGCGGCGCTGATGCTGCTCTGCGCGGAATGGCCCCTGGCGCGGGTAGCGCATTGGCGGACTTTGCTGCAGGCGCGCGCTATTGAAAACCAGTGCTTTGTCGCCGCGACCAATTCCTGTGGCGAGACCGGCGGCACAGTCTTCGCCGGGCACAGCATAATCATCGACCCTTGGGGGCAGGTCATCACAGAAGCCAGCGAAGACGAATGCCTGCTCACAGCCGATATCGACCTAGGCGAGGTTGAGCGAGTGCGCCGCGCCATCCCCGTCTTCGAAGACCGCCGCCCCGATGCCTATCTTGGGGCTACCTTATTAACAGGGGGAAGCAGAATCCGCGCGGAATCTTGAAAAGCCCGCAAAGTTTTCTACCTTGTTGCATAATCATCAACACCGTTCCAGGCGAATTCAGCCGTCGCTATAGCCCAGCTTGCCCGACAGGCCAGCCGCCACTCGCCGCACAATCAAGCCAAAATCGTCGATGCGCTCCAACGTAACGCGCCCGGCTGGCCCGCTGATGCCGATCGCGCCCACCGTCATGCCACGATGATCCTGCACAGGCGCGGCGACGCAGCGCACACCATAATTGTACTCTTCATCATCAATGGCATAGCCGCGCTGACGGATTTGCACCAACTGCGCCCCCAAAATCGCCGGGGCGGTGATGGTGCGCTGGGTGAAAGGCAGCAGCGCCTCAGGCAGAGCGCATTCGCCAAATGCCAGCAGGACTTTGCCGAGCGCCGTGCAGTGCAGGGGCGAGAGCGTGCCTATCTCCGACTCGACGCGCAAGGCGGCGCTGGATTCAGCCTGGTCGATGTAGAGCACCTGTCGCTGCGCCAGGATAGCCAGGTGCGCGCATTCGCCGGTCGCGTCCACCAGCTGGTAGAGGTAGGGGCGGGCATGGTCGCGCAGGCTGATGCGGCCCAACACGCGCTGCCCCAAGGTGAGCAAGCGCGGACCAAGCTGATAGCGGGAGCTGTCTTCATCTTGCGCGACAAAGCCATAATTGGCCAGAGTGTGCAGCAGTCGGCTGGCGCTGCTCTTGTCGATCGCCATTTCTTTTGCGACTTCGGTCGTGCCCAAGCCGCTGCGAGCTTGCTCCAGCAGGTTGAGGATTTTTAAGCCTCTTGCCAGCGTTTGGATTTCTGCCATGCCGAGATGCCCGCTCTATTTGGCAGTAAGATTTTGCGGCGCTTGCCGTGTAGCGCGAATATATTGACAATAATAAAACAATGTTGTATATTTAGCAACAGATGAATTTTTACCATTCAGGGAGCCGTCTATGGTAGAATCTGTACGCAAGGCAATTGTCAATACTGTTGAGAACAAGGAGCGATAGACATGTTGAGCAAACGGACACTTTTGGCAGTCATGCTGCTGCTGGCGGGGCTGATGGTCGCGCCAGCGCTGGCGGAAGACGACTTGATGGGCGACTTCACGGTCTCGCATTATTTTGGCGGCTTCGGTGGCGAGTTCATCGACAGCATCGTCGATGATTTCATCGCGGCCAACCCAGGCTTGATGCACGCAGCCAGCCCCGTCGACCATGAGCAATTCAAGACTTCCATCCTGGTGCAGTTGGCAGGTGGCAACCCGCCGGATACTTTCAGCTACTGGGCGGGCGCGCGCATCCAGTTCATCGTTGATGACGGATTCCTGATGCCGATTGATGACATCTGGGAAGCCAATGACATGGGCTCGCAATTCCCGCAAGCCGTCATCGACACCGCCGTAACCTACGATATGCACCAGTATGCCCTGCCTTTGACCCTGCATTGGGTCGGCATGTTTTATAACAGCGCGCTCTTCGAGCAAGTCGGCGCGATGCCGCCCACGACCTGGGACGAGCTGGTCGATGTCGCCGAGAAATTCAAGATGTCCGGTATCCCGGCTTTTGCGCTGGGCTCCAGAGACCGCTGGCCCGCCCAGTTCTGGTTCGATATGATCTTGCTGCGCACCGCGGGCAACGACTATCGCGAGGCGCTGATGGGCGGCGAAGCCTCGTATACCGACCCAGAGGTTGCGCGCGCCTTTGGCTTGTGGAAAGAGCTGGTTGATGCTGGCTATTTCTATCCCGACGCCAACGCCTATGGTTATGAAGACGCTGCGAGCCTGGTCGCCAATGGCGAAGCAGCCATGACACTAATGGGCACCTGGATCGGCGGCTACTTCGCTGGCATCGATATGGTGCCGGTCGATGACTTCGACTACTTCTCCTTCCCGACTATCGACGCCGATACGCCGCGCGCCTCGCTGGGACCCATCGATACCTTTGTGATTTCCGCCGAAGCCGCCAACGCTGACGCCGCCAAAGCCTTCCTGGTCTATCTGACGGACCCGGCTGTGCAGTGGGCATTTGCCGAGGGCGCTGGCAACCTGGCACCGAGCCTGATGGTCGATACCAGCAACTACAACGATGTCGTGGCGCGCATCGCTGCGGAAATCGCCGAGAGCGCCGTCTTCGCCTTCAACTATGACCTGGCGACGCCGCCACCGGTCGCGGAAGTGGGCTTGAACAGCTTCTCGGAATTCATGGCCAACCCCGGCGACTATGAAGCCATGCTTGAGCGCGTACAAGCCGATGCCCAAGCCGAGTTCGCCGGTATGGGGTAGGGCTGACCTAGCTCCCACCCCATACCCCTCCCCCAAAAATGAGGGAGGGGCTTCATTCAATGCGCAATGAAGGCTCTTAAATCGTGTCGCAACAGTGATCCAGATCCACACTGCGCTACCTAAATCGCCAGATTTTCTCCCCTTCCCTCTTTATGGGGGAAGGGGCCGGGGGT
>VXNO01000154.1 GCA_009840575.1 Chloroflexota bacterium | reverse complement strand
ATTATTTTCACCACAAGAGGGAAAAGTGTAGGGGTGAGGCGCTGGCTCGCCCTCCGTGTCCCTTCGCATGTAGACGACACTTGCATCAGGACACAATGGTATGCGATTGCTCGCGCATATATTGCTGCAAGTAATACCAACTGCCGGCTGCCTTGCCGCTGCCGGTGCTGCCTTTCCAGCCGCCGAATGACTGGTAGCCGGGCCAAGCGCCGGTGGTCGCCCCGCTCGCGCGGTTGACATAAAGCACGCCGGCTTCGATGTTATCCAAAAACCACTGCACTTCGTCGGCGTCTTCGCTGTAAAAGCCTGCCGTCAGCCCCAGCGCGACATCATTCGCCAGGCGCATGGCTTCGTCTTTGTCTGCCACAGCGCGCACCGCCACGATGGGAGCGAACATCTCGTGCTGCCACAAGCGATGCGCATCGGGCAGGTCGGCCACGACTGTCGGCGCAACGAAGTAGCCCCTGCCCAGCGGCAAAGTGCGCCCGCCCGCCAAGATCTGCCCCGCGCCCAGCTCGTCCACATACTGCTGATAGGCTTCATAGGCTTGCTGACTGATGAGAGGACCCATGTAGGTATCGGCATGGGTGGGGTCGCCCACAGCGACTTCTTCGGCAAGGTCGACCAGCTTTTCCAGAAAGTCATCATGCACAGCCGCATCAACATAGACCCGCGAGCAAGCTGAGCATTTCTGCCCGGTCAAGCCAAATGCCGAGCGCGTCACGCCCAGCGCCGCTTTGTCGAGGTCGGCTTTTTTGCTGATGATGGTCGGGTTCTTGCCGCCCATCTCAGCGATGACGGGGCGATAATAGCCAGCCGCGGTGCCGAAGGACTGGATGATGCTCATGCCCACATCGTAGCTGCCGGTGAAGGTCAAGCCGCCCAGCGCGGGATTGGCAACCAGCGCTTTGCCCGGCGCATCACCGCCATAAACCAGATTGAATACGCCGGCTGGCAAGCCCGCGTCTTGCATACATTGGGCGATTAAGTAAGCGGTCAGCGAACCCTCGGCGGCTGGTTTCAGCGCGACTGTGTTGCCAGCGATTAACGCCGCGCCGCTGGGGCCGCCAGTCAGCGCCGCCGGAAAGTTGAAAGGACCTATCACGCCCCAGACGCCGTAGGGTTTGAGCAGGCTGCGGTTGTGGTGCCGCGCCGATTCGCTGAGCAGTTCGCGGTCGAAGCCGGCATTGTCGCGCATGGCGTCGACACAATAGCGGATGAGGTCGGCGGTTTCTTCGACCTCGCCGATGGCTTCCAGGCGGTTCTTGCCGACCTCCAGGCTGACTGCCGCCGAAATCTCGAACAAGCGCTGGCTGATAAGCTCGGCGGCGCGCTCCAGCAGGGCAACCCGCTCCTGCCAGGGGGTAGCTCGCCAGGCGGGAAAAGCGGCTTGCGCGGCGGCAACGGCGGCAGCGACCTGCTCGTCGGTCGCCCGCGCGAAATTGCCCAGCAGCCAGTCGCGGTTGATGGGCGAACGCCCCTCGAAGCTGCCCGCCCCCGCCTGCCATTGCCCGTTGATGAGCAGCGGATAATCACGCCCGAGATTCTGCTTCAGCTCGGCGACATCTTCGTCAAAGTATTCGTGCAGCAGCGGGTCGGGGCTGCCGAGCGTGGAGTAGGTCACTTTGATGTGCTTGCGCTGCTTGGTCATGCTGAGCCTCTCTACAGACTGGGAGAATACAGAATTGCCCTCATTGTACTCGAACCCGCGCCGCAGCCCGCGCAATTTGTCCGCCGCTTGGCAAGCATTCGCAGATTATGTTACAATTCAAATATCTCATAATCAGAAAGGGCAAGACAATGAACTTATCAGCGCAAACCTACCCCCCCCCGTAACATCTCGTAAAAACTCTGCAACACGCCATTGGCTTTTTCCCGCCCCAATCAAAACCGTCTTGCTTGCGTTGACCTTGCTGGCTCTTGCCTTGACGATGGTTGGCTCTGTAAACGCTCAAGACAACAACAGCTTCCTGTTGCCATCCGGCGAAACCCAAGACCAATGCGCCAGCCGTCTCGACGGCGATATCCGCATCAGCACCTACGCCGACGCCCTCCTTTGGATCGGGCAATTCGAGCGTGAATGCACCATGCCTACGCTTGGCGAAGGCGAAACACGTCTGGAATTCGAAACGTCACTAAGCTTGACAAACTCGCAATGCCGCGTCCATTATTGGGAATCAGGCGATCAAGATGAACCGACCTTTGCTGTAAGGATCCACGAAGGCAATGCGCAGGTTCACCATCGTCGTGGCCTCGTTGGTGACTGGACGAAGCTCGGCAACTGGGAACTCGTCGTGATGAAGGGTGGTGACGCAGGCGATCAAGTTGACGTGTCCACTGACATCATCATAGGTGGCGGAATACACCAGTTTGAAATCCGCACTCGTAAAGGCACAGACAAATTCGAAATCCTCGAAGACTGGACGGCCTTCTACCTGATAGAGTTGCACTGCTAGCCAACTCCGCTCGACATCACAACGCCCGGCATCCGTCGGGCGTTTTCATGATTCCCTTGGACTGACAGACGCGAGTGGGGCTAAGTCAACTCATCACTATCCATAATCCTTTTATTGACGCGCTCGATACGCATGATTAGTCGCTCGTCAACATCCGGGCAGGCAGCGATTGTATCGCGCGTCATCCAGTCATTTTCGCTGAGTTGGCGCTGCTTCGCCGCCAGCAGGGGCAGCACCGCCGAAAGCGCGTAGACGCAGAAGTGCTTGCCGGCTGGAATGCGCAATTTGGCGCTCTCGGTCAGTTCAAAATAATCGCCGACATTTAAGCCACAGACGCTGCGTCCCTCGATGCGCTCGACCGTCACGCGCAGGTCATATAGCTCAAAGGGGCGCGCCATAGTCAGCCGCCGCCCAAGACGCGCAGGCAGGCATCGCGCACGATGATCTCTTCGCCAGGGTTCAGCGTCATGGGATTGAGATGGAACTGCGTCTCGTTCAATGGCGAGACGGCGATGGCGGGCTCCTGCGCCAGGAAAGCCGCCACAATCTCATGCGCCGACCTGCCCAGCGCAGCGGCATCGACCGTCACGCGGCACCAGGGCAGCGGTTGATTGGCTTCGTTGGGGAAGGCGCGTTCTGCGCGGACGCCCGCTAGCGGATTCAGCGCCGCCAGCCACAGCGCCACACAGTCTTCGCAGTAGGTCTCGCGGGCGGCGTGGTCCAGCCCTAAGTAGCGCTCCACCGCCGCCAGCAGACCCATCATTTCTTCCTTGCCGACTTTCAGCGGACGTCCCAAGCCGTGGTTGGGGCTGCTGATGGGGCGGATGCGCTCGATCAGCTCGCTACGTCCCAGCATCAGCCCGGTCGGCTGAGGGCCACGCAGGTCTTTGCCGCCACTGAAGAGCGCCAGGGCAGCGCCCAACTGGGTATAGCGCCACAAATTATCGACGGGCGGCAACTGGGCAGCCGCATCCACGATGACGGGAATATCCTGCGCCGCGGCGACTTTGATCAACTGCGGCAGGGGGATGTCTTCGGGCGTATTCATCGTGCCGGCGAACCAGAAGATGCAAGCCGTGCGTTCGTTAATTGCCGCGCGCAGGCTATCCAGGTCGGGCTCGATTTCGGTGAAGCGCATGCCGATGGCTTGTACGCCGAAATCGTAGCCATTGCGGTGGTGGCGCTGCACGATGGCTTCGTGGGGCAGCCCGTCTAGTTGCGGGAAAGTCTTTTCCGCCCCCGGGCTTTTTCGCAGGACGCACGCCGCCGCCGCCAGCAGCACGCCAGCGGCCGCCCCCGAAGTAACATAAGCCGCTTCGTTGCGCGTCAGCTCGGCGATGCGCGCGCCCACCGCCCGCTGCAAGCCCGCCAGGTCGATGAAGTTGTTCGCCGCCGCGTTCATGGCGTCCAAGACCTCGGCCGGCATGAGCGAGCCGCCATATTTGGTCACGGTGGCATAGGCATTGATGACCGGACGCAAGCCTAGCGCTTCATAATTTGTCATGGTTCGATGCTGCCTGTGGGTAAGCGGATTTTCCAATAAGATTCGGGCGCGGCTTGCCAATCGGGCGCGGCGCGTCCATTCACATCGTAGACGATTTCGCCAGCGCGGATGGTCATCTCACAGCCGATCCGCTGCGAGCCCGCCATGCGCGCGCCACCGCAATCCACATAACCGAAGTCGCCCTCGTCCAGCCGCAGCAGCGCCACATCCGCCTCCGCGCCGATGCTCAGGCTGCCTAACTCTTCATGCCCGATTTCATGAGCGGGCGTCACAGTCGAGCGGGTTATGACTTCGTTCAGCGGCATGCCCATGCACAGCAACTTGGACATAGTATGCAACATATCATGCACGACGCCGTTGACATTGCCGATGTGCAGGTCGGTGCTGATGCTATCGGGACCAAACCCGCCTTGATAAGCCGGGATGGCTTGGCGGAACCAGAAACTGCCCGCGCCATGCCCCAGGTCGAAGATGATGCCGCGTTCGCGCGCCTCAAACATGAAGTCAGCGGGTTGGTTATCGGCGTTCAGAATCGGGAACTGTTGCGCATAGACATGGGTGTGGATATCGCCAGGCTGCATCTTCCGCAGCAATTCCTGGTAGGTGCGGCCTTCGCGGTGCCAAAAGTCGACCATCAGCGGCTTGCCACAAATCGCCGAGGCTTCCAGCGCGCGGTCGACAGCCGCCCATGGTGGGTGCACCGCGTCAAAAGGCTCGCTGACCCAGTAATGCGCCGTCTTGATGCCCACGCAATCTTCGGGGTAAGCCAGCACGATGGAAGCCGCCAGTTGGGCATCCATCTCCTTGATGTCCTGCTCAAAAGGACCAATCATGCCCGATTTGACGATGTTGATATAAGCGAAGATGCGGGTGCGCGCGCGGTCGATGACAGTGCGCTTGAAATGCAGGAAGTGCTTTGCGCCCGCCGTGCCAGTATCCACGACTGTCGTCACGCCTGAGCGGAAGCTGTGGTGGTCGGCGATGATGCTGAGCGTTTCTGGCTCGCGGGTGTGGTAGACATGCACATGGATGTCGATGAGCCCGGGCGTGATGATCAAGCCGCTGGCGTCGATGGTCTGCGCAGCCTCGGCGCTGGCGATATCGGGCGCGACCGCCGCGATCTTTCCGTCCGCAATCGCCACATCCATGGGCGCGTCGATCTTGTTGGCGGGGTCGATCGTGTGACCGTTTTTCAGCAAGAGGGTGTATTGTGGCATCGTATCGCTCGTTTCCTTATTTTATTTTCGCCTGTCTGGCTTGACTACGTTGCTGCCTGTGGCGACCAGCTCAGCAGCCGCCGCGCTTTGCGCATGTTTAGCACAGTGTGGCGCGCATCGCCACTAATCATAAAGGTCTGGAAGCGGGCTTGGAAGCGCAATGCCGCCGCGAGCGCCGCCGCGACATCACTGGCGGCTGTGGCCAGGCGGTCTTGCTCAGGCTTGACCAGCGCCAGCTCTTCATCAGGCGTGGGGAAGCACAGACGCAGCGCGTTGATGTGCATATCCCAGTTGCGCGCGGCAGTTTGGCAGACTTGCTCGCCTAGGTATTTGGTGAAGCCGTATAGCTCATGCGCATCGGGAAGAACATTTTCGTCGGCAAAAGTCCGTCCACCCAGATTTTCATAGACTGACATGCTGCTGGTATACACCGCCTGCTGGATGCCAGCCGCCTGCGCCGCGTACAAAGCCAGGTGCAGCCCCTTGACATTGATGTCGTAGGCGCTGTGTATGCCGACTAGGCTGTCCCAATCCTCGCTGCCCATCGCCATATAAATCAGCGCGTCTTGCCCGGCCATGGCATCTGCCAGCGCGGCATAATCGCAAATATCGCCCTGGATGCTGCGCAGGCGGCTATCGGCGGCGGGGCGACGGTCGAAGATGGTCAGGCTGTGCCGGTCTTTGAGGTAAGGCGCTGTCATGCTGCCGACCCGCCCCGCGCCACCGATCATCAGTACGCGCATGTTTCCTCCTATGTTTGATATCCCATCAGCCAAGCGCACAAGCGCAAGTGAAATGATAAACCAGTCCGCGTTCGGATACCCAAATTCAATCCCCTGTGGCAAATTTCCTTTGCCTTTGGCATTTGCAGGGCTAATCGTGGTCTATTTATGTTAGGCTGTAGCAGAAAATAAAGGACACAGGACAATGGCTGAATTCGCGGGAAAAGTAGCGCTAATCACCGGCGCATCGGGCTTGTTGGCTTCGGGGGTGATTCCCGTTTTTCGCGCGGGCGGCGCAAAGCTGGCGCTCACCTGTGGCGACGACCGCCTCTACCAGCGCTTCCCCGAGCTGCGCGATGACGCCGAGCATACCTGCCTGCAATCGGCTGATCTATCCGACGAGGCGCAGGTCGCTGAGCTATTGCGGCGCGTATTGGCTGCCTTCGGGCGCATCGACATCTTGGTGAATATCGTGGGCGGCTGGGATGCCGGGCAGCCCGTGCATGAGATGTCGCTGGATACTTGGCAGACTATGTTGCGGCTGAACGCCACCACCAGCTTCTTGATGAGCCGGGCGGTTGTGCCGAGCATGCTCGCGCAGGGGAGCGGCGTCATCATCAATATCGGCGCGCGGCCCGGCTTGCGCTCCAGCGGGCATGATGCCGCCTATGCCGCTTCCAAAGCCGCCGTCCTGCGCTTGACCGAGAGCCTCTCCGCGGAATACAAGCGCCAGGGCATCCGCGTGAACGCCGTGCTGCCATCCGCCATCGCCACACCCGAACAAGCGGCGGCTGACCCCGATGCGGGCGTAACTCCGCAGCAACTGGGGCGCGTCATCGCCTTCCTGGCTTCTGATGCTGGCGCGATCATCCACGGGGCGATCATCCCCGCCTATGGAACGAAGTTCTAGCGCCGCAGCAGAATCTCGTCCAGGCGCTTCTTGCTGATGGCTGGCACTTGGGCATCATCGGCTGGGTAGCCGACCGGGATCAACACAAAAGCTCGTTCGTTGGCGGGTCTGCCCAGCAGCCGCGCCAGGAACTTCATCGGGCTGGGCGTATGCGTCAGCGTCGCCAGCCCCGACCAATGCAGTGCCGCGAGCAGCAAGCCCACCGCGATGCCTACCGACTCCTCGCTGTAATAATGCTTGATGCGCCGCCCATCGGCTGCGATGCCATAAGCCTGGCGAAAGACGACAATGACATAAGGCGCGTCTTCGATATGCGGTTTGCGCCAATCCGTGCCTAGTGGTGCCAGCGCATCCAGCCATTCCTGGCTCATGCGCCGCTCATAGCTGTCTTTTTCTTCGGCTTCGGCGGCAAGCCGCATCCGTTTTTTCAGCGCGGGGTCGCTCACCACCGCGAAGGTCCACGGTTGCTGATTAGCGCCAGAGGGGGCGCTGCCAGCGACACGAATGGCATTTTCGATTAATTCCAGCGCGACGGGTTGGGATGAAAAATCGCGCACACTGCGCCGCCGGGTGATGCGCCGCAGGAACTCGCGCGAACGTCGCAGTTGCTCGGCTTCGTCCAGCCTCTCGAATTCCAGCGCCTCAAAGATGGGCTCTTGGCTCATGCTCTGCTCCTTATTTCTACCCAGTAGAACCAAGTAAGTCGTGAGAATGGAAACTTGTAGGGGCGAGGCGGTGACTCGCCCAGAATCATCACAGAAAACAGCGGGCGACCCAAGGCTCGCCCCAGTCCTCACTCACAGCGCATACACATCCAGGTCGCTGGCGCTGATGACCTCGCCGTCATAGCCGCGCAGCACTTCCGCCACCAACTCAGCAGGGGTCTGCCCCCAGAACAATTGATGCACCAACACCAGCCACTTGGGGCGCGCAACGCTCGCCAGCGCCGCCAGCTCATCGCTGGAAGTGTGCGCGCGCGCATGATAGGCTTGCCAAGCCAGCGGGCGATTGGCAAATTGTTGTGCTGAATAAACTTCGTGCAGCAGCAGGTCGCAGCCGCGCGCCCAACCGGCAAAGTCCGCCACCGGCTTGGTATCGCCGGAGATGACGATGCTGCCATTTGGCGTGATGAACTTGTAGCTGAGCGCCGCCAGGTCGCCATGATCCGCCGCCAGCGCCTCCACAGTCACCAGGTCATCCTCGTATACGCAGCCCTCAGCCACTTCGCGCACGGCGATTTTGTAACCGTCGCGACTGCTGGGGTGGGCGCTGCGGTGCTCGCGGATATTTTCGCTGTAGGCCAGTTCAATATGCCGCGCCATCTCCGCCAGCCCACGCGGACCGATAGCCTTTATGTCGGATTGGCGCTCATGGATCCAGGGTGTATACAGCAGGTCGGGCAAGCCGACTGTGTGGTCGCCATGCAGGTGGGTGACGAAGAGTCGCGTCAAAGCTGTCGTATCCCAGGCGATTAGTCCCCTCGCCCGCGCCTCGACCACCCGCTGCACCGCGCCATGCCCGCAATCGACCAGGTAGGGCTGGTCATCAACCACCACAGCCAGGCTGGCGCTGACTCGGTCGGGGTCGGCATTGGGGGTGCCGCTGCCCAGGATGACAACCTGCGTCCGGCTCATGCCCGCCACATTTCACGCAGGAAGCGGATTTTCTCTTGCAGGTGCTGCGCGCCACCGCCTTCGTGGTTGTTGTAATGGTATTCCGCGATGCGCTTTTGGCTCTTGACATGGTTGTAGGCAGCATAGACCGTCGACGGTGGGCAGACAGTATCCATGATGCCGACGGAATAATATGCCCCCGCCTCCGTGCGCGCGGCAAAACTGACGCCGTCAAAATACGCCAGCGTGTCGAAGACGGCATCGACCCGGTCACGGTGCGTGGACAGGTACTTGGCGATCTCCGAATAAGGGGTGCTGGGCGTGATATCGACTGCGCGGCGAAAATGCAGCAGGAATGGCACATCGGGCAAGCAGTAGGCAACGGCTTCGTGCAAGCCCGCCACCGCAATGCTCAAGCCGCCGCCCTGGCTGATGCCAGTAACCGCGATGCGCTGATGGTCGACGTCATCCCGCGTCAGCAGCGCATCGACTGCGCGCACGGCATCGGTATAGAGGCGGCGGTAATAATAGCTACGCGGGTCGAGGATGCCCTGCGTCATATAGCCAGGCACAGCCGGGTTCGCGCCGTTTGGCATATCGGCGGTGTCGCCGCGCCGCCATACGCTGCCTTGCCCGCGCGTATCCATCACCAACTGGGCGAAACCAGCCGAAGGGAATGCCAGCCATTCCAGCGGATAACCGCGCCCGCCGCCATAGCCGATGTATTCCACGACCGCCGGCAAGGGTCGCGGCAGGTGCTTCGGTACGAGAAACCAGCCTTTGATGGGCGCGCCACCGAAACCCGCGAAAGTAACATCATAGGCGTCGATCGTTTCCAGCCCGCTCTCAATCAGCTCAAAGCTGGCGGCAAGGTCTTGCTGCCGCGCTTCGGACAAGGTCTCGCGCCAGAAATCATCGAAGTCGGCTGGCTCCTGGCGCGGCGGTTTGTAGGCACGCAACTCGTCCAAAGGCATATCAAATATGGGCATGGCATGGCTCCTTCGCGTTGGCTGATGCTGGTGAGGAGTATAGCGCCCATCATGCTTACCCATCGAAATACGCTGAGAAGAGAGACATGTAGGGCGAGTCAAGGACTCGCCCCTACCACCGACTCGGAGTCTCAGTACCTCTGTGACAAAAAACGATTTAGCGCGATTGCCCTGTAGCGCTCCGCGGGAGTGGCGAATCTGCTGGATACGCGTTGCTTTGCCCCCACCCCAAACCC
>VXNO01000054.1 GCA_009840575.1 Chloroflexota bacterium | reverse complement strand
ATAATTCGTCCTTTTGCTCCTTGGATACAGTACCAGTATAATCTAGGACTATACAGCGTCCCCTCGCACTGCGCTGATGATTTGCCCCGCCGCGCTGCTTAGAATCGCCGTCTCGGTCATCACGGTGATGAAATCATAGCCGCGCTCGATCATCGCGATGGCTTGGTCGGCGCTGGCGCAGAAGATGCCAGCTTTGATGCCGTGCTGCCGCGCCGACTCCAAAATAGCATCCAGCGCCGCCTCGACCACCGCGTCCTGGGCGAAGCCAGCCTTGCCTGTCATGCTCAAGCGCAAATCGCCGATGCCCACAAAGACCGCGTCCAAGCCCGGCACAGCCATGATCTCATCGCGATTGTCGAAGCCCAGCTGCGTCTCGATCATGGCGAATGTCAGCACCGTGTCATTCGCGTGCTCGGCATAGTCTTCGCCCGCATAGATGCGAGCGCGCGTGGGACCCAAACTGCGGTAGCCCAGCGGCGAGAAGCGGCACGCGCCCACGAAATCTTCGCATTGCTCCCGCGTCTCGATCATTGGGCAGACGATGCCATAAGCGCCAGCATCCAGCAGCCGCATGATCTCGCCGGGAGTATTCCAGTTGACGCGCGCCATGGGCACTGTGTCCGTGGTAGAAATCGCCTGCAGCATGATGATGGCGGTTTCCATGCCCATCATGCCGTGCTGCATATCGATGACCAGGCTGTCCCAATTTTGATTTGCCATGATCTCGGCCGACCAGGCGCTGGGGATATGCAGCCAGCCATTCAGCGCCGGCTTGCCCGCCGCCCATATCTCGCGCACTCGGTTTTTGCGCATGTGCCACTCCTATTATTCGCCAGTTTATCAAGCGAATTAAACCACACAGTCGCTGCAGACTCAAACCGCCCCGCGGCGATTGCCTTGGGGCTGGGGGTAAAGCAACGCGCAGGGTAGGTTATAGTTGATTCGAACAGGAGCTGCTGCAATGCCCCACCTGCTGCCGCATTTCACCCGCGCTTTGACCAGGCGGCCCGCGCCAAACTTCGCCGATGGCATCACCGAGTCGGCGCATTTGGGCGCGCCCGATTATCATAAAGCGATGCGACAATACGACGCCTACCTGGAGGTACTGAGAGAATGTGGCTTGCAGGTAACTTGCCTGCCGGGCGATGCGCGCTTCCCCGATGGGCATTTTGTCGAAGACCCCTTTGTGATTTATCGCGGGCTGGCTTTCCAGTGTCGCTCTGGCGCGGCAGCGCGGCGCGGCGAAGGCGAAGCGTTAAAAGCGCATTTGGATGATCTGCGCATTGTGGAAGCGCCCCCCGACGCGCGCATTGATGGCGGCGATGTGCTCTTCTGCGCCGACCGCGCGCTGGTTGGCATCTCCGCGCGCACAAACCTGGCTGGCTGGCGGGCATTGCGGGCGGCATTGCGGACTGTACAGCCGGATATTCGCGTCGATGCCGTGCCCATGCGCGGCATGCTGCACCTGAAGAGCGGGCTGACCGAGCTAGCGCCGGGCATCTTGATCCATTGCCCGCTGCTACAACTGGATTATGACCTGGCTTGGGCGCGGGTGATACCACTGCCGCCCGCAGAAGCGCATGCCGCTGATGTTATGCCCGTGAACGAGACGCTGGTTATCGCGGCGGGTTGCCCGCAGGCGCTGGCCGCGGCGAAAGCGGTCTGTGCGCGCGTCATCACGTTGGATATGAGCGAATTCGTCAAGATGGATGGCGGCTTGACATGCCTGTCGCTGCGCTATTAAAGCGGCTTTGCGCGCTGTTGCTGTGGCTGTGCCTGCCCAGCGCCGCGCAGGAAATTGAACTGCCGGCTTGTTCCTCGCGCCCGACCGCGCTATTGCACTTCATCTACGTCGACCATGCGCGCTGGTGCGTCGAGGGGGTGATTGATGCGCCGGAACTTGAGCCTTATGCTTTCACAGCGCTGGAAGTCGCGGCGGATGGATCGCTGTATGCGGCGCGCCCCTTGGCCGGGGCGGTCATGCGCATCTACGACAGCGATGGCGACCAGCTGCCGGATGCGATGGAACTACACGCCGATGACTTGAGCCTGCCTAACGGTCTGGCTGCCCATGCCGGCGCGCTCTATGTGGCTGGCGGCGCGCATATCTACGCAATTGACGCGGACGGCGCTGCGCAAACGATCGTCGATGACCTGCCCGCTGGCACGGGATTCTGGACGGGCGGGCTGGCGATTGACGCGGACGAACGATTGCTTGTGGCAGTCGGCGCGCCCTGCAATCACTGCGACTATGCAGACCCAGAGCGCGGCGCAATTCTCAGCATGAACCTGGACGGCAGCGACCGGCGCGTACTGGCTTCGGGCTTTCGGCAGCCAGCCGACCTGGCTTTTTTTCGTGGCTCGCTCTGGACTTTGGACAGCGCGCCTTTGGGCTTGGCAGGCGGCGTCGATGAGCTGAACCGCGTGCAAGAAGGCGGCTGGTACGGCTTCCCTGACTGCCTCGGCGGCGCGGCGGATTGCGCCGATGCCCAGCCGCCTGTCATGACCTTCGCAACCGGCGCAGCGCCCAGCAGCCTGGCCGCCTATCCCCATGACACGCACCCGGGCACAAAAGATACCCTGCTAGTCGTGCTGCGTGGCGAACCGACCGTGGTCGATATTGTCGGCTACAAATTAATCATGGTCAGCTTTGACGAAAATGACCAGCCACTGGGAGCAGCCGTCATCGCGCCCTATGTCTGGGAAAGCGGCCGCCAGGCTTGGCTGCCCTACCATGGCGAGCCGCTGCGCTTCCGCAAGTTTATGCACATCAACGAACTGGGTTTTGGTTTCTTTCCACAGCAGCCTTTGGCAATTGCTGTCAACAACTATGGCTGGATCTACCTCAGCATGACCGGCGGGCAAATTATCGCGCTGCGGCCACGCAATACAGCAAACCAGGCAGAGAACGATCCCGGCGAGCGCTATCCCATCTGGACGCCTTTTCATCCGGACTACGACCCAGCCGCCCCCGCGCCGAGAAACCTGGACCGCTGAGCGCGCAAGCCCGGCCCAGCCTTTGCCAAAGCAGCCGACTGTGGCAGAATACGCGGTCGCAGAGACCAACATCAAATCGACAGGATGCCATGAGCGCGCTGGAAATCATTGCTAAGCACAAATTGGTCGCCATTGTGCGGCTGGACGATCTATCTATCGCGGCTGAGCTGCTGGATGCACTGGTGGCTGGCGGCATCCGCGCGGTAGAGTTTACCTTGACCAATCCGCAGGCTACTGAGGTCATCGCGGCGCTGCGTGCGCGGGTCGGCGCGGACATCGCTATCGGCGCTGGCTCGGTCATCAATGCCGAACAGGCGCGGGCGGTAGCGGCGGCGGGCGCGCAATTTGTCGTTTCGCCCATCACCAAGCGTGAAATCCTGGATGAATGCGCGGCGCTGAGCCTGCCCGCCATGCCCGGCGCATTCACCCCCAGCGAGATTCAGCAGGCTTGGGAATGGGGCGCGGCGGTCGTCAAAGTCTTCCCCGCCAACCACCTGGGGCGGCGCTATATCAAGGATGTGCTGGCACCGCTGCCGCATTTGCGCTTGATGCCGACCGGCGGCGTATCGCTGGATAACCTGCGCGAATACATCGAAATGGGCGCATTCGCCGTAGGCTTAGGCTCATCGCTTATCAACAACCAGGCGGTGGCAAAGCGTGATTGGGCTGCGCTGCGCGACGAGGCGCGAGCTTATGTGCAGCGACTGGGCTAGCGCGCCACCCAAGCGCTGGACAAAAACGAGTTGAACCCATGCTGGGCGATATCCGCGCCGCGTTCACATTTCTGACGATTATTCCGCTGGGCGCGCCAGTTGGGAGCCAGCCGGGCCGCGCTTTCGCCTGGTTTCCGCTGGTGGGCATCGTTATCGGCGGCTTGCTGGCAGCTATCCCACGCCTTTCGCCATTTGACCGCGACATCAGCGCTTTTCTGATTTTGCTGGCTTGGGTGATGGTTACTGGCGGGCTGCACCTGGATGGCTTCGGCGATTGCTGCGATGGCTTGCCGGCTGCGGTTGCGCCGGGCGAACGGCTGCGCATTATGAAAGATCCACGCGTCGGGGTTTGGGCGGCGGCTGGGCTGATTTTGCTGCTGCTGGGCAAGTGGCTGGCGATACGCGCTGCGCCGACCGAGATGCTGGTGCTGGCGCCGGTCTTCGGGCGTTGGGCGATGGTCTTGGCTGCTTATCGTTTTCCCAGCGTCGGCGATGGCATGGCGGCGCATTTCCGCGCAGGGCTCTCGTTCCGCCAGCTCATCATCGCAAGTATCTGGGTCATTGTGCTGTTCACGCATATCGAAATCCTCGCCTTGGCGCTGGGTTGCGCCTGTTTCACGCTGCTTTTCGGGGCATGGGCGGCGCGGCGGCTGGGCGGCGGCATCAATGGCGATGTCTGCGGCGCGGTATGCGAGCTGAACGAGTTGCTCTGCCTGCTGGGGATAGGGCTGATCTTTGGCTAGGCGGCTGATCTTCCTGCTGGGCGGCGCGCGCAGTGGCAAAAGCCGCTATGCGGAAAACTGGGCGCGGCAGCAAGGCGGGAATGTGCTCTTTGTCGCCACAGCCGAAGCCCACGACGACGATATGCGCCAGCGCATCGCCGCTCATCAAGCCGCGCGCCCCACAGCCTGGCATACACTGGAAGCCCCGAGAGACGCCGCCGGGCAAATCGCCAACAGCGGTTTCCCGCACGATACCCTGATATTGGATTGCGTCACGCTGCTGACGAGCCATGTCCTGCTGGGGCTGCCAGAAAGGGCTACGCAGCTAGAAGCGAATGCCGCCATCCTCGTAGAAGTCGAGCGCCTGCTGGCGGTCTATGCGCGCTCAAACGCGACCTGGCTGGTGGTGAGCAACGAGGTGGGCATGGGCGTCGTGCCGCCGACGCGCCTGGGGGTTCTGTTTCGGGATATGCTGGGACGGGCGAATCAGCGCATTGCGGCGCAGGCGGACGAAGCGCTGCTGCTGGTGGCGGGGCTGGCGTGGAAGTTGAAGTAGGTGGCGGGCTTCACTGAAGCAGGTAGATAATCAATGCAGCCAACGCAATCTGCGTACCGACGAACCACTTGATTAGCTCGGCTTTCATGTTTGCCAAGTCTTCTTTTGTCGAATGGCTTTTGCTCTTCTCCTCCAATGTGGAAAGACGCCGTGAGATGCTGAGTGCATCTGATTCTACCGTTGCCATGGGGAACCTTTCTGCGATGATGTTCGCGGCTACTTGGCTGTCATAGTACCATAATTCTCAAAATAAATCACGAATTGTTTTCAAAGTTCCGCCCCGCTTTACAAGCCCAACTCCGTGAAGAAGTTTTCGTCGATGACCGTGCGCTCGACAATCACCCGTTCGCTGCGCACGCCCCAGCCCTCCTGCTTCATCATGCTGGCTAGCTGCTCGCCATCAATGAGTTGCACTTTGGGATTTAGATTGCGCGCCGCCTCTTGCAGCGCCGCTTCCGTGAATTTGCCCGTCGTCAGATAAAAGGCGCTGACCGCGCCACTGGCATTGGCATAAGAACGCAGGTCAGCTATATCGTTGCTACCCAAGAGTCTCTCGCCAAACGCGAATCGAATGCAGTAGCGCATGTCAAATATGCCTTGAATGGTGAAAAGTCCATCAATGACGCTCTTGTGGTCAGACTGCATGATTTCAATGGTGCCCTTGCCATAATCGTCGAAGATAAGGTGAAAGAATGTAGTGAGTTGACTGTCTGACAAGCTGTAGAGACGGTCATGCAACTGGGCGCGCCAGTCGCTGGACTCAGCGAGGAGTTGGTCGAGTGTCATGGTGGGCAGGTTAGTGTTCTCAGGAGCGCGCGTGGAGGGCGTGGCGCGGCGGCGGGCAGATGATTGTGCCAATTTGGCAAGCGCATCCATTTCAATTGCCCAGCCAGCGTCAGTCAACTGGTAGGTTCCAGTTTGCGGGACAGAAATCAGACCGTTGACTAAGAGTATTTTCCGCACCCTATTGATGATATCTCCATAGACTGTTGCTCTTCCGTTGGCGTAAATCAATTGGGTCTGCTCGTCAGATAGCTGCGCGAGTTCTTTGACTCGGGCTCTTATATCTCGTCTGCGGGCTGTGCCTCCCATTTCACGAAGCGCTTGCATAGCGGGAATCAACAATTCGCCTGCGGGTGGCAAGTCCTTTTTTGTAGCCATTGTTTTGTTTGCTTTATCTATTCTCAGATTGGCACTGGGGGTGATAGCTGTTGCGTCTGGCTTCTCAGAGCTTCTCTTGCTGTGCTGGCTCCGATTGATCTCACGCGGATTGATTTCCTTTGTGTCACGCCCCAATTGCGTAAGCACCCAATATTTCTTCCGCGGATTTGTCAAATAACCATCCTTCTTCAGGTGCGATCGCGCCAATGCAATTCGGTGTTCCGCAGCTGACTTCCCAGAAGATTCATACACAATTGCTAATTGATCTCGCGTAAGATTCAACTCCCGCATTACATACGCATTGATTTTTTCATTGGTCCCTTCCCCGCCCAATTGTCGAACCGCATGCAATATTGGCACATAGCAGTCTCTCACACTTGGCAAGTCAATATCTGACATGATTTGGACTCCTTCTTTCACATTCACAATTGCGCATTCTATGTCTCTCAAAAACTATACCCCCGAAAACCATTCCTCATCAACGGTCACCCGCTCGGTCACAACTTCTTCCGTCTTCACGCCCAGCGCAAGTTCCTTCAGTTTATCCATCAGTTGCTCGCCATCAATCAGGTCGATTTCAGTGGCACCGTCTCTTGTTGCCTCACGGACAGCCGCCGGCGTGAAGTTTCCGGTCGTCACGATTAGACCCTTGTCGGTGCGCCCAATCATCGCGCCGCGAAAGTCGCGCACCGTGCCCGCGCCAATCGATCCCTTGTAGCGTTTGCATTGGAAAAGCACGCGAAAGGACAGGAATCCACCTATCCGAACGACGCCGATACCATCAATGCCGCCATCGCCGCTGCGGCCAGTTACTTCAACTTGCAGGAAGCCGCTCTCGCGCAAGATACGCTGGCAAAGCCGCTCAAATGCTGACGGGTGCATGTTCGTGAGGGTAGCAAGCAAGCGGTCGCGCCACGCTCCGTCAGCTGCCGATTCATCCTCTTCGGGCAGCATGTCGTCCGAATCATCCGAATCTGCATCACCAGCCCCTTCTTTGAATTTCTTTTCTTGCCGTATTTGCTCTTTGACTACAAGGTCGACTTCTATTGGGTCGACTTCAGTTGTCGCTTGACCCTTCGCCGTTAGCGCCCAAACGCCTCGGCTGGAGTTTTCAAGCAAACCGTAGCGCTTGAGCCAAGTTCGCGCCCACCCTAATTCATAGGTGATTTTCGTCGGACTGCTTTGGCCTGTTTTGTGTGGAAGAGCGATCTGCTCATCTGAAAGACCAAGTATCGTTACGGCTTTGTCGTGAATCTCATTATTTGACGCCGAACCGCCAAGTTCGTGAAGCGCCTGTAGGGTAGGATTCAACAGATCGTTCCCAGTCCAGGTCTTTACCATGCAACACTCCTGACACTAATGACTTGCCGCGCACATGGCGCAATCGCTACACCCCCGCAAACCACTCCTGCTCAATAATCACCCGTTCGACCAGCACCTGCTCCGTCCGCAGGCCCAGCCCCAGCGCCTTGAGCTTGTCGTTCAGCCCTTCGCCGTCGATGAGCAAGATTTCTGGCGAGCGGTCCGCGGCCGCTTTCAATTCGGCTTCTTGCGTAAACTTGCCGGTGGTGATGAGCAGCCCTTTATCCGCCCGCCCCAGCATGACGCCGCGCCGAAAATCGTCGACTTCCGCCGAGCTGATGCGCGCCCCGCCGCGGATGCAGCGAAACGACACGCGAAAAGACAAAAAGCCGCCACCGCCAAAGATGCCCATGCCTTCGACGCGCTCATGGCTGTGGCTGACATCAATATCATGCACGCCGTCTTTCTCCAGCAGGCGCAAGACCAGGCGCTGGAAAGCTTCGGCGGGCATCTGCTCGATGGTGTCGGTCAGTTGGTCGCGCCAGCCGGTTAAACTGGCGATGAGTTGCGGCGTATCTTCGGGCGCAATCTGGGTGATTTGCGGGGTATCGGACGGGTTCATCATTGCCTCCTGTTTTCGGGAAAGGGACAGCTTATTGACGCGCCAGGCTGGTTACAAGCATGTCGAGCGCCAGGCGCGGCTCAATCCGCCCGGTCTTCATATCCTGGTCATAGCGCTGCAGACGTTTGAGGATGGTCTCTAGCTGGCGGATATCGTAGCGCCGGGCTTGCACAGCCAGCTTGCCCGCCACGAAGGGATGGGCACCCAGGGCCTTGGCGACGGCATCGCGCCCCGCCCCGCCGCCGCTATCGATGTGGTCGCGCGTCATCAGCAGCAAGCGGAACTGGCGCACGAACATGGCGAAGAGCCGAAAGCCGGGGTCACGCGGGTCATCGTGCAGGGACTGATGCACCAGGCGCAGCGCCTGCTCGCCATGCCCCTGCGCCAGCGCGTCGACCAGCTTGAAGATGTCGGCTTCGGGCACATAGGGGCAAAGCGCGGCTACATCGCGTTCGTCGATGGGGCGCTCGCCATCGACATAACAGACCAGCTTGTGCAATTCGTTCTCGGCGCGCAGCAGGTCTTGGTTGACGATGCTGGCGATGGCGCTGGCGGCTGCGGGAGTGATTGCCTGCGCGTAGTCATCACGAGCGCGGGCGATAATCCAGTTGGTCAGGTCTTTGGGCTTGGTGAAGTGGCGGACATAGCCACTGGGCAGCTTATTCGCCGCTTTTAAGACGCGGTTGCTGGCGCGCAGGCTCGCGTCTTCCACCAGCACCAGGCGCGCATAAGCGGGCAGGTTGGGCATTTCAGCGATGAGGCGGTCGGCAGCTTTTTTGCCAGCATTGCCAGCGCCGCGACGGGTAATATGGCTGAGCAAGCCGCGCGCGATGACCAGCCGTTTCTCCGCCAGGAAAGGCAATACCTTCACTGCCGATACGATTTCGGGCACAGTCGCCACAGCGCCATCAAACTCGCTGCGGTTCAAGTCGCCATCTTCGCCCATTGCCGCGCGCATCTTGTGCAGCTCTTCGTCGCGCTTGATGATGTCTTCGCCATGAAAGATGTAGCAGGTCGGGGCGCTCATGCCTGCGCCTGCTGGGTGGCTACGCGATGAAGGACCAGCCGCCCCAGATTGAAAGGCAACTGCCAGCTATGCCGCTTAACCGCCTTAAGCTGCAAGCCGCCGGTATCGCCGGCTGTGGTAACATGCCGCTGCAACTCACCACCCAGCGCCGGCGCGATCATCAAGACCAGCGACATGACTGTCATGGCGGTATTAAAGCGCCTCCAAGCCTGGCGGCGGCTCTGCCCGGCGAAGCCTGCGAAGCCCACCAGCGTCGCCAGGAAGCTGGCGGTAACCAGGTTAGTGCCACAGTTGGGGTGCACAGCCAGCTCGCTTTCGCCGGCAGCCATGCGCTCCAGCGCTTCATTCACCGCGCTTTCCACCTGCTCGCTGGGGACATCGCCCAGCAGATAGAAGCCGTCGCTGTCGCTGCGCCCGGACAAACGATGCCCGTGCCGGCTCAGGATGTGGATGGTGGCATGCTCCAAGCCGTGATTGCGGCGGATGCGCAAGATGTAGGGATGCCGCAGCAAGGGAGCGGCGCGCTGAGCCAGTTGCTCGATAGGCGACATGAAGAAACCTCGCTCGTGGCTGACGATTCAGGCGAATCTAGCACAAACCAGCACAGCTTGCGAGACGCTGCCCAGCGAGCGCAGGGCAATCGCACCAAAATAGTTTTGCTACAGAGGCGCAGAGATTTAGCGAGGCGGTGACTCGCCCG
>VXNO01000183.1 GCA_009840575.1 Chloroflexota bacterium | reverse complement strand
CAAAAATTAATTCACCACAGAGGCGCAGAGGGCACAGAAATTTGGTGTAGGGGCGAGGCGGTGACTCGCCCGAAATGACCTCCTCAATCCCCCCGAAAAGCCCTGTAAAGCAAAGCGCGCGCGAGGATTCTGATTTTATCTGGCGAGCGGATTGGCAGATTGTCTCTATAATCGCCGATTTACTGTGGATCCACAGCGCAAAACCATTACTTTTCTCTCGGTGTACTCCTTAAACTCGGCGTACTCGGTGGTAAAAGCGCGGGACGTTGTCTTTTTGCAGAGCTTCATTTTGACGCGACTGCCCTGCATCGAGAACACAGAGGCACAGCGCGAATGCCCCGCCCGGTGGTAAAATCATTACGGGTTTCGTTCAACAAAGGCAAAGGCAGCGCGATGGGCATAGTGACGAGCCTGGCAGCTATCATTGCGGCGATATTCGTCCTGGCGATATTGACGGATAATTTCTTCATCCCCAGCCTGGACGAAATTTCCCGCCGGCTGCAGCTTTCGGACGAAGTTGCTGGCGCGTCGCTGATGGCGATTGGCTCTTCCGCGCCTGAGCTGGCGATTGCGCTTTTGGCATTGTTCACAAGCGGCGGCGCGCACAGCGATGTCGGCATCGGCACGATTGTCGGCTCGGCGGTATTCAACATTTTAGTGATTACCGGCTTGTCAGCGGTGGTGGCGGGTGGCTTGCGCATCCATGTGTTTGCGGTGCGCCGCGATATGCTCGCGTACCTGACTTCCATCGCTTACCTGGCGCTGATCTTCGCCGATGGTCAGGTCGTCCCGCTGGAGGCGCTGGCTGGCTTGGCGCTCTATGGCTTGTATTTGCTTGTCTTGGCGCGCTGGAAAAGCCCGCCGCAAGCCACAGGCTCGGCGCAGCCCAGCCAATCCCGCGCCCGGCCAAGCGCCGAACCCGCCCGACCAAGCGCCTGGCAGCGGATAGAAGAACTGCTGGCATCGCTGCTGCGGCGCGTCACGGGCGACCCGCGTCAAAATTACCTGTGGGCATTTGCGCTGTCCATCTTGCTGATCGTGCTGCTCAGCTACTTGCTGGTCGAATCCACGATTATTTTTGCGGATGGCATCGGCATCCCGCCGGTCATCGTGGCTTTGACCTTGCTGGCGGCTGGTACCTCCGCGCCTGATTTGATCTCTTCGCTGGAGGTGGCGCGCGCAGGCCGCAGCGGCATGGCGGTGGCGAACGCGGTCGGCTCAAACACTTTCGACTTGCTGATTGGGCTGGGCTTGCCTTGGATCATCGCGCTGGGTTTGCTCGGCGAAGCGAGCATCCATGTCGGCACCGACGACTTGTGGGTTTCCATCGGCGTACTGGTGTTGACGACTATCGTGCTCTTCGTCTTTCTGGAGACGCAGCGCCGGCTGAGTCGCCGCGAGGGCTGGTTGCTGCTGCTGCTGTATGGCGCTTTTGTTTTGTACACATTGCTGGCATGAGGGGGGGTGCGCATGAAAGCAACCCAGCGGCAAATTGTGCTGGGCAGGGATATGTTGCGGCTGCCGCTGCTTGGGAGGCTGCTGCGCGGGCGGCATGGGCGCTTGCTGCTGCAAATCCCGATGACTGCGCTAGCGCTGCTGCTGGTGATAGACGGCTTTGTGGGTCCGCAATCGGCGGCGCGCAACCTGGCGACTGTAGCGCCCTGGGTGCATTACCGAGGGCTGGTCGTGCTGGCGCTGCTGCTGGCGGGCAACTTGTTTTGCATGGCTTGCCCATTCACCTTGCCACGCAGCCTGGCGAAGCGACTCTCCCGCCGCGGCTTGCGCTTCCCGCCGCGCTTGCGCAACAAGTGGCTGGCGATAGGCAGCTTGTTCGCGCTCTTCTTCGTATACGAATACCTTGATCTTTGGGCGAGCCCGCTGCTGACCGCTTGGCTGATCCTGGCCTACTTCATCGCTTCCTTCGTGCTGGAAGCGCTCTTCCGGGAGTCGGCATTTTGCAAATATATCTGCCCGCTGGGTTCTTTCAACATGGTCTATTCGACGCTGTCGCCGACGCAGATTGCGGTGCGCTCGCACGATACCTGCGCGCAATGCGTCGGCAAGGAATGCGTCAATGGCAGCTATGCGGCGCAGCCCGTCATTCGCATCGACGAGATCGCCATCGGCAGCGGCGCTCCGCAGACGGTGCCGGTAGCGCATGGCCCGACCGGCGCGCTCGGCTGTGGCACAGAGCTATTCGCCCCGCAACTGCGCAGCAACATGGACTGCACGATGTGCTTGGATTGCGTGCGCGCCTGCCCGCATGATAACGCCAGCTTGTTCCTGCGCGCGCCGGGCAGTGAGTTGAGCCAGCCCGATAGCTTGCCGCGCCGCTGGGATATGTCGCTGCTTTTAATCGCGCTGGCTTTCATGGGGGTATCCAACGCCTTTGGCATGGTGCCACCCTATTATGCCTTGCAGGAGTGGCTGGCGCTGAACCTGGGTATCACCAGCGAGTTCGTCGTGCTGCTGCTGATATTCACCGCCTTCAACCTCGCCTTGCCGGCGCTGGCATCTGTCGGCGCGGCTTACGCGGGCAGGTATCTGGGCGGCGCGGACCGGCGCGATTCACTGCGCGATACAGTCGCAGCCTTTGCGCCGGCCTTCGTTCCCGTTGGCTTTGGTATATGGTTCGCGCACTACAGCTTTCACTTTTTGGTCGGTCCAGGTTTGATACTGCCAGTCGTTCAGGAATTCCTGGGCGGGGCGGGCGATTGGGCGACCTGGGGTTTCAGCCTCGATGCCAGCGTCATCGGTTTGCTGCAAGTCGCCGCGCTGATTGGCGGATTTTTGTGGAGCTTGCGCCTGGCGCAATCGACGGCGCTGCGGCTCTATCGACGCCGAGCCACGCTGGGCATGTTGCCCTGGGCGCTGCTGCACTTGCTGTTGATGCTGGCGGCTTGGCAGATCTTCACCTTGCCCATGGAAATGCGCGGCAGCCTGTCGCTTTTCGGCTGAGATTTTGGCGGACGCTGGCAACCCCTTCTGTCTCCCGACCCGCCACACGATGTTTACGCGGGCGCGGGCATTTGCTGGCCATCCCGCAGCACCTGCTCGGCGCGGGCATGATAGCCGGTGCCATCGCGGTTCATGATTGGCTCGGGTGAATACTGCGCCAGATAGCAGCGCCGGTAGCTGTCAGTCAGGTTGGCGCTGCTGCGATGAAAAGTGCGGCTGCTGAAAACGACGATGCTGCCGGCAGGAACGAGCGCGGGCAGGCCCGGGTCATCGCCGTGGTAGCCGACGCGGTCATTCGTCCGCGCTTCCCTATCGTGCTCGGTGATCTGGTCGCTGTCCTCGCGGCCATCCCGCGAGTAGGGCAGGATGTAGACCGTGCCGTTTTCTTCGGTCATATCATCCAAAGCGCACCAACAGGACAAATATGGCTGGTGATAATGCCCGACATAACCCGAATCCTGATGCCAGGCGAACTTGGTATCGGCATCAGCCGCCTTGACGACATATTGTTCATTAAACAGGTAAGCCGTATTGCCCAAGGTGGCGCGGCAGATATCCGCCATGAGCTGGCTGAACAGGAAGTCGGTCATGATGGGGCTGCTGGCGCTGCGGTTGCTGATGAAGTAGCGCTTCTTGTAATGCGAAATGTTCTGTGATGTTGCGCCTCTGGCTTCCATCTCGCGGTCAAATTGCCGCACCATACGCATGCACTCCTCACGCAGCGCCGCCAGGATGTCGTCCGGGATGACCGATTCCAGGATGAAGTAGCCTTCGTTAGAGAATTGTTCGATTTGCTGTGGTGTTATCATGACCATAGCCTTGCGCCTTTCCGCTACAATTTACCATAGTATAGCTACAGGAGTAATTCCAAGTAAGTCGTGAAACTTTAACCACAAAGACACAAAGTGCGCAAAGGTTCTTTTCGGTTGTTTTTCACGAATTGATTGGTATTAATGTGAACTCCACGGCGGACGCGAGGAGGCATTGGCATGTCCAAGCGCAAGCGCAGACGCAAAGATACGCGCCCCAATATCCTGCTTTTTATCACGGATGACCATGGCGCTTGGGCAACTGGCGCGTATGGCAACAGTGAGGTGCAGACGCCGACCTTGGATGCGCTGGCGAAGCTGGGCACCCGTTTCACCCGCGCCTATACGCCCAGCCCTGTTTGTTCGCCGGCGCGCGCTTGCCTCTTGACAGGCAAGACCGCCTCGCAGATCGGCATTCACGATTGGCTGGAAGAAGCCGTCCCCCAGATTGGCGAACGCGATTGGCTGGATGGTACGCGCACGCTTTTTGACCGGCTTTCTGAAGCTGGCTACTACACCGGCTTGAGCGGCAAGTGGCACCTGGGGCAGTCGCATCTGCCACCGTCCGGCACGGATTACCACTTTGGGCTGCCCGGCTGGCAGGGCGCTCACAATGGCAGCTATACCTATATCCGCAATGGCAAATTGGTCGATCTGGACGGCAACAAAAGCCAGTTCATCACCGACCACGCCATCGAGTTCCTGGATGCCGCCCCCGCCGATAAACCTTTCTTCCTGAGTGTTGGCTATATCGCCACCCACTCCCCCTACCAGCAGAGCGCGCATGACCCCCAACAAACGGCACGTTATCAGGACTGCGCCTTTGACGAAATCCCGCCTTATCAGCCGCATGACTGGGTGAAAAATGAAGGCGGCGGGAAGGATTTAAACGAGCAAGACCTGCGTGACCGCTACATCGGCTATTATGCCGCTGCCAGCGAGGTTGACGACAACATCACCCGCATCATCGACGCGCTCAGCCTGCGCGACCTATACAAAGATACCATCATCATCTATACATCCGACCATGGCTGCGCGATGGGGCATCAAGGTTTCTTCGGCAAAGGCAACAGCACTCGTCCGCTGAATATGTACGATGTCTCTCTGCATGTGCCGCTGATCGTGGCTGGCGCGAATATCCCCAGCCAAATCGCGCATTGCAATGTCGACCACTGTGACACCTTCCATACCATCTCCGAGCTGGCGGGCGTCGACCTGCCGGCTGACGAGGTATTTGCTGGCAAGTCCTATGCGCCCGTGCTGCGCGGCCAGAGCATGATTTGGGACAATACCCGCTATGGCGAGTATGGCGACCTGCGCATGATCCGTGATTATGACTGGAAGCTGCTTTGGCGCTATCCCGATGGTCCGCACGACCTCTTTGACCTGAAGGCGGACCCCGACGAGCGCCACAATATCTACGCACAGCAGCCGGAAATCGCCTCACAACTCAAAGCACGGCTGGATGCCTACTTCGCCCGCCATGAATCACCACAGAAATCGGGTTTGCGCGTCAAGCAACTGCCCGCGCACAACAGCGCCAATGAAGCCTGGCGCGATGGCCGCCGCGAGGCGCGAGGTTTGCAAGCCTATTAGCCAGGGCGTTGCAGCGATACATCCAGCGAGATGCCATCATCAACGCCGACCTTCTCCAGCGTCAGCAGCACTTGCCCGCTCATGGGCATCACAAAAGGCAAGGGCAGCGCATCCGGCACGCCCATGGTGCTGTGCGACATGACTTCCATGCCCTCGATGCTGGCGCGCACCAACAGGTCAGCCACATCGCCGCCGCGCTTGCGGATATTCAGGACGAGCAATTCCTCCGCCGCCGCAGAAAAGACGAAGCGCTCGCGGACAGACTTGTCGTTCAAGGCAACCGCCGCGACCTCTTCACCCAGTTGTCGCACAGGATTGCGCTCCAGCCGCAGCGCGCCGCTGCCAGCCCGCTCGTCAAAGCTCGTCACCACCAGGATATAGTCGCCCGACTGCTCTATGGCGAGATTGCTCAGCTCGGCATCCAGCCCACCACCGCTATCATCATCAAAGGCAAACTCGCCGCCATCGGGCGCGATCAACTGCAAGAGACTATCCAGCGCGCCGCCCGAGTCGATGCCGACGCTCACAGTATCGCCCGCCGCCAAAGCCAGCCGATAATAGCGCCGCGGCGATTCGGCTGTCAACGCGAATGCTGTCTCGCCCGGGCGTAATGGAGCAGGCAACACCTCTTCTATCTCCACCTGGAAAGCGCCTGAATCCGCCCCTTGCGGCATCATCAGCGGCGCGCCGACAACTTCTACTGTGTAGTTGCCGCTCTCGCGCAGCGCTAGCGGGCCCAGGCTGGGGTTCTTGCTGCCGCGGCTGTCGTCATTGGCGAGCATCAGCGCCATATCGGGACCTATCAAGCTGGCGGCAGGGTCAAATTCTGCCGACTCGACGCGAAGCTCGACCATGCGCCCGGCTGTGCCCAGGAAGCTGACTTGCGCTGACCCGTTTTGCAGGCGGCTTTTTATGACTTGCACAGTCGAACTGGTTGGCGCAGGCTCGGGCGGCGGCGGCGCGCTTTCGGGGGTGGTTACCACAAAGTTGGCGGTCGGCTGGTTGCCTGCCTCGCGCAGCAGCTTGACAGTGTATTCGCCTGGTGGGTCTTCGTCGCCGGTAAGCAGCTCCAAACTGGCGCGGCCATCCGCATCGGCGCGCTGCGATGTGGTGAAGACGACCTCGCCCGCCAGGCTGATTTCGAAGACAAGCGATTCCCCAGCCATCAAGCCGCTGGCGCGAACACGGTGGCTCGAGCCGATGGGCGCGCTTTGTGGCGAGGTTTCTATAGTGGCGGTGTTGGCTGCTTCTGATGGCGCTGGTTGCTCGGCTATTGCGGCTGTTGGCACTGCCCCGACGAGCAGGCTGGCGCTCATCATTTCGTCGCCTTCGACGAAAATCACGATTGTGTAGCTGCCTTCGGCGAGCTCTGCCGGCGTAGTGAAGAGCAAACTCGCCGCGCCATCGCTGGATGCCCGTGAAGAAAGCGCGTCAACCAGCACGGCGTCCGCCGCCAGCATCTGGGCGCTGACCGCGTCGAATGCCGCCAGCCCATCAACTTGCACAGCCACTGTGTCGCCAGCCTGCACAGATGACGGGCGCAGTTCAAGCTGTACATCGCGCGCGGGTGGCTCTTCGATGAAGAAATCCCCCAGCGCGACCAACGTACCCGCTTCGTCATAGACGGCGATGACCTGCGCGCCCGGACTATCGCCAGCCTGCGCGAAGATATCAAAGTCGATTTCACCCGCCGGGCTGCTCTTGTGCGCGCGCCGATAAGCCAATTGCTGGCTGATGTCGCTGATGATCTCAATGCTGTGGCTGAGGTTGGGCAACAAGCCGCCTATGTGAATGGCTTGCGGCCGCCCGAAAGCCACGCGCTGCGGCTGGACTGTAACTCGCGCATTAGCAGCCTGCTCGGACGGCGCGGTCAGCTCAAACTCGCCTTGCGCCACCACGCTATCATTTTGCAGCGCTCGCACACGATAGACGCCTGGTTGGTCGCCGGCTGTGCTGCGGATAAGGAAAGGGATATGCCCGGCGGCGTCGCTCTCGATTTCTGTGCTGAAGACGACCGCGCCGGCATATTGAATCTCGATTTTATAACACGACTGCGCTTCCAAGCCGTCGATCTCAATCAAGAAGACCGCTTTTTCGATTTCCCCAGCGCCGGGACTTATGGATAGCGATGGGGAAATCTGCGCCAGGGCAGCCAGCGTCAGCCAGCAGACCAGCCCACAGAGCCCGGTTTTTTTCCAAATTTTCATACCCATCCCGCATCTCTTTTCTGTCGCGCTGCCTGCTAGTATAGCACCTTTAGCTCGGCGGCTCATCTGGGCTACAATGCGCGCATGGCAGGCACCAAGCAAAGCAAAGCAGACTGGCGCGTGATCGGGCACGATTGGGCGGTGGACTTCCTGCGCAAGGGCTTGCTCAAGGGGCGCAGCCGTCACGCCTATTTGATAAGCGGCAGCGCCTCGCTGGGCAAAATGACTTTGGCGCGCAGTTTTGCCATGGCGCTAAATTGCCAAGCCGCCGAGCCCCAGGCGCGCCCCTGCTGGCAGTGCCGACCCTGCAAGTTCATCGCCAATGAATCCGACCCTGATTTGCTTCTGGCGGCTGGGCAAGACGGCGCGCCGCTACGCATTGACGCCATCCGCCAGGTAACGCGGCTGCTGGCGCTGAAACCGTATGCCGCTCGTTATCGTGTCGCCATATTGCCGGACTTCGACCAGGTCGCGCCGTTGGCACAAGATGCGCTGCTGAAGACTTTGGAAGAACCTGCGCCACATGCGATTTTGATTTTGCTGGCTGGCAATATCGAATCCGTCTTGCCCACCATTCGCAGCCGTGTGCAGCACCTCCCGCTGAAGCCCGTGCCGACGCAATTAATCGCCGCGCAGTTGACATCCCGCGGCTGCCCGGACGAGCAAGCGGAGCTCATCGCGCGCTTGAGCAGCGGGCGCATTGGCTGGGCGCTGTCCGCGTGGGAAGACGACTCCCTGCTGGCTTTCCGCGCCGAAATGATCGACCTGCTCTGTGAAATTGTGGCGGGCGGGCGCTTGCAGCGGCTGAAAATAGCTGACGAGCTGAGCAAGCGCATCGGCAAAGACAAAGCGCTGCTGCGCCGCATCCTGGAATACTGGACGACGTATTGGCGCGATGCGCTGCTGCAATGCTGTGGACATACGGGGCTGCTCTGCAACAGTGATCGCCGCGCCGATATTGATGCTCTGGCGGCGCAACTGGAAACATCTGCTGCTCATGCTGCCATCACTGCCACGCGCGCCGCCATGAGCGCCCTGAGTACCAATGCCAACCTGCGCTTGCTGTTGGACGCACTGTTTTTGGATTATCCGCGGCTGGCAGGCTAGGTGATAGGCACCCAGTTATCGGGCTTTTGGGCGGCTGCCAGGATGGAATCTGGCACCAGCACGATTTTGCCGAGGCTGGTCGATTTTTGCGCGACTTGATGCGCCTGTCGCGCTTGGCTCAGCGGCAGCGCCTCGTCAATCACTGCGCGATATTCGCCATCTGCCAGCCGCTGCAGCAGGCATTCCAGTTCGTCGACAGCGAGGGAGCCTTGCGCGCCTTGGATGCGCAGATTCCTGGCAACCAACTCGCTGGCATCCAGCTTGACCAGCCGATCGTCATGCGCGCCCGCCAGCACCAGCCGCCCTCGCGCCGCCAGCATAGCCAGGGACTGCGCCAGCTCTTTTTGAGAATCGATTTGCAGTACCATATTCGCGCCAGCGCCATCTGTAGCGACTTTGACCTGGCGCACCAGGTCGTCGCCGGCATCTTCCAGCACGATATCCGCGCCATTATTTTGCAGCCCTGCGGCCTGCTCCAGCGGGCTGATGGCGATGACGCGCGCGCCGGCTTGCTTGGCGATTTGCGCTGCCGCCGCGCCCAAACTGCAAGCCGCGCCACGAATGACCACGGTTTCGCGCGCTTGCAGCCTTCCATTTTTCATCAGCGCGAGGCTTGCATCGGCGAATGCTGCGCCAGCGCCGACCGCCGTTTGGAAGTCCAGCTTCTCGGGCAGACGTGCCAGCCGCGCAGCCGGGACGCAGCAATACTCGGCATACGCGCCATCCATCGCGCAGCCCAAGTCTTCAAAGCAGGCGACGACCCGCTCGTCGACCTGCCAGCTATCTACGCCCGCGCCCAGTCTGGCGATCGTGCCCGCCAGGTCGCGGCCGAGGATGTGTGGCAGCGGCTTGCGGATGAGGAAGCGCCCGCTACGCAAATGCAGATCACGCGGATTGACCGAGGTAGCATGCACTTTAATCAGCGCTTCGCCAGGGGCGGGCTGCGGCAGCCAGCGGCGCGCAAGTTTCAAGACGCGCGGCTTGCCGATATTCTCGATGATGACGGTGCGCATGGTCTCGCGCGATTTCGCCATGCTGCTTCCCCGCTATCCCCTTCGCCATCTGCGCCAAGTCTAGTGCAAGCGTGGGCGAATGTAAACGGGTTAGGCGCAGGGAAACAGGGCAATCGCAGCAAATTTT
>VXNO01000066.1 GCA_009840575.1 Chloroflexota bacterium | reverse complement strand
AAGATCAAGTCTTTGCAGTGATTCTGTAGTATTAAAGCCCCTCCCTCATTTTGGGGGAGGGATTTGGGGTGGGGGTAAAACGGGCATTCTAGAGTCTCATTACTTACTTGGTCTTACTTCTGTGGTGAATCATCGCCTTGACTTCGCCTTGTCGCTGCTTTGCCGCAAAGTTATGATTGTGTGGCGGCTCTCTTCCCGGATACGGCGATGCCCCTGCTCTATGGCGTCCAACGCAGACTACGCAGACGCTGGTACGCGCTGCAGCCGACAGACAAGCTGGCGGCGCACTTGCCACTGCTGACTGGCGCTGCTGCCGAAGCTGCGCTGCATGCGCTGCAAGAGCGGCTGGCGCATCAAGATGGCAGCCTGCGCGGCGTGGGCTGGGCAGGCTTAAACCTGCCGCGAGCGCAGATGGCTGCCTGGCAACTGCAAGACGCGGACTTTGCGGCGGCAAACTTGCCGGGTGGCTACTTCGCCTATTCGCAGATGGCGGGGGCAAATTTTCGCGGCGCAAACCTGCGGGATGCGCACTTCCGAGAGGCGCAATTGACGGGGGCGGATTTTCATGGGGCGGACTTGCGGCAGGTCAATTTCGCGCGCGCCGACCTGCGTGCTGCCGACCTGCGCGATGCCGATATGCGCGGCATCAACCTCTGGGGAGCGAAATTGGACGGGGCGCATTTCTGCGCGGACCAGTTAAACACGCTGCGGCAGATGGGCATGCACCTTTCCGCAGCCAGCGAGTAAAATCACCGCGATGGCGAATAGGAGGAGGTCAAGCCAAGTGCATGTAGTTACCTTTACGCGCAGCACGCCCGATACAGCCGCCAAAGTCTGGGTGGATGCGGGCGGCGCAGTTAGCTGGGGCGATGTCGCCACTGTGGTCAATCCCTGGGACGAATACTCGCTGGAAGAGACGATCGCGATTGCAAAGAGCGGCGGCGGCAAGTCGACGGTCATCGCGATTGGCGCGGACTTGCACAACGACGCCTTGAAGCACAGCCTGGCTATGGGCATCAACGCCGCCATCCGCGTGGAAGAAGTTGGCGCGGACAGCCACGACAGCCTGGTGTGGTCGGCGCTGGCGGCCGGCGCAATACAAAAACTGGGCGATGTCGACCTGGTCATCTTTGGCAAAGAAAGCATTGATGTCGCCACCGACCAGCACAGCATGCAGTTGGCGCGGCGCATGGGCTGGACACTGCTCAGCTTCGTCTCGGCGATAGTCGACCTGGATACCGCGGCGGGCAGGATCAAGGTCGAGAGGACTTTCGAACAAGGCAAGCAGCTCGTCAGCGCGCCTTTGCCTGCTGTCATCTCCGTGCTGAAAGGCATTAACGAGCCGCGTTATCCCAACTTTCTAGGCATCCGCAAAGCCGCCAAAGCCAGAATACCCGTCTGGACAGCGGCGGATCTGGGGGTCGAGCTGCCAGCGTCCGCGACGTCTGTCCTGCGTTATTTCAACCCGCCGCCGCGCGCCGTCAGCAATGAAATCATCGCCGGCGAAGGGGTGGACGACAAAGTCGAAACATTGGCTACGCGCTTGTTTGAGGAGAAAGTATTGTGACCGTCTTTGTCTGGATCGAGAGCTTCGCCGGGCGCGCCTTGCCGAGCAGTTGGGAAGCGCTGGGGGCTGCCAATGCGCTGGCATCCGAGCTGGGTTGCGCGGTAACCGCGATCGTATTTGGCGAAAATGCCCAGGCAATCGCCGCGGAAGCTGCCGGCTATGGCGCGCGCGGGGCATTCATTTGCAGCGATGCCAGTTTAAAAGAGTATCGCCCGGAGACCTATGCCGCCCTGCTAAGCCAGCTAGTCGCCGAGCGCAAACCCAAAGCTGTGCTGGCCATCGCCAGCAACCTCGGACGAGAATTGTTGGCTTGCGCCGCCGGGGATACCGGCAATGGACTGATTTCGGATGTTATCGCGCTGCGGCTGGATGGCGAGAACATCATCGGCGCTCGTCCCGCCTACGCCGGCAAGGTGCTGATGGAGATGCGAGCGAGCACGCAGACGACCTTTGCGACGCTGCGCGCCCGCGCCTTCCCGTCCGCAGCCGCCGTAGAGGGCATAGCGCCAATGATCCAGCCAGTGTCGACGGTGGATGCGCCCGCGGCGATTAGCAGCCTGGTCGAAGGCTTCGCGCTGGAAAGCGGCACGGTCAACCTGACGGACGCAGCCATCATCGTCAGCGGCGGGCGTGGCATGGCGAACAACCCGCGCAGCGCCCCGGACGGACTGAAAGGCGAAGCAGCGGCGATCTGGAAAGCCAAAGACGGCTTCGCCAATACCTTGACGCCACTGGCGGAGACGTTGGGGGCGGCGCTAGGAGCGAGTCGCGCGGCGGTGGATGCGGGTTACATCCCCTATGCGCATCAAGTCGGGCAGACAGGCAAGGTGGTCAGCCCCGACCTGTATATCGCCTGCGGGATTAGCGGCGCGATCCAGCATCAGGCGGGCATGCGCAACAGCAAGATCATCGTGGCTATCAATAAAGATACCCAAGCGCCCATATTCAAGCTGGCGCGCTATGGCATCGTCGGCGATTTGTACGAAGTCGTGCCGGCTTTGACAGCGGCATTGCGGCGGCGGCTTGGTTGATGACGGTTCAGTTGTTGTCAAGTTCTGACAGATTCGCTAATCTAGTATTTGGCGCATTCCGCCATAGTGAAATGCGCAGGCCAGGATTAGGTTTTGACAAGCCTCTCCACAGAAGTTATACGCGCGCGCCCCGCCTTGGAACAAAGATAGGCAGACTCAACCTGCTATGCCCTTAGCCTTCATCGCCGCAGCGCCATTTTGCCTGGCATTGCTGCTGACATTGCCGCAGACCCGCGCGCAGCTGAGCAAAACTGCGCAGACCTTGCTGAGCAGCGCGCTGATGGCGGGGCTGTTCGCTTGGCTGGTCAGCAGCTTCCCGCTGGTGCAAGCTGAGGGGGCGGTCATCCAAAGCCTGGAGTGGATGCCGGCGCTGGGCATTAGCTTGTCCTTTTACCTGGACGGCTTGTCGCTGCTCTTCGGGTTAATCATCACCGGCATCGGCGCGCTAATCTTCTTTTTCGCCGGTTACTATTTTGATGATGCTGCCGAATACAACCGCTTCATGGTCTGGCTGGCTGGCTTCGCCGGCGCGATGCTGGCGCTGGTGCTATCGGGCAACCTGCTGATGCTCTTCATCGCCTGGGAGCTGACCAGCGTGACCTCGTTTTTGCTCATCGGCTTCAAAGGCGCAAAAGAAAAATCCGCGCGCGCGGGGGCATTCAAGGCGCTTTTTGTTACCAGTGGCGGGGCGCTGGCGCTGATCATCGGGCTGGTGATGCTGGGCGCTGCCGCCGGGCAACTCATCGCCCCTGGCACAGGAGGATTTGTCGCCGAGCTGGATGTCGTGCTGGGGCTGGAGAGCCTGCACGAGCACGTCTGGTTCCCCTTATTTTCCTTCCTGATTTTGTTAGGCTGCTTCACAAAAAGCGCGCAATTCCCTTTCCATTTTTGGCTGCCGGGGGCGATGAGCGCGCCAACGCCAGCCAGCGCCTACCTGCACAGCGCCACTATGGTCAAGGCGGGCATCTACCTGGTGGCGCGGCTTTCGCCAGCCATGTACAAAAACGAACTCTGGACGAACGCCTTGCTGTCAATCGGTTTGCTGACCATGCTGGTCGGGGCAGTTTTCGCCATCAGGCAAACTGACCTCAAGGGCTTGCTGGCTTATGCGACTGTGAGCAAACTGGGCGCGATCATGGCGCTGCTGGGCTTGCCGGGGCAAGCGGGGCTAAAGGCGGCGCTGGTCGGCATTATCGCCCACGCGCTCTACAAATCAGCGCTCTTCATGGTCGCTGGCACAATTGACCACGTCGCGCATACCCGACAAATCAGCCGCCTGGGCGGCTTGCGCAAAGAGCTGCCCGCCTTGTTCTGGGTCACGGTGATTTCCGCGCTTTCCATGGCGGGTATGCCTTTCCTGATGGGCTTCGTAGCCAAAGAAACCTTGCTGGACGCGCTGCTGCATTATTCTCCCTGGGCAGAGCTGGTCATGCTGGTGACTTTGGCCAGCGCCGCGCTCACGGCTTTGGCTGCCTATATGCTGATTGGGGATGTCTTCTTGGGGCGGCGGCGTAGTGAATTGCAGATCCACCTGCCGCCAAGCCCCATCTATTATGGTCCGGCGCTGCTGGCATTTTGCTCACTGGTCATGGGCTTCTTGCTGGAGCCGCTGGTCATCCCGCTGCTGCGGCTGGCTGTGCCGAAGTCATTTGTTTTGCCGCTCTTCGCCGGTTTCAACGAAGTCTTCTGGATGAGCATGGGTGTATTGGTGGCTGGCGCGTTGCTCTACCGCGTCCGCAAGCCGCTCATCCAGCGCATCAGTTTGCCTGTGTCTGGCGATGCCGTCTTTGATGAGCTCATTCGATATATTGATTGGGCGGGCAGCGCCTTGCTGAGCTTTCAGTCCGGCTATGTGCGCTATTATCTGGTCTGGATTCTCGGTTCTGTATCGCTGATGTTGATCGCTTCGGGGATATTGCCGGCCATGACCGCCGGGCAGACCCTGTTCCCGCAGGATTTGTCCGTTACCGCGACCGACCTGGCGAAGATATTCATGCTTGCGCTGGCGGTTGCGGCGGCGGCGCTGACGGTCGTGCTGCGCGAGCATGTCAAGGCAGCAATCGCCTATGGTGTGATTGGCTATGCCATCGGCGTCATCTTTTTAATCAACCACGCGCCCGATGTCGCCTTGGTGCAGTTGCTGGTCGAGACGATGGCGACTGTGCTGGTCATCATCATGCTGGGGCAGATCCGCCCGGGCGCTCGGCTAAAAGTCATCCGCAATTTGTGGGATGGCCGTCACGATAACCATGTTGGCTTGCTGCGCGACTTGGGTATTTCCATCGTGATTGGCTTGGCGGTATTTGTCTTCTCGCTGATTGCGCTGCAAAACCGCCCGGAGCGGCGCAGCATCGCCCAGTGGCATCTGGAAAATACCAGCCTCGTCAACAGCGAAGACGCGGTCGGTGCGATCGTGGCTGACTTCCGCGGCACGGATACCTTGCTGGAGATAGCGGTATTCACGACGGCGGCGCTGGGCGTGCTGACCCTGCTGGCAAGCGGACGAGCCGATGGCAGCTCGGTCAAGAAAGCGCCGGGCGACTCACCCGAACAGGCTGCGCAGGCGGGCGAAGCGATCCAGGATGCCACCAGCTTGTCGACGCCCTTCACGCGGCTGGTTACGAATTTTGTGTTGCCTGTCGCCATATTAATCGGCATCGCTCAGATACTGTACGGCGGCGCTGGTCCCGGCGATGGCTTCACGGCGGGCGTTACCATCGGCTTGGCGGTTTCGCTGTGGTATGTGGTGCTGGGTTATGACGAAGCGCGGCGGCAACTGCCTTGGTTCCGCCCGGCGCATTTTGTGCGGCTGGGCTTGGTCATCGGCATCGTCAACGCGCTCTTCCCCATATTGCTCGGCAAGGGCTTCACGGGGCATGTACAATTTGACAAGGCGCTGGGGATTTATGACCTGGTCAGCGCTTTTGGATTGCATATCACCTCATCGCTGATCTTTGAAATCGCCATTGCCGTCACGGTGATGGGCGGCTTGGGGCTCATCATCGAAGCGATTGCCTATCCACAGAGTCGCGCGACGGTGGACGAAGGGTTATCCGCTGTGGGCGGCAAATCATGAGAGGCGGACTGGCATGACTGAGTTTATGTTTGCGCTGGCTATCGGCATTTTATTTGGCATCGGCGTGTTTCAGTTGCTGCGCCGCGACTTGATTAAAGCGGCAATCGGCTTTGCCATTTTGTTCTCTGCCATCAACCTGTTCTTTGTGGCGGCGGGCGCTTTTGAAGGCGAAGCCCCGCCTTATCTCAGCAATGTGCTGGCTGGGCGCGCCACCAGCGACCCGCTCGTGCAAGCCTTGATATTGACCGCCATTGTCGTCAGCTTCGGCAGTTTTTCGCTGGTCTTGGGCATCGTCAATATCATATCAAAACGGTATGACACAGTCGATTCCAACGATGTTACCAATTTGAAGCATTAGGTTGAGGCGGGCGGCGACAGCTTATGACGGGGAACGCGCTGCTGCTGGGCGCGCTGGCGACACCGCTAATCGGGGCGATTTTGGCGCTGCTCGCGGCGCGCTCCAACCACAGGCAGCGACTCATCGGCGTGGCGACCGGGGCGATCGCCTGGCTGTTCTCGGCAGGGTTACTGGCGCAGGTGCATGAATACGGCGTGCAAACCTACGCCCTGGGCGGGTGGCAGCCGCCCTATGGCATCGTGCTGGTGGCGGATGCTTTTGGCGCGCTCTTCGCCTTCATGGTAACGACCATCATGGTGGCGGGCTTGCTGTATACCTATCATTGCAACGACAAGTGCATGACCTACCCCGCCTTTCTGCCGCTTTTCCTGCTGATGGAAGTCGGCTTGGTCGGCGCGATGCTGACGGGCGATTTGTTCACACTCTTCGTCTCTATGGAGCTGATGGTCTTGGCTTCGGTATCGCTGACGGCGATCTCCGATGATCAATTTGGACTGGAAGCGGCGCTCAAATACATCCTCATCAGCTCCATGGGCACGCTCTTCCTGCTGCTGGGCATCGCGGCGATGTACGCTACTTTTGGCACCTTGAACATGGCGGATATCGCCCAGACCCTGCAAAGCGGCGAGCGTCCATTCCTTGCGCCAGCCGCCGCGTTGATGCTGCTCTGCGCCTTCTTGCTGAAGAGCGCCGTCTTCCCCTTTCACTTTTGGCAGCCCGACTTCCATACCACCGCGCCGACACCGCTCAGCGCCATGCTCTCGTCCATCGTGGTCAAGGTCGGCGTCTATGGCATCTTCCGCCTGGTGACGCTGCTCTTCGTTGGAGAAGAAGCCGATTCGCTAGAGCGGCTGCTGAGCGTGCTGGGCGTCATCGGCATCGTCTTCGGCAGCCTGGGCGCGCTGCGCACCTACAATGCCAAACGGATGCTGGCTTACTCGACATTCGCGCAGATCGGCTTCATCCTGGTGGGCATCGGCTGGGGCGGGACGGTGGCGCTGGTTGGCGCGCTCGTCTACGCTTTTAACCATGCCTTCATTAAGTCAGCGCTGCTGATGCTGATGGGCGTCGTAGCCAGCTACACCAAAATCAAGACTGCCGACTTCGCGTATGTGCATGGGCTGGGCAAGAGGCTGCCGCCGCTGCTAGGCTGGCTGGTGCTGCTGGGCGGTTTGTCGCTGGCGGGCGTGCCGCCTCTGAACGGCTTCATCAGCAAGCTGGCGCTCATCCGAGGGGGCGTGGACAATGGCGATTGGGTGAACCTGATCATCGTCGTGGCGGCGGGCATTTTGACACTGATGTATATGATCCGCGCCTGGCAGCAGATCTTCCAGCAAGCGCCGCTGCCGAGCACCGCCGAAACCAAGCCGACCGGCGATAGCATTATTGCGCCATTTTTGCTCATCACGATCTGCTTGCTGCTGGGCACAGTCTTCGCCGAGCCACTGCTGCAACTGGCCGGCGAAACAGTGCGTCAGATGCTGGATCCACAGATTTATATTGCGGGGGTAGGCTTAGGCAATGGCGGCTGAAAATACGGCAAATCGCGGGAAGCCAAGCGGCATCGGCAAGCGGCTGGTCATGGCGCTGCCACTGGCGCTGGGCTGGACGATCTATACTGCGCAACCGACGCCGGGCAATCTGCTGCTGGGCTATATCTTTGGCATCGCGGCGGTCAGCGCGACCAGCTTCCATGGCGACTCATTTCGCCTGAAGAACCCGCTACGGCAGCTCTACAATCTGCTCATCTACACCCTGTACATGGCGCGCGAGGTGCTGTTGGCGGGCATTGATGTAGCGCGCATCATCCTCAGCCCCAGCCTGCCTATCAAGCCAGGTTTGTCACGCGTCGCCACGCAGGACAGTACGCAAAGCGAGTTAATCTCCGCCATCAGCGCGCATGGCATCACAATCACGCCGGGCGAGCTAGTCGTTGACTTCGATGAAAGCCCGGCGGGGGTTATTATGATCGTGCACAGCCTGAATATCGAAGAAGCCGCTCAAGCGCTTGCTGCCGACCAACAGACTCGTTTGCGCCGAATCTTGGGGATATTGGGATATGATTGAAAGCGAATTCGCCCAAAGCGCCGTCAGTTTGATTTTGCTGGCGATGGTCATCTTGCTGATACCAGCTTCGTATCGGGTCGTCGTAGGTCCATCCTTGCCGGATCGGCTGAGCGCGGTCGACCTCATCACCACCTTGCTGGTGGGCATCATCGTGCTGCTGGCGCTGATTGAAGAAACGCCGGTGGTGGTCGAAATGGCGATTGCGCTGGCGGCATTCGCCTTCGTCGGCACCATCACAATCGCTCGCTATATCTCCGAAGGCAGGTATTTCTAAGTGCTGTTGGAAATGCTGGGCGTGGCGGCTTTGGTTTTTGGGGTGTTTTTCTGCGCTGTCGGCGTGATAGGGGTAATCCGCATGCCCGATACCTTGTCTCGCCTGCATGCCTCGGGCAAGGTGGCTATCCTGGGCTTGTTTGGGCTGCTGATTGGCGCGGCTCTGCTGGTGCCGGCCACCGCTTTGCGACTGCTGGTGCTGGGGCTATTCGTGCTGCTGACCAGCCCTGTCGCCACGCACGCCATCGCCGCAGCTGTGCATAGACGCCGCGAGATCGCCCAGCAACTGGACGAGGAACACGCGGCGGGCGCTGCCGAAGCCGACATGCCTTACAGCGTCGATGTAACGGCGGTTCTGGCACGGTCGCAGCTGGATGAAATTATGGAAGCGCTGGAACGCACGCAGCAGCGGCGCGACCCCACAGATACGGAATGATGCCCCAAAAAAAGGGCTAACTCGCATTTTGCGAGTTGCGAAAAAAAGCCGCCTTTCGGCGACTCTAGTAGCGTATTTTGCTTTTTCCTTGTGAGGGAGGGACTTTTAATCAGCCTTATTCGCTGGAAAACTCCCCTACCCTCGTTCTAGGGACAAATCAGAACATAAGCCCGCAAGGTCTACATCCCTATCAAGCAAATGCGCTCACCTGGCAAACAGGCGGAAAAAGGGATTGGCGCGCGTCTGCATGTGATCCAGCGCATTCACCAGCAGGAAGCCCGCCAGCATCAAGAGCAAAGCCAGCGCGAAACTGTCATCGGCGGGGTTGGGCACGACATTCGCCTCTACCAGGCAGCGGAAGTCGCCATGACGGTCGAGGTCGCTCTCCAGGCATTCTTTCCACGGGTAGATTTTCCATAGCGAGCCGGCCATAAAGCCGACCAGCAGCGCGACCGTCAAGTTGTAATAATGCGCCAGCAGGTAGCTCAACACGCGCGAGAAAGCGATGATGCCAACGACCGCGCCCAGCCCGACTGTGATGACTGTCTGCAAGTCGCGCTCGCTGACTGCGGTCAGCACATAATCGTATTGCCCGAGGATCAACAACATAAAGGAGCCGGAGATGCCGGGCAGTATCATAGCGGTGATGGCGATCATGCCGCTGACAAATAGCATCGGCGTAGAATGATCGGCTTGGGCGGGCACGATATTCACGATGATGAATGCGGCAAGCGCCCCCAGCGCGAATGTCAGCGCGGATGAGGCTTCCCAGCTTACTTTCACGCCGATAGACAGGATAGAAGCCAGCACCAGCCCGAAGAAAAAAGCGAAGAGCAGCGCCCGTCCAGTTTCATCATCCAAAGTCGCGCTCAAGAAGCTGGATAGCAACAGCACCGCCGTCAGCAAGCCCAGCCCCAGCGCCAGCAAAAAGCGCAGCGATATGTGTTCGAATAGCCGCGCGAGCTTCAGGCTGAGCGCCAGCCGCAGCGCCTGTATATTGAAGGACTTGATCGCATTGATGAGGCTTTCATACACGCCCAGGATGAATGCCATCGTGCCGCCGCTGACACCGGGCACGATATCCGCCGCGCCCATGGCAAAGCCAGTCAAGAACAAGCGCAGGTATTGGGCGAGCGTGCGCGGCTGGGAAAGGTCGGTTTCGGTCGGTTTCACAATTTTGCTCCTGGCAGGTCTGGTATCGGGAACTGGCTGCGCAATTATAGCGGCTGACGAAAGTCATACACGCCCGACTTGATGCCCCAACGCAGCCCATCCTGGCTGACCAGGCAATCGACCTGGCGCTGCAATGCCGAGCCTGTGCGTGGGCAGCGCAAGAAAGCCAGCGGAGCATCGCTATCCGCCGCAGCCAAAGACCGACGGCCGCCGCGCCGCAAGTCAAGAAAGATGCTAGGCGAATATAAAAGAGCGCTGCGCTGAAAAAATCTATCCAGCGCGACCAGCAGACCGGTGGGCAGGCTGCGTTTCAGCGCGCCCAGCCGCAGCCAGGATACGGGAATCTGCCCGCGCAGGTTGAAGCCAGCCGCCGCCGTCTGCTGAATCATGCCCTTGGGATGAAAGTTGAAATTCAACTCAACAAACTCTACCGCTTCAGGCGCGTAAGGGTCCCAATCGTTGCGGCCCAGCGCATGCCGCAGCATGGCTTTGAGGTTGCGCTTATTGGCGAACTCCAGGATGAATTGCCCGCCGCCCGCCACAACGCGATTGACCTGCGCCAAGACAGCCGGCACATCGACGAAATGGTGAATGACGCGGATCATGGTCGCGCCGTCGAAGGCAGCTATACAGAAAGGCATCTGGTAGGCATCCGCCGCGACATAGATATAGGCATCATCGCCATAGCGCTGGCGAGCGAATTGCAGCTGCTCCAGCGAATAATCCAGCAGCGTGACCTGCTCGTACATGCTGTACTCGCTGGCCAGCCTGCCGAAGCCCGCGCCGATTTCCAGCAGGCGTTTGCCGGGCTCTTTCAGCAAGCGGCGCAGCGCCAGCCGCTCCACAGCATCTTCGTATTCACGCCCCCGCCCTTCCCAAAAGTCGGTGCGATAGGTCGAATCGCCATAATCGCAGATGCGTGGACCGCTCATGCGCCGTCAGTCCAGTTGCGCCATATCTCGCAGCAAGTCGGCTTTGTCAGTACGCTCCCAAGGCACTTCCACATCTTCGCGCCCGAAATGTCCGTAGGCGGCAACTTGCTTAAAGATGGGCTGGCGCAAGCCTAGCTGGCGGATGATAGCTGCCGGGCGCATATCAAAATGTTGACGGATCAAGTCTTCGATCCGCGCATCGCTGACTGTGGCGGTGCCGAAGGTTTCGACGGCCAGCGAAGTCGGCTCGGCTTTGCCGATAGCATAGGATACCTGCAATTCAAAGCGCCGCGCCAAGCCAGCCGCCACTACATTCTTGGCGACATAACGCGCCATATAGGCAGCGCTGCGGTCGACTTTGGTGGCGTCTTTGCCAGAGAATGCGCCGCCGCCATGCCGCGCCACGCCGCCGTAGGTATCGACGACGATTTTGCGCCCGGTCAAACCGGCGTCGCCCATGGGACCGCCGGTTACAAAGCGCCCGGTGGGATTGATATGATAAATCGTATCAGCATCGATCCAGCGGGCGCATTCGGCATCACGCTGGATGAAATCGATAATCTGCCGGCGGATTTCGGCTTGCGTGATATCCGGCGCGTGTTGGGTCGAAACGACGATGGTATCCACGCGCTGGGGCTGCCCATGCGCATATTCGACCGTGATTTGGCATTTGGAATCGGGACGTAGCCAAGGCATCTCGCCAGCTTTGCGCGCCGCCGCCAGCCGCCGCATCACACGATGGGATAAGGACGCCGTCAGTGGCATCAGCTCGGGGGTTTCATCGCAGGCAAAGCCGATCATCATGCCTTGGTCGCCAGCGCCGGTATTTTCCAGTTCGTCTTGGCGCAGGGCGTCGCCGCGGTCTTCCAGGGCGGTATCGACGCCGGCTTTGATATCGGGCGATTGCTCATGCACCGAGATCAGCACGCCGCAGGTCTGCGCGTCAAAGCCATAGTTGGCGGATGTATAGCCGATATCGGCGAGTGTCTGGCGGGCGACCGACTCAATATCGACATAGGCCCTGGTGGTGATTTCGCCGATGACGATGATCAATCCGGTGGTGGTCGCGGCTTCACAAGCCACGCGCGCCAGCGGGTCTTGCGTCAGGATAGCATCCAGCACCGCATCGCTGATCTGGTCGCATATTTTGTCGGGATGCCCCTCGGAGACGGACTCGGAAGTGAAAAAGTACTGGGGCGAAGTCATGAAAGTGCTGGGCATGCTAGACCTTTCTGCGGCAACAAAAAACGCCATGCGGGGCAGCGGGCGCAGAAGTCCATCGGTAGGATACGCTCATCTGCCAGAGTGTCGACCCTGCCGGAGTTAGCACCGTCCCGAGCGCTTCGGGGGTTGCCGCGAGTTCAAAGAGCCGGTTCTCTCACTCGCTCTTGATGAGTGCCGCAGTTCCAAGTGGCGCGACAAATAGCAGTATAGCACAGGCTGAAAAATCGCGCCAAGCGCCAGGCAGGCATTCGGCTAATCAACAAGGCTAACGCGGGATTTGCGAAAGGAACTCGCTGCGCAGGTCGCGGTTGCTGTTGAACTCGCCGAACATGGCTTTGGTGGTCAGGCTGGGGTGGTACTTCTTGACGCCGCGAATCATCGAGCACATATGCTGGGCTGTCATCGCCACCGCCACGCCACGCGGTGAAAGCACTTCATTGAGAAATTCGGCAACTTGCTGGGTGAGCCGCTCCTGCACCTGCAAGCGGCGCGCAAACATATCGACGATGCGCGGGATCTTGCTAAGTCCGATGATCTTGCCATCCGGGATGTAAGCGACATGAGCGCGGCCGATGAAGGGCAACAGGTGATGCTCGCACAAGCTGTAATACTCAATGTCGTTGACGATGACCATATCGCCGTATTTGACATGGAAGATGGCTTCGTTCAACAACTTGACAGGGTCGGTCGTATAGCCGCTGACCAGCTCGCTATAGGCTTTGGCGACGCGCTTGGGCGTATCCAGTAAGCCTTCGCGGCTCGGCTCTTCGCCAATCGCAAACAGCAGGTCGACAACAGCGCGCTTCACAGCCGTTTCGTCAACCCACTGGCTAGATAATCCGTAGCGGCTTTGTAATTCTGGTGACTCCAGCAATTGCTGAATGCCGTTGTTCTTTGCGCTTGCCACTTGCGTTTCATGGCTGACAATTGCTTCAACCAATCTGTTTCCAGGCTGCGTCATTGGGGTATCCTTCGTGTATTAAATAGACTCCTTGAAGAATCGCTCATTTGCCTTTCTGCTATACTAGGCAAGAAATCATTAAATTGCAAGCCTTTTGCCGTTGCCGGGCAAGATGCCGCGTGACTATGCCGCAGATGCGCCGCAAAAACAGATGAATGGACAGACGGGAACAGACTGCCCCGCCGATGGATAGCCCGATAGATAGCATTGAAATCCTGAATCTGCGTTTGCGCGCGCGCATTGGTTTCAGCCCGCATGAGCTGGATACCTGGCAGGATGTCGTTATCAACCTGCGTTTGGGTAGCATAGCGCGGCTGGCTGGCGAAAGCGATGACCCGGCCGACGCGCTGAATTACAAACCAATCAGCAAGGCAATCATCCAGCTCGTCAGCAGTCGGCGCTTTGCCTTGCTAGAAAAGCTGGCGGAAGAGGTTGCCTGCCTGGCAATAGGCAGGTTCGGCGCGGCCTGTGTGGAGGTCAGCGTGCACAAACCGGGCGCGCTGCGGCATTCGGATTCGGTCGGGGTTCGCATTGCGCGGCAGCCTGCCGATTATGCCCGCAACATCGCTTATATCGCGCTGGGCAGCAATATCGCGCCAGAGCAGAACCTGCGCGCTGCTATTGCGCTGCTGCGCGCCTGGACAACTGTGCTGGCGTTGTCGCCGGTGTACCGCAGCCCGCCACAAGGGGATAGGCAACAAGCGGATTTTTTGAACATGGCTGTCAAGCTGCACACAGTGCGCGCGCCGCTTGAGTTCAAACGCCGCGTCATCGATCGCATCGAAACAGCCTTGAAGCGCCAACGCGCCCCGCACAATGTCAATGCGCCGCGCAGCATCGACCTGGATATCGCGCTTTGGAATGAAGAAGCGCTCGAATATGGCGGCAAGCCCTGGCGCATCCCCGACCCCGATATCGTCCGCTATGCGCATGTGGCTGTGCCATTGGCGGAGCTCGCGCCGGGGTATCGGCATCCACAGACGGGCGAGAGTCTGCGCAAAATCGCTGCCCGGCTCGATGCAAACGGCATGAAAAAGCTGGATTTTGATTTTGACGAGAAACTCGACTGAGGCTTTTGCGCTTGGGAAATGTATCCCCCCAGGGGTGAAGCGATTGCACCCTGACGCGAATTTGACAGCTGCGTTAGAATGTCGCTTATAACTATGCGCAGCACGCGGAAAGACTGGACAAACCATGGCCATGCCGGCGCTAATCACACTCAGCCAGCCTCGCTCAGCCGCGGCGGAAGCCTATCGCAGCCTGCGCACCAACCTCATGTTCAGCAGCGTCGAGAAGCCAATCAAGACTCTGCTGGTCACCTCGGCGGCGCGCGAAGACCACAAGAGCGCTACCTTGGCCAACCTGGCGGTTACTTTCGCGCAAGGCGGCAACCGCACCATCCTGGTTGATGCCGACCTGCGCCAGCCACAGCAGCACACAATCTGGACTCTGGAAAACCAACGGGGGCTCAGCCAAATGATGGTCGATGATGCCGCTTTGAAGGACCCGCCCCTGCAGGACAGCCCCGTTGACAACTTGCAGCTGCTTTGCACGGGCGAGCTGCCGCCCAACCCAGCCGACCTGCTCGGTGGCAAGCGCATGAGCGATATCATCGCCGCGCTGAAACAACGGGCGGACTATGTGCTTTTTGATAGCCCGCCGGTACTGGCCGCCACCGACGCGGCGTTGCTGGGCATCAAGCTGGATGCGGCGCTGCTGGCGGTGCGCGCTGGCGATACCCGCCGCGACCATACCGCCCAAGCCCGTCAAGCGCTGGAACGGGTGCATGTGCGCATCGTTGGCGCGGTGCTGACGAATGCCCCGCGTGAAAACCAAGTGGCCTATTGAGCGCGGCGATGAAGGGACTCATCCTCAGTGGCGGCAAAGGCACACGGCTCTATCCGCTGACCTATACCCGCGCCAAGCAGCTCATCCCCGTCGCCAACAAGCCGGTGCTGGTGCGCGTCATCGAAGCCATTCGTGAAGCGGGCGTGCGCGAAATCGGCATCGTGGTCGGGCATACCGCGCCCGAAATCCGCTCCGCGCTGGGCGATGGCGCGCAGTGGGATGTCTCGCTCACTTACATTCACCAGGACAGCCCGGATGGCTTGGCGCACGCCGTCAAAATCTCGCGCGACTTCTTGGGTGATGATCCCTTTGTGATGTTCCTGGGCGACAATGTCATCCAAGGCGGCATCAGCCAGCTCATCCGCGACTTCGCAGCAAGCGACTGGAACAGCCAGATTGTCTTGAAGGAAGTGGAAAATCCCTCGGCTTATGGCGTGGCCAAACTGCGCGCGGATGGCAGCATCGCGCAATTGATAGAAAAACCCGCCAACCCGCCCAGCAACCTGGCGCTGGTAGGCATCTATATGTTTGACCGGCATGTCTTTGAAGCGGTGGACGCAATCCATCCCTCGGCGCGCGGCGAATACGAAATCACCGATGCCATCCAGTGGCTGGTCGACCATGGGCGGCGCGTCTTCCCGCATGTGCATCGCGGCTGGTGGATTGACACCGGCAAACCCACCGACATGCTGGAAGCCAACAGCCATGTACTGGAAGAGATTGAGCCGACCATCGCCGCGAGCGCCGAGGTTGATGAACAGTCGTCGGTCGATGCGCGGGTGACCTTGCAAGCTGGGGCGCGCATCATCAACAGCGTCCTACGCGGACCGACCATCATTGGTGAGAATTGCCTCGTAGAAAATAGTTACATCGGTCCTTTCACGAGCATTTATCACAGCTGCCAGATCAGCAATTGCGAGATTGAACGCAGCATCATCCTGGAAAACAGCCGCGTCTGCGATATTGACGCCACCCTGCGCGACAGCCTGATCGGTCGCCATGCGTCAATCAAACACAGCGCCGGCAAGCCCACCGGCATGAAGATGAACCTGGGCGACCACAGCAACATCTGGGTATGACCCACAGGGGGCGCGATGAAGAACATTCTGGTTACGGGTGGAGCCGGCTTCATCGGCAGCGCATTCATCCGCCACATGGTAGCGACGTACCCCGACTACAATATCATCTGCTATGACAAACTGACCTACGCCGGCAATATCGACAACCTCCTGCCCGTCAGCGATGAGCCAAATTATCGCTTTGAGCGCGGCGATATCGCCGACCGCGCCGCTGTGCATACCGTGCTGCAGCGCCACAAGATCGACACCATCGTCAACTTCGCCGCCGAGAGCCATGTCGACCGCAGCATCCTGGCACCAGACGCCTTCATCCACACCGACGTCGTCGGCACCTATATCCTGCTGGACGAAGGGCGCAAGCATGGCATCGGCCGCTTCTGCCAGGTCTCGACCGACGAAGTCTACGGCGATATTGAAGAGGGCTTGTCTAGCGAAGGCGACCGCTTCCTGCCCAACAGCCCCTATGCAGCCAGCAAAGCCGGCGGCGAGCTGATGCTGCGCGCCTACCAGGTTACCTATGGCATGGACACAGTTGTAACCCGCGGCAGCAACACCTATGGACCGTATCAATATCCCGAAAAGTTAATTCCATTTTTTACTACCGAGGCGCTGGATGACCGCCCCCTGCCCGTGTATGGCGATGGCTTGCAAATCCGCGACTGGCTCTATGTTGATGACCACGCGCGCGGCGTTGATTGCATCTTGCACAAAGGCGCATCGAGCGAAGCCTACAACCTGGCGGGCGAAAACCAGCGCCACAACATTGATGTAACACGGCAGATCCTTGAGCAACTGGGCAAGCCACCTACGCTAATCCGCCATGTGCCCGACCGCGAAGGGCATGACCGGCGCTATGCGATGACAGCCGCCAAAGCGCGCGCCCTGGGCTGGGAGCGGGAATACGACTTTGAGAGCGGCTTGGCGGCGACCGTGCGCTGGTATGTGGACAACGAATGGTGGTGGCGCAAGATAAAGACCGGCGACTACCTGGCCTATTATCAACAGCAATATAGCGACCGGCTGGCAGCGGCGACCGCAGCCCCATGAGAATCCTCATCACAGGCGCGGGCGGCAAGCTGGGCGGCGCGCTGCAAAATGTCTTGCAGGCTGAGCACGATGTCATCGGTACAGACAGGTCTACATTAGACATCACGGATTATGCGGCATGTGGGTGGTTTATTGCCGAAGCGCGCCCGGAGTTGCTGCTGCATAGCGCCGCCTATACCGATGTGAATGGCTGCGCGCTGGACCCGCAAAAGGCCTTGCGCGTCAATGGACTAGGCACGCATAACCTCGCCGCTGTCAGCGCGCGACGTGACATCGCCATGCTCTATGTCAGCAGCAACGAAGTCTTTGATGGCAAGCTGGGGCGCGCCTATCATGAATATGATGTTGCCAAGCCCATCAATGCCTATGGCGTCAGCAAGCTCTATGGCGAACGCGCATTGGCGCAAGTCAATCCGCGCCATTATATCGTGCGCACCGCCTGGCTATACGCGCCCGGCGGGCAGAACTTCATTCACGCTATCCTCAACGCAGCGCGGCAAGGACGAGACCTGCGCGTCGTCACCAATGAAATCAGCAACCCCACCTCCACGAGTGATTTGGCGGAGGCAATAGGACAGCTCATCGAAAGCCAGCGCTACGGGACCTATCACCTGGTCAATGAAGGCGCGGTCAGCCGCTGGGCTTTGGCGCGCTTCGCTTTGGATGCGGCCGGCTTCGCGGACATTCCCATCACGCGCATCAGCAGCCAGCAGTGGCAACGGCCATCGCAGCCGCCCGAGCACGGGCCATTGGCAAATATCGCCGCCGCGGGGCTGGGGATCCGCCTACGCCCTTGGCAAGAGGCGCTGCGCGACTTCCTGGCTGCCGAAGGGCTGGCATGACTGCGCCGCGGCTGTCGGTGGTCATCCCCAATTGGAACGGCAAACGGTTCCTGGCTCCCTGCCTTGATTCCCTGCGCGCGCAAACTGAGCCCAATATCGAAATCATCATCGTCGATAACGGCTCCAGCGATGGCTCGCAGGGCTTTGTGAAGACTGCCTACGCGGATGTACATCTGATCGAATTGCCCGATAATCAGGGCTTCACCGGCGCTTGCAACCGGGGCATGCGCGCGGCAACTGGGGAATTTATCGCGCTGCTGAACAACGATACGGAAGTCGCCCGTGACTGGGCGGCGCAAGTCCTCCAGGCGCTGGATGCGAAACCCGCCGCCGGCATCATCGCCTGCAAGATGCTCATGCACAACCAACGGGATAGATTTCACACCGCTGGCGATTATTTCGCCACAGACGGCAGCGCGGGCAATCGCGGCTTTGGCGAGCTGGACCAGGGGCAATATGATGCTGGCGATTATGTTTTCTCGGCTTGTGGCGGCGCGGCGGTGTATCGGCGCAGCCTGCTGGACGAGATTGGCTATTTGGATGATGACTTTTTCTTTTTGCTGGAGGATGTCGATATCGCATGGCGCGCGCAACTGGCGGGTTATGCGGTGTGGTTTGCGCCGGGCGCGGTTGTCTATCATCATATATCGGCGACCGGCGGTGGCAAGACCGCCAGTTATTACGCTGGGCGCAATGGTCTCTGGCTGATTGCCAAGAATATGCCGGCGACGCTGCTGCGGAAATACTGGCGGCGCATCCTGGCGCGGCAGGCGGGGCTATTTTGGGAGGCGCTGCGGGCTTGGCGTGGCGAGGCGGCGCGAGCTAGGCTGCGCGGCATGGCGGCAGGCTTGCTGAGCCTGCGCGGTTGCCTGGCGAAGCGGGGCGAAATCCAGGCTCAGCGGCGCGCCAGCGATGCGCATATCGACAGCTTGCTCACACGGAGATGAGGCGCGCTGGAACCGAGTTATTCACCACTTCAAGAAAAGCGGCGGCTTGGCTTACAAACACCTATCTGCTGCGAGAGCGCGGCGATAGAATAGCTGCTTGTGTCATATTGACAGGCACGTACGAAGCGCGGACTCGGTTACTCTTTCGCGTTCGCTGATGCCCAAGAGATCGACACAAATAGCGCTGTGGTGAATACGGTTTATGGACTACTTTCAATAATCGCGCAGGACCCGCCCCACCGCCGCGACCACCTGGTCATGCCGCTGGCTGTTGCTGATGATCATGCCGGCATTGGGCAGGGTCTCGCCGCGTGAGAAATCCAACTCTTCGCCGTCCAGCCCCGTTGCCATGCCGCCCGCCGCCTGCACCAGCGCCACCCCCGCCGCATGGTCCCAGACTTTGTGCGCATAGTCGCTGCCCGGGCGCGGTAAACGCATATACAAATCAGCATCGCCACCAGCCACCAGCGCATATTTCTCCATGCTATCCAGCTCGATGATGCGCGCGCTGCCCACGCCCGCCAGTTCACGCGCCCGCCCCATGCGCGATTTGCTGGCATGCGCCCGCTCGTAGCTCTGCACAACAACGAAGTCAGCGACATCCTGCCGCGCCGAGACGGTCAAGCGCTGCACAGCGCCGCCCGCCAATTTCGACCGCCAGGTCTCGCCAGCCTGCGTATAAAAAAGCGCGCCCTCGCCACCGTTGTAGCCTGGCGCCGCCACGATGCCATCAGTAACTCGCCCATCGACCAGCAGACCACAAGCGATTGCATAATGTCGCCGCGCCAGGAAACCTTTTGTGCCATCGATGGGGTCGATCACCCAAGTGCGCCGCGAAGCCCGCCCCGCGCCGAAATCGAGCCAAGCCAGTAGCTGCGCCTCGCTCACTCTCTCGCCCAGCACCGCCGCCAGCAATTGCAGTACCTGCGCGCATTGTTCTTCCGATACCAGTTGCTGGAATTGCGTGCCTGATTCTTCGGCGATGACGGCGTCCTGCGGGTAATGCTGCTGCAGGGCGCGGCCGATGATGGCTTGGGAGCCATAATCGGCGATTGTCACCGGCTCAGTGTGCTCGCCAGTTGTCTTGGCGCTGGCGCTCAGGTAGCGCTCCTGCACCAGTTGGCAGAGTCTGGCGGCATCGCAAACAGCCGCTCGGATCGCTTGCATGGTCTGCCTCAGAGCTTATAAGTGCACAAGATATGGATTTTGCCAGACTTGCAACTGGCAGGCAAATGCTTGATTCACCACAGAGACGCAGAGGGCTCAGAGATTTTATCGCCCCTTACCCGAACGGAATTTCTCATGTATACTTGTCTGCCCCCAAGCTAGGCAGCAGGAGATCATCTTGGCGCAGAAGAGCGAATTTGCCATTGCAGGCTTGCGCGAATACAACCGTAAATCCGCCGTCCGCTGGATCATCTCGCATTGCTTCGAGCACAAGCTGTATTTCTTTGTCGGCTTGGTCGGTTTCGCCTTGACCTATATCTCTTTTTCGGGCGCGCGGGTGATGTTTGGGCGCGGCGCGGAGATCATCATCGAGGGCGGCGATGCCCAGGCGGTAATCGCGGTGAGCCTCGCCGTATTGGTCTTGTCGGTGGCGGACGGGCTATTCTCGCTGATGGGCTCGATGGCGATGGTCATCCTTTCGACGCGAGTCGAACGCGACTCCCGCCATGAGTTGTATATTAGCTTGTTAGGCAAGAGCCAGACTTTCCATGACCAACAGCGGGTGGGCGATATCATGGCGCGCGCCACCGATGATGTGCGCCAGCTCAATTTTGTCATCCACCCGGGCATCATGTTCATCTTTGATATGGTGCTGGGTTTCGCGGTGCCGATGGTTTACATCGCGGTTATCAACCTGGAATTGCTGCTGGTGCCAGTTATCTTCGTCATCGTGTATATCGTTGTCGTGCGCCGTTATATGCGCCGGCTGCAGCCGGTGATGATGAAGCAAAGGCAGCAATACGGCACCCTCAGCGCGCGCCTGGAAGAGACCATCAGCGGCATCGAGATCGTCAAGGTGGCGGCGCAGGAGGTTGAAGAGCGCCGCAAGTTCAAACGCAACGCCTGGAAGTTCCGCGACTTTTTCGTCCAGCAGGGCAAGATTGAAGCAGCTTACCTGCCCTTGTTGATGTTCGGCATCGCCTTCGGGTTCTTCTTCCTGCATTGCCTGAATATGTACGGGCGCGGCATCCTCAGCATCGGCGATATCATCGCTGTGACCGGCTTGATGCAAGTGCTTTCCTTCCCGGTGTTCATCTCGCTATTTTCAATCAGCATGATCCAACTGGGCATCGCCGGCGCGCGCCGCATCCTCGAGCTGATCGACCAGCGCACCGACATCGACGAAAACCTGGCGGGGCACAGAGCCGCGGTAGATGGCGCGATCGAGTTCGACAACATCACGTTCAAGTTCCATGGCAAGACGGTCTTGGAGGATGTGTCCTTCCGCGTCGAGCCTGGGCAGACAGTCGCAATCGTCGGGCAGACGGGCAGCGGCAAAACGACACTGACGCAGTTGGTGGGGCGCACCTACGATGTCGATGCCGGGCGCGTGCTCATCGATGGCGTGGATGTGCGCGACTGGAACCTCGACCGGCTGCGCTCACAGATGGGCCGGATCGAGCAGGATATCTTCCTGTTTTCGCGCTCGGTGGCGGAGAATATCGCCTTTGGCGTACAAGATGCCACGCATGACGATATTGTCGCCGCCGCCAAAGAAGCCCAGGCGCATGACTTCATCATGTCCTTTAACGAGGGCTACGACAGCGAAATCGGCGAGCGGGGCGTGATGCTATCGGGCGGGCAGCGGCAACGGCTGGCTTTGGCGCGGGCATTCTTGCGGCAGCCGCGCATCTTAATCCTGGATGACTCCACCAGCGCCATCGACAGCGCTACCGAAGATGAAATCCAAAAAGCCATGCGCCGCGCCCAGGAGGGGCGGACCACCATCCTGATTACGCATCGCCTATCGCAGATCCGCTGGGCAGACCGCATCATCGTGCTGGAAAATGGCCGTGTCATCGCCAATGGCAGACACGAAGAACTGCTGGGCAGCTCGCCACATTATCGGCGCATATTCGCCCGCTATGACGTGCCCGAGCTAGCGCCTGCTTTCGCCTGATGGTCAGTTTCTCGACAGTACACAGTTCCGCGGCAGACAGGAGAGGAGCGACATGGGCTTCATAATGGATGGGCTGGACGCCGAAGATTACGACCGCCAATATACCGATTGGGCGCTGGTCAAGCGCATCCTCGGTTACTTCCGACCGCAAGCCGGGAAGATGCTGGTGGTCGCCGCTGTCGTCTTCTTCAGCTCGGTGATGGATTTGATCCTGCCGGTGGTCGTCTCGCAAGCGCTGGACCAGCTGCAGTTCCGCCCCGAGGCATTTGACCCGGTTGGCACGGCGGTTATCCTGGGCTTGGCGGCGAGCGCCGGCTGGGTGGCAAACATGGTCCGCCAGTGGCTTTCGGCAGAGGCGGTGGGCGATGTTACTTTTGATATGCGTGAAGACGCTTTCAACGCGGTAACCGAGCGCGACATGTCCTTCTATGACCAATTTGCCACCGGCAAGGTGGTCAGCCGCGTGCTCTCCGATACGCAGGCTTTCAGCGAGACGGTGCGCCTGAGTATCAACTTGATGAGCCGCCTGCTGTTGGTCGTCCTGCTGATGGTCTACTTGTTCACAGTCAATGTGAATATGACGCTTGTCTTGATGGCAATCATGCCTTTCATCATCTACACCGCGCTGAAGTTCCGCAATGTCGCGCGCCACACCGTGACCAACTCGCGCCGGCAATTGGCGACAGTCAACGCGCACATCCAGGAATCGATCAGCGGCATTGCCGTCGCCAAAGCCTTCCGCCGCGAGCAGATGATTTACGATGAGTTCAAGGCGGTCAATCAAGAATCTTACGAGGTCGAGAAGATCAACGGCTTCGTCTTCGGCAGTATCTTCCCCATCCTGGTTACGATTGCCGGCATTGGTGTGGCGGCCGTGGTCTGGTTTGGCATCAACCTGGCGCTGGAAGACGTGCTGACGGCTGGCGAGTGGTTCTTGTTCATCCAGGGCATGGGCATGATATGGTTCCCGCTGACCAGCATTTCTTCATTTTGGAGCCAATTTCAACTGGGGTTGGCGGCTGGCGAACGGGTCTTCGCCCTGCTGGATGCCGAGGCGCTGGTTAAACAGAAAGCCGATGAACAAGCGCCGGCTTTGCAGGGCGAGATTGAGTTCGCTTCGCTGGATTTCCAATATAACGAGGGCGAGCCGGTCCTGCGTGACTTCAGCCTGCGCATCCAGCCGGGCGAGACTTTGGCGCTGGTCGGGCATACGGGCAGTGGAAAGTCCAGCATTGCCAAGCTCATCAACCGCTTTTATGAATACCAGCGCGGCGACCTGTTCATCGACCGGCGCGACATCCGCTACTTCAACCTGCCTAGTTACCGCGCCCAGCTAGGCATGGTAACGCAGACGCCGTTTCTCTTTGATGGCACCGTCATGGACAATATCCGCTATGGCAAGCCCGACGCCACGGACGAGCAAGTGGCGCAAGCCGCCAACATGGTCGGCCGCGGCGATTGGCTGGTCAGCTTGCAGGATGGCTTGCAGACGCAAGTGGGCGAGCGGGGCGGCAACCTGTCCATGGGGCAGCGGCAACTGGTGGCCATCGCGCGCGTGCTGCTGCAAGACCCAGCCATCTTCATCCTGGACGAAGCCACCGCCAGCGTTGACCCCCTGACTGAGGCGCTCATCCAGGAAGGCTTGGATACCCTGCTGGGCGACCGCACCTCCATCGTCATCGCCCACCGCCTGTCGACCATCCAGCATGCCGACCGCATCATCGTGCTCGACCATGGCGCAATCATCGAATCGGGCACGCATGACCAGTTGATGATGAATGGCGGACACTACGCCACGCTATACGATTCTTACTTCCGGCATCAAAGCCTGGAGTATATCGAGCGGCTGGCTGGCTAGCGACGATTGAATAAATTGGCGCTTGACGCTATAATCACCCTCAAATAAGCATAGTAGGGTAAAGGCGATGATAGAGATTCAGTCGCCCGGCATCACCAGAATCGAGAGGATTTGCGGCGGACGCCCCTGCATCGCGGGTACCCGTTTGCGCGTAACCGACATTGTCACGGCGGTTCAACTCGATTACAGTCGCAGTGAAATCGCAGCAGATTTTGACATAAGCCGTGAGCAGGTAGACGCAGCGCTTGCCTATTACCAGCTTAACAAAGCTGCGATAGACGCGGATATCAAATTACAGGACGAAACATTCGAGAGGCACTCGGCAACCGGCTATGGAAGACCGCGAGTTGCGATTTTATCTCGATGAGCTAATGCCTGTCGCTATCGCTGAACAGCTAAACCGTAGGGGCATTGACACCAAAACAGTGCAAGACTTGAGACATAAAGGCCGCTCGGACGCTTTTCAGCTGCGACAGGCGCATTCAATGGGACGCGTTTTATGCACATTGGACGACGGTTATTTTGATCTGGTTAAAGCAGGTATGTCTCATTCTGGCATTGTTTTTGGGTCTCGGAAAGACCGGCGGGAGATTGGAACATGGGTTCGATCCCTGGTATGGATGCACGCAACCTATACAGCTGACGAAATGACAAATCACTTTGAGTATCTTCGCATCGTCTAACCGGTATATTTCGCATTATCTAAGGAAATCATATGCCATTGCAAACCTTGACAGACGCCACCTTCGCCCGCCGGACGCGCCGCGCGCCTGCGCTCATCCTGATCTCCAGCGGCGGCGACAAATTGCGCAGCGATTTCAAAACCGCCTTCGTCAAAGCCGCGGATGAAGAAGATGGCATCTTATTCGCCCAGGTCGACCCCGCCAGCAACCCGCAGCTTTGCGCGCGCTTTGACTATCAGAACAGGGCGCTGCTGATTGGCATGTATCGGAGCCAACCATTGCTGCGGCGTTCGCGCCCCTGGTCCAGCGACCTGCCCGACTTCATCCAGCAGCTTCATGCCGCCCGCGAAGCCGATGCGCCCCCTGCGAAGCCGGCCAAGAAAGCCAAAGCAAGGCGCAAAATCCTCAGCAAGCCACTGGATGTCACCGACGCCACTTTCGAAAAAGAAGCCATCGCCGCCTCGAACGATCTGCCGGTGCTGGTGGATTTCTGGGCAGAGTGGTGTGGGCCCTGCCGTCAAGTCGCGCCCGTCTTGGAGAAGCTGGCGGCTGAGTTCGCCGGGCAGATCCGCGTCGTCAAGGTGGATACCGATGCCAACCCGGGCTTGAGCCAGGCATTCCAAATCCGCAGCATCCCGACCATCGCCATGTTCAAGGCCGGGCAGTTGATCTTCATGCAGCCCGGCGCTCTGCCCGAAGCCTCTTTCCGCGACTTGATCACGCAAGCCATTGCGCTGGATGTGCCAGCGGCTGGCGCGCCAGCCCCCAACCGTCCTTCGTAATGATGATTGATATGGAACAAAGAAATGCAGCTATCCTTGGAGATGCAGCATCGCCACTTTCCTATAACCAGGTCTAGCGCTGCGGAATCCCTAGAGCAATTTAGTGGCGGCGCTTACCTGTTCGATGGAAATTGTCTGGATTTGCTCAAATCAATCCCATCGGAGAGCGTAGAATTGGTGATTTCTTCACCACCTTATAATGTCGGCAAAGCCTATGAAATACAGACTTCGCTGAGCGCATACCTGGCTAACTTTGAGTCAGTACTCAGTGAGATAAAAAGAATACTCGCGCCGAGTGGCAACGTCTGCTGGCAGGTTGGCAACTATGTCGACAAAGGCGAAGTCTACCCGCTCGACATCTATTTTTATCCCATTTTCAAAGCGCTTCATCTGAAACTGCGCAACAGAATAATTTGGCAATTCAATCATGGCTTGCATGCCCGGAAGCGATTCTCAGGGCGTTACGAAACGATATTGTGGTTTACAAAATCAGACTCGTATACATTTAACCTTGATAGTGTACGCGTCCCGGCGAAGTATCCAGGCAAGCGCCATTTCAAAGGCCCCAACAAAGGCAAACCGTCTGGCAATCCGTTAGGCAAGAACCCGTCGGATTTTTGGCGCGTCATTGAAAAAGACTGGGAGTCTTGTGTTTGGGAAATCCCAAATGTCAAAGCCAATCACCCGGAAAAGACCGAACATCCTTGTCAATTTCCTATCGAGTTGGTCGAGCGCTGCATTCTCGCTTTGACCAACGAGAACGATATCGTGCTTGACCCATATTGTGGGGTAGGCTCGACGATACTTGCCGCCGTGAAACACAATCGACACGGCATCGGCGCGGATAAAGAAGAACGGTATATTGATTTGACCATTGAACGGCTGAACAAGCTAGCGCAGGGCACGCTCAAAACCAGACCATTGGGCAAAGCGATCCATTCCCCTTCTGGCAGGGAAAAAGTGTCGCAAGTTCCTGAGGAGTGGAAGCGGTGATTATTGCCGCGAAATACGCCTTCAATGGCGGCAGAATCATTGAAGAAAACTTTCCTTCCCTTGTAGGCGAAATCAACTCGATTGTTTCTTCCGTAGATGCGCATGCCTGCAAGAAGAAGGTGAGCGACGAAATCACGATGCTCGGCAAAGTTCTATTTTCGCCGCGAGCCTTAAATGCGGAGTTTAAGGCTGGGTTTACCAAAAGAGGCTGGACAAGCCTGCAGGTGCGATGCGACTACCCCACGAGCTACTATAGCGACGGATATTCTCCCAAGCCGATGCGACGGGGCGCGTTTCGAGAGATGGATTTCATTAAGGATAGAGTCGGTGTTGAAGTGCAATTCGGCAAATATGCTTTCATGGTCTATAACGTCTGCGCCAAGATGACGATCTTCCACAATCTTGGACATATTGACTTTGGGGTAGAAATTGTTCCAGTGAAAGCCCTAGCGGACGAGATGTCCACCGGTGTGTCCTATTTTGAACAGTTCGTTTGGGACTTGGAACAACGCGGCGTGTCCAATATAGATGTGCCAGTAATGATTTATGGGCTTGACGCTGGATAGCTGCGAAAGCTTAGCCAAGCTGTGGCATCAACTGCGCCAGTTCATGCGGCGGCTGGAACATGTTGGGCGGGTGCCGGTCGCGCCCATCCAGCGCGCCGATGTAAGCCTGCGTGGTCTGCAAGCTGGCATGCCCCAGATTTTGGCGGATGCGCTCCAGATCCATGCCAAAGTCGTAGGCGTTGCGCGCATAGGTGCGGCGCAGATCGTGGGGCTTGACCAGGCGCAGCGCCCCGTCAATCCCGATTGGGTAGTTGTTCATGATGTCATTGACAGTCCAGGCACCGATGCCCCGCGCGCCGATTGACCGATTGCCCTTGAGAATCCGGCGGAAGACGGCTCCCGCCTTAATCTGCGCGGCAGCCTGCCAGGCATCCGCATACATGAGGCACCAATTCAGCGGACCATAAGGAATCAGCCGCTGCTTGCCGCCCTTGCCCTCGCGCACACGCAGCGCCAATTCGCCACCCAGTCGCTGGCGCAGGTCATCAACATGCACAGCCGCCGCCTCAGCCGCGCGGATGCCCGTGCAGACCATCAGCGTCATCAGCGCCGTATCGCGCAGGCCACGCAGGTTGCTGATGCCCGGCGCGCCCAGCAGCGTGCTGACCTGGTAGGGTTTCAAGCGCAGATGCTCGCTATCGGCGCGGTCTTGCAGCTCGACCACGGCGATTGGCGCGGCGGTCGGATGCAGGTCATTTGCCAGGCGCAGTAAAAATTCATCCACCAAAGCGCGCTGTTCGGATTCGCTGGCGTCGGGATTCGCCAGCTCGTACAAGCGGTCGCGGATGTCGTTGCTGCGCGCCAGTTCTTTATAGCGGCCGCGGATGGTGGCGAGGTGGGCCAAGGCGGTCTGCGGCGAGAGCGTGGCAATCTTGACCTGATTACGTTTGTTGGCGCGCGTTCGCTTGTGCAGCAGGTAATCTCGATAGGCGCGCAGATCGGGTTGATACCAATGCAGCCCAGCCCGCGTCAGCCAGTTAATGAAGAAGCCCAGTCGTGATTTTTGGTCTTTGCCCGGCGCGGGCGGCATCAATACCGCCGTGTTTTCACGCAGCAAACGCGCCTGGCGCTGGGACAAATCAGCCTGCTGGCTGGCGGATAACCCTGTCATGCTACCTAGTATAGCGCAACAGACGCAGCAAGTAAGCCGCTAAAAGTCCAAACGCAAAAGGACTTTGCAAAGAGTCGCGGGGCATATTCAGCCCTACAGCAATGCCCCGAGCGGGTTTATAATCGGCGGCATTGCCAAGACCACGGACAAGGCGAGCGGCATGAGTGATGCGGCAGAAATCGGACTGGAGCAGTTTGGCGAACTGGCGCGCAGCATCGAGGCGGAGGTCGGCAAGGTCATCGTTGGGCAGCGCGATGTTTTGCGAAGCGCCTTAATCTGCGTCCTGGCTGGCGGACATGCCCTGCTGGAAGGCGTGCCTGGCTTGGGTAAGACCATGCTCATCCGCACTTTGGGCGATGTGCTTGATCTGCAATTTGCGCGCATCCAGTTCACGCCCGACCTGATGCCCGCCGATATCGTCGGCACAGACATCCTGGAAGATACCGAAGACGGGCGGCGTCAGTTTCGCTTTCAGTCGGGACCCATTTTTGCCAACCTCGTGCTGGCTGATGAAATCAACCGCGCCACGCCCAAGACACAATCCGCCATGCTCGAAGCCATGCAAGAGAAGACGGTCACCGTCGCGGGCCGCCGCTATGAACTGGATGCGCCCTTTTTTGTACTCGCTACCCAAAATCCGCTGGAGATGGAAGGCACCTATCCCTTGCCCGAAGCGCAACTGGACCGCTTCCTATTCAAGGTGAATGTGCAATTCCCCGCTGTGCAAGAACTCGTGGACATCCTGGAGCGCACAACCGGCGCAGAGCTGCCGCAAGCCAGCAAAGTCGCTGATGGCGCGCAGGTTCTGGGCATGGGCAAGCTGGCATTAAGCACGCCCATCGCCAGCCATGTCAGCGCCTATGTGGCTCGCCTGGTGGTGGCCACGCATCCGGAGCAAGCCGCTGGCGATTCACTCATCAAGCGCTATGCCCGTTATGGAGCCAGTCCACGCGGGGCGCAGGCGCTCATCATCGGCGCGAAGATCAACGCGCTGCTGGATGGTCGCAGCAATGTCGCTTTTGACGATGTCGCGGCAATCGCCCACGCCGCCCTGCGCCACCGCATCCTGCTCAACTTTGATGCCCAAGCCGAGGGCATCAGCGCTGATGACCTCGTTGATGATGCGCTGAAAACTGTGCCGAAACTGGTCTAAGATGAGGCTCCACCTCGGCTTTGCAGCAGGATTAGCAAAGCAAACAGCCTGTCGACCTATAGTCAACAGGCTGATGTGGCGTATTCGTTTACCAGCGGGATCACATTGCGTTGCAATCCTGAAAACGCTGGGGCAGCCTCAATTCACTGCCTTTGCCAAGCTGGCGCCCGGCTTGAACTTGACGACATTCTTGGCGGGGATCTCAATTACTTCGTTGTTGCTAGGATTTCGCCCCGTGCGCGCGCTGCGTTCGTTGACCGACCAGGTGCCAAAGCCAATCAACTGCACACGGTCACCAGCGACCAGCGCTTCTTCGACCGCCTCGAGCATTGCCGCCAGCGCCGCGCCCGACTGCTTCTTGTCCAAGCCCGACTTTGCGGCGATCGCATCAATCAATCCTGCTTTGTTCATCGCTCTCACTCCTTCAAATTCAAATTCAGCCGTTAGTATAGCGAGTATTTTTATTCTTGCAGTGAGAATGGTATAAGATTTTCAGTCGATAGACCGCGCCAGGAAGCGCTCGACCTCGTCCAGGCTTGGCAAGGCGCTGCGGCCGCCCAGCGCCCGGCAGTTCAATGCGCCAACAGCCGCTGCGAAGCTCGCCATGCGCGGCACATCCCAGCCTTGCAGCAGCGCGTACATAAATGCGCCATGATAGGCATCGCCCGCGCCCGTCGTATCGACCACATCCACCGCAAAGGCGGGGAAACTTTGCGTCTGTCCGTCCCAGCTCGCCACCGCGCCGCGCTCTCCCCGCGTTACGATGGCGATCTCCGCCCCCTGCTGGCAGAGGCGCTCGGCAACCGCGCTGGGGGGCTGGTCGGGCAGCCAGGCGCGCGCCCAGGCTTCAGGCACAATAGGCACAGTAACATGCTCCAGCAGCGGCGCGATCTCGGCATAGGGCTGGGAGGGATCCAGCAGGACATGCGCGCCCGCCGCCCGCGCCCATTGCGCCGCTTGCAGTGTCGCCGCATTGCAATTGTCCACGAAGAGAACGCGAGCAGCCGCAAAGTCTTCACGCCGCAGCTCCCCCGCAGCCAGCCTTTGGCTCGTTGGCAGGCGAGTCATGATGCTGCGGTCGCCCGATGGCTCATCCACGACGATGACCGATACCTGCGATTCACCGCCCGCCTCGACCAGCAGCTGCGATACATCAATGCCTTCTTTCCGCAGCGCGGCGCGGATATAAGCGCCAGCCTCATCATCGCCGATGCGCGCAATCAGCCTGGCGCGAGCGCCCAAACGCGCGGCGGCGACCAAAGCGATGGAAGCCAGGCCACCCAGCTCGCGGGCGAAGCGGCGAGCGCGCATATTTTCGTTGCGCTGCGGCAGACGCGGTACGATGACCAGATAATCGACCGTGCAGACGCCGATGCCGATGATGTCGGGCGCGGGATTCAACGGTTTGCTCAGTTTTCTTCTCCTCTCAGAAAGACAAGCCCGAGCCCTGATTGTAGCGCAAGCGGAAGATTCACCACAGAGGCGCAGAATCCTGGCAGGGCAATCGCACAAGCCTGTAGCTATTTTCAGCATGGCGGTATAATAAACCCTCAGTGTACTCAGTGGCGAATAGGCTTGTAAGGAAGGGCTACCTTGCGTTTACTCAGAAGCGAGAATTGCCATGCGATTTGATGGACAGACAGTTTTGGTCACGGGCGGCTCCCGCGGCATCGGGCGCGCAATCGCCGAAGGGTTTGCCGCGCGCGGGGCGAAAGTGGCTGTCCACTACAACAGCAATGTGAAAGCTGCGCAGGCGACGCTCGACCAACTAGCTGGTGATGGGCACTTCGCCTTGTCCGCCGACTTGTCCGACAGCGCCCAGGTGCAGCGCATGATCGATGAAGCTGCCGCGCGCCTGGGGCGGCTGGACATCCTGGTCAACAACGCCGGCATCCACGAAGAATGCCTGCTGAGCGAATGCAGCTATGAAGAATGGCGGGCTCATTTCGCGCGCATTTTGGGGGTCAACCTGTTGGGGGCAGCCAAGGCCATGCACTGCGCCGCGCAGCACATGATCCAACAAGGCGGCGGGCGCATCGTCAATATCTCATCGCGGGGCGCATTCCGTGGCGAGCCCACCGCGCCGGCTTATGGTGCCAGCAAAGCAGCACTTAACAGCCTGGGACAGTCTCTGGCGAAGCTGCTTGCGCCACACAATATCTTCGTCGGCACAGTCGCGCCCGGCTTTGTGGAAACCGACATGGCTGCCGAGCGATTGGCCGCTGCCGATGGCGATGAAATCCGCGCGCAGTCGCCGCTGGGTCGCGTCGCCAAACCGCAAGAAGTCGCTTATGCCGCGCTCTTCCTGGCATCGGCTGGCGCGGAATTCAGCACCGGCACCATCATCGATGTCAACGGCGCATCCTACCTGCGCAGTTGAGCGGCGCGCAAAATGATCGACCGCCTCGAGCTGACCAGCCAGCGCCTGCGCATCCGCCATTTTAACGAAGGCGACTTTGCCGCATGCAGCGACTTCCGCCGTCGGGTTTTCCAACTGGATGACGATGCGGAGGCCACCCGGCGCTGGTTGCGCTGGACGGTCGCCAGCTACCGCGAGTTGGCGGGCTTGGGGCAGCCACCCTATGCGGATTATGCGATCGAGCGCCGCGACACCGGCGGGTTTTTAGGCGCGGTGGGCATCGTGCCAACAGTCCTACCCTGGGGCGCGCTAAAAGGCGATGCGAGCGACGATTTGCTCAGCCCGGAGGTCGGTTTGTTTTGGGGACTGCTGCCCGAATATCGCTGCCTGGGTTATGCGACCGAAGCCGCCAGGTCCCTGCTGGACTTCCTGTTTGGGGAGCTGCGCTTGCGGCGGGTGGTCGCCACGACCGAGCATGACAATCTGGCGTCCCAGCGGGTCATGCAAAAGCTGGGCATGCGGCTGCGGCGCAATCCACTGGATAAACCAGCCTGGTGCCAGGTGGTCGGTGTCCTGGAGAATGACCGCTAGGGGCATGAATCAAGCGAGTCGCCGCCTCGTCCTTAGACCAAATTTCTGTGCCCCTGCGCCAAAACTACTTTGATGCGATTGCCCTGAGCGCTGTTGCCTTTGGACTTTCGCGCTTGGGCAAGTTCAGTTACCCTGCTGGCGGCATAAGGGCGGATGGATAGGACATGCCGCATTTGGCGCAGGTAGCGACAGCGCGCACTGCCAAGCTCAGCGATGGGCGGCAGTTGGGATTCGTGGAACATGGCGATTCGGAAGGGGCACCCGTCTTCTTCTGCCATGACCTGTTTGGGGGGCGCGGCCTGCGTCATCCCGATGACAGCATCCTCAAGCGGCTGGGCATTCGGCTCATCGGCATCGACCGGCCTGGTTATGGGCTGTCCGCGCGCAAAGCCGGTCGCGATATTTTGGCTGGCGCTATCGACATGGATGCGCTCTTCCGCGCGATGGGGCTGGAGCGCTGCGCCGTGCTGGGTTATTCAGCGGGCGCGCCCTATGCCCTCGCTTTTGCGCATCGCTATCCCCAGCATGTCAGCCGCTGCGCCGTTGTCGCCAGCCTGCCGCCGCTGGACCAAGCGCAGAGCTTTCGCGTCATTCACCCGGTTTACGGGCGGCTGATGCAGTTGGCGCGCGGCAATGAAACTTTGTTTCGCTGGCTGCTGCGCGGCTTTTTCTTCTATGATTCGCAGCGCAGCCCCGAGCAATTCATCCGCGATTATGGGGGGCTGCTGGCGCAGGTCGACCGCCACGCGCTGAGCCAGTTGCCATTATTCAACCTGCGGCGGGATATCTGGGAAGAAATCCGTCAAGTGGGCAGTGAGGGAATTGCCGATGATCTGGCGGCATTGACGCGCTCCTGGGGCTTTCATCTGCAAGCGCTGCGTGTGCCAGTGGATATCTGGTGGGGCGAGGCGGATGTGTACTCCTCGCCTGTTGTGGGCAAGCGCATGGCGGAGCTAATCCCCGATGCCAAGCTGCGCCTGGAAGCCAATGCCGGCCACCTCATCTTGTTCACGCATTGGGAAGCCATCTTGCGCCAGTTGATTGCGCCCGCCTAGTAATAACTGCCCTGCCCGTTAGCGCGATCAATCGCGGCAGTTTCCAGAGCCAGCGAGTGCAGTTCGTAAACCGCTCTTTCCAGGTCGGCTTCGGAGACTACAAAAGAAATGCTGCATTCGGACGAGCCTTGCGCGATTGCCAGCACATTGATTTCCTGCTCGCCCAAGAGCGAGAATACGCGGCCAGCCACGCCCGGCGTCCCGCGCATGCCGCTGCCCACCACTGTGATGATGACGATGTCGGGCAGTGTTTCTACACTATCGATGGCTTTGTGCTGAATCTCGCGCCGTAGCTCCGCCTCGACAGCCGCTTTCACCCGCTCCGCCAGCGGGTCCACGACGGTGAAGCAGAAGCTCTGCTCGGAGGAAGATTGCGAGATCATCAGGATACTGGCGCCGGCTTGGGCGGTGGCGATAAAGGTGCGCCCGGCGATGCCCGGCACGCCCAACATGCCGCGGCCGCTGACCGTCAGCATAGACACATCGCGGATGCTGGTTACAGCTTTGATGATGGTGGCGCTGGGTCGGGTGCGCTCGCCGATGAGCGTGCCTTGGCGGGCAGGCTGAAAAGTGCTGCGCACGCGCATGGGGATGCCGCGATTGATAATCGGCTGCACCGTCTTGGGGTGCAGCACTTTCGCGCCATAAAATGCCAGTTCGCCGATTTCTCGGTAAGAAACATAGGGCAGCACACGCGCGCGGGGGTCAAGGCGCGGGTCGGTGGTCATCACGCCTTCGACATCGGTGTAGATATGCAGCTCGTCGCTATCCAGGCAGGCAGCGAAGATAGACGCGCTAAAGTCGCTGCCGCCGCGCCCCAGCGTCGTCACGGTGCCATCGGGCGTCGCGCCGATGAAGCCTGTGATGATGAGCGCGCGCCCGGCTTCGTAGGCGGGCAGCAACTGGCGGCGGAGGCGCGCCTCCGTCTCTGCCCACAGCGGCTCAGCCTGCTGGAAGTTGTTGTCGGTTACGATGCAAGTATGCGAATCGACTTGCAGCGCATCGACCCCGCGTTCGCGCAACGCCGCCGCAATCACCCGGCTGCTCAGCCGCTCGCCAAAGGACACAATCGCGTCCGTGATGCGCGGGCTGGCTTCTCCCAGGATGCGCACCGCATCGCACAATTCCAACTGCTGCCGCAACAAGTCGCGCAAGGGTTCCAGCGCTTCTTCACGCGCCGCGGGACTAGCAACAAGCTGGTTGATGACAGCTTCGTGGCGGGCTAGCAGCTCAGCATTGATGCCTTGATAGGCAGGCTGGTCGCCCGCCGCTGCCGCAGCCGCCGCCTGGAGAAGCTGGTCGGTAACGCCCGACATCGCCGAGACAACCACCGCCAGCAAGTGTCCCTGACGTCGCTGCTCGCAGATTATCTGCGCCACCTGGTCGATTGCCGCTGGCGACCCGACCGACGTGCCACCGAATTTCAAGGTTAGTCTTGCCATTGCCCTGCCCTCGTCTTTCCTGCCAATAAACAAAAAAAGGGCGTCTGGAGGTTCTCCACACGCCCTTTTGCTGCTTTGTCTGTCTCGGACTTACAACAAGCGGAAACCCCCACGGCGCGCGGCTATGCGCATCATAGTCATCATCATGCTGCTAGTTGTGCCTGTCGTCGCGCTATACAAACTCATACTTCCGTCCGCCGTCCGTTGCTTCATTGTGAGCCTAGCGTCATTTGCCCACCCTGTCAAGGATGAAACAGTAGTAGGCGCGGCAAAATGATTTTGCCACAGAAGTAAGTTCAGGTAAGTAATGAGACTCTAGCATGCCCATTTTACCCCCACCTCAAACCCCTCCCCCAAAACGAGGGAGGAGCTTTAATACTACGGAATCGCTGGAAAAACTCCCCTTCCCTCGTTCTGGGGGAAAGGAGCCGGGGGATGGGAGCTGTAGCCGCAAGACTTACCCGCACTCACTGAGGAAACGAAGGTACACAGAAGGCACAGAGATGAATTATGTTTCACGATTCGCTTAGAACTAATGAGGCGCGGAATTGTTGTGCTACAATCAGGCTCCCATTAGCAGTCACAGGCATACCCAAGTGGCGGCAGCAGCCATCCCCTCGGCAAGGAGCTTAGGCGCACTATCGGCGCGCAGGTTGCTGCTGCTGTGCTTCACGCTGCTGATTGCCTTGGTCGGGGTCAACTTGCTGTATGCTGCGCTGGCACGCGCGGAAAATCCCTATACGGGCGCGCCCGGCGATTTGCTCTTCGCCGCCGCATTTGATGGCTTCCTGGACGATTGGACGCTCTACGCCGGTCGGCAGCGGGCGGCGGTTGTGGATGGCGAACTGGAGTTGGCTGTCAGTGCGGCGCAGATGGCTGTCTGGTCAACAGCGCTGCCCAATTTTGGCGATTTCGACCTGCGAGTCAGGGCGCGCGCGGTTGGCGGTCCAATTGACAACGCATTTGGCATCGTGTTTCGCCTGAACGACGCCCCGCGCGCTGATGGATGCAGCCTGCCGGCAATCGTCCTTTGCGGCGTGGAGGCGCTTTTTCCATTGGTGGGCGCGGCCATTCGCCAGGCGCTGGACGAGCCCACTGGCGACCGCTATTATGCTTTTTTGCTCAGCAGCGATGGCTATTATTCGCTTTGGCAGGCAGATGCTGATTCTACGCGCTTGCGCAGCGCCTGGATCGCCTCGCCGCATATCCGCCAGGGGCTTGACGCGCAGAATGACATCCGCGTGATTGGCGCTGGCTCGGCATTTCGCTTTTTTATCAACGGCGCGCCGGCGCTGCTCTGCCTGCCCGATGATGCCGCTGGTGTGAGCACCTATTATGCTGGCGAATGCGTGGGTGGGACGATGAGCGAGGTATTTGTGGACGCCTCGCTGGCTGCGGGGGCGCTGGGCTTGATCGCCCAATCAACAGCCAGTGGCGGCGGCGTGGTCCTGCGCTTCGATGATGTGTTGGTCTATGCGCCCGGCGAATACAGCGAGGCGGCAAAGTTATGAAAGTGCATTTGCGCATGGTTGGCTGCCGACTCAACCAGAGCGAGATAGAAACAATGGCGCGGCAATTCCAGCAACAGGGGCATGAGGTGGTCGATTCTCCTGAGGATGCTGACCACTTTGTGCTGAATAGCTGCGCCGTCACGCAAGAAGCCACCAAGACCAGCCGCAAGCTAATCCGCGACTTTCAACGCGCCAACCCCAACGGCGAAACGACGGTGACCGGCTGCTATGCACAGATTGCGCCGGGAGAGATGGCTGCTTTGCCCGGGGTGCGCCGCGTCATCGGCAACCAGGAAAAAGACAGATTGGTAACGCAGATTACCGGCCAGCCGCTAGATATTTTCGATAGCGAACCGTTTGAGCGCGGTTGGGGGGCGGGAACGTTGGGGCGGACGCGCGCCTTCGTCAAAGTGCAAGACGGCTGCGACAATGCCTGTACCTTCTGCGTCACCACCATCGCGCGAGGGGCGAGCCGCAGCCGACAACTGCGCGACATTGTGCGCGAGGTGGATGCCCTGCACCGAAGCGGTTACCAGGAGGCGGTGCTGACCGGCGTTCATCTGGGCAGCTATGGGCATGATCTAGGCGAGCGCGAGGAGCTTATCAAGCTGGTGAAGGCGCTCTTAACTGATACCGACCTGCCGCGCATCCGCCTGTCGTCGCTGGAGCCTTGGGATCTATCGCCGGACTTCTTCGCGCTGTGGCAAGATCGGCGTTTGTGCCGCCACCTGCACCTGCCCTTGCAAAGCGGCTGCGATGCCACATTGCGGCGGATGCGGCGCAACACCGACCAGAAAAGATTCCGCGCGCTCGTAAACGCAGCCCGCGCCGCCATCCCGCAAGTGCGCATCACCAGCGATGTCATCGTCGGCTTCCCGGGCGAGACCGAGCAGGAATTCACAGAATCCGCATCGTTCGTCCGTGAAATGAACTTCGCTGGTTTGCATGTCTTTCGCTACAGCAGCCGGCCCGGTACGCCCGCCAGCCGCATGCGCGACCAAGTCAGCAGCGCGGTAAAGAAGCGGCGCAGCGCCCGCCTGCTGGAACTTTCGGCTAGAACGGAGCGCGACTTCGCGGCCAGCCTGCTGGGCAGCGCGCAAGAGGTCTTGTGGGAGCAAGTCATCGGCGCGACACCGGAAGGCTTCCTGCTCAGCGGCTATACAGACAACTATATGCGCGCGCGCACGACGCATCCGCGCGATTTGTCCAATGTGATTACGCGCTTTGAACTGAATAAGTTCATAGATGGCGCGATTCATGGTAAAGTGAAAGAAGTTGTGCATATTCCCAAGAAAACTCACCCAATGGGCGCGGGCTGATGCCATCAATCAAAGCTAGGTTGAACGACGAACTCAAAGACGCCATGCGCGCGCGGGATAGCCAGCGCCGCAACGCCATCCGCTTGCTGCAGAGCGCCATCAAGCAAGTCGAGATCGATAGCCGCTCGGATTTGGATGAAGAAACCGAATTGAAGATCCTGCGGCGCGAGGCAAAGCAGCGCCGCGAAACCATCAGCGAGTTGGAAGCGGCTGGGCGCGCTGAGGGCGCTGCCGACGCGCGCTACGAACTGCGCTTGATTGAAACTTTTTTGCCGCAGCAATTGACCCGCGAAGAACTCATGCCTATCGTAGCGGCGGCGATTGCGGAGGTCGGCGCGACATCCCGCAAGCAGATGGGCGAAGTCATGCGGGTCGTCATGCCGCGCGTGCAGGGGCGCGCCGATGGCCGAGCGGTCAACGCAATTGTGAGGGAGCTGCTGGGATAAGCGCGTGGCTTACCAACTGTCGAACTGGTTTGGGGGGCGCTTCAATTTCCTGCCGGCGCGGCGCGGCGGGGTTTTGACCTATGTAATCCCCTGCCTGGTCGGCGGCGTTTTTGCGCTGCTGTGCACCTTGATCGTGGCATTTGATGAAATTGCGCCCGGCTTCAATAGTGTCGCCAGCCTGACATTGGGCTCTGTGCCCACCGAAGATATTATCGCCCGCGAAGAAGGCTCCTTCGTCAGCGCCATCCTCACCGAGCAGGAGCGGGCGCAAGTCGAAGCGAATGTGCCGACTGTGTTTTACCCGCCCGACCCGAATGTAGCGCGGCAGCAGCGCGAGCTGGCGGTGAAGATTCTGGCGTATATTGACAATGTGCGCGGCGATAGCTTTGCCACGCTCGAGCAGCAAGTAGACGACATCAAAGCCATCACTTCACTGCAGCTCAACGAAGACGAAGACACCATCAACGCCATTTTGCAGCTGCCCGAAGATAGCTGGCTGCAAGTGCGCAACGACATCATCTCCGTGCTGGAGCGCGTGATGCGCGATGAAATCCGCGAAGGCGACCTGGAGCGCGAACGCGACCAATTGCCGGCGCAAGTCAGCCTGCACATGACGCCACGGGAGAGTCAAATCGTCACGCGCATCACCGCCGATGTGCTGCGCGCCAATACCTTCGCCAACCCGGAACAAACAGCGGTTGACCTGGCGGCGGCGCTGGAAAATGTGCAAGACCAGCAGCGGCAGTTCATCGCCGGGCAGACGGTCGCGCCCGCCAACCAGCCTATCGACGCGCTGTCCTTCGAGGCTTTGAACGAGCTGGGCTTGCTCACCCAACCCAGCAACCGCAACATCCGCATCCTGCGCGCCTTGATGGCCAGCCTGATGGTGACCATGCTGCTGGGTTTGTATATGTTGCGCTTCGAGCCGCAGGTCCTGCGCAGCGCCCGCGACCTGCTCTTGATTGGCGCGCTCTTCTTGCTGGCCTTGGCATTGATGCGCGGCTTTGGCATCAACAACATCTACCTGATGCCGGCGGCGGCTTTGAGCATCGTTTATGTAGCTATCAGCACGCCCAATCTGGCGATCATCGCCACCATCGGCTTCGCATTTCTGTGTGGCTTGCTGAGCCGCAGCCCATCGCTGGAGATCGTCAGTTTGATTGCGGCGGGCGGCATCGGGGCGGTATTGACATTGCGCAATGCCGGGCGGCTGAACAATTACTTCATCGCCGGCGCGGTCGTCGGCTTGGCAAATACCTTCATCGTCGCCATATTCGCGCTGCAAGTGGGTGTAGAAGCGGCTGACATCACCAATATCGGGCAGGCTTTTCTGAGTGGCTTGGCGCTGGTGCCGACGACCGCTTTTGCTGTCATGTACGCGCTGACAATTTCGCTGAACCTGCCTACGCCCTTCAAGCTCATGGAATTGAGCCAGCCCAGCAAACCGCTCTTGCAGCGGCTATTGCGCGAGGCGCCGGGCACTTACCAGCATTCACTGCAAGTGGCGAATCTGGCTGAACAAGCCGCTGCCGCCATCGGCGCGGATACGCAACTCACCCACGTGGCTTCGCTGTATCATGACATCGGCAAGATGAAAGACCCTTTCTTTTTCACCGAAAATCAACAGCATATTCACAACCCGCACGACACCTTGAATGATCCTTACCGCAGCGCCGCCATCATCATTAATCACGCGACCGAAGGCGACCAAATCGCCAAAATGTACAACCTGCCCAACCGCATCCGCGATTTTATCCGCGAGCACCACGGCACGACGCAAGTCTTCGTCTTTCATCAGCGAGCGCTTGCCGAGTCCGGCGACGAGAACAGCGTTGATCCCGCCGATTTCACCTATCCAGGACCCATCCCCCAAAGTCGTGAGACAGCCATTTTGATGATGGCGGATAGCTGCGAATCAGCCATCCGCGCTGTCAAGCCGGAGAGCAACAAAAAAATCGCTGAAGTCGTGCATGGCATCATCGATAGCAAGCGCAATGGCGGTCAACTGGATGCCAGTAACCTGACCCTCAACGACCTCAAGAAAATTGAAGACACCTTCATCGATATCTTCCGCGGCTTGTTCCACCCGCGGATTGATTATGCGCGCGCCATCCGTCCCGCCAGCAGCCAGCGCCCTGAGCCAGCCACGAGCCAGCGCTCCGAGCCGCCCCGTTCAGCGCCTGCGGAGGCGCATCGCGAATCCGCCAGCCAGCCAGCAGCCAGCGAGGGGAATACAAGCGCAGCGCAAGCCGGTGTAGATGCCTCATCAGCAGAAACAGCAGCCAGCCCGGAAGGCGGCGCAATTGCTGCGAAGGCGCTGGACGACGACGAGCCGATCTTTGAGGTGCCGCCGCTGCCCAAACGCAATGGCAGCCAGTCCAATAGCCACAGCAAGCTGACGACACCATCCGAAACAGCCGAAACGCCCAAGTGACCGTTTTTTTCTCGCTGCAAGTTGACGAGGCACTTGCCCAAGTTGACATTGATGAAGCGCGCCTGCAAGGAGCAGCCCAGGTCGTGCTTGATCAACATGCGCGGGCGGGCAGCCTGAGCATCGTCATCCAGGCTAGCGTGGCGGCGCTGAATCGCCAGCATCGTAGCGTAGACGCGCCGACCGATGTGCTGGCTTTCCCCGCAGCGAGCCTGCCCGAGCCAATCGCAGCTGAGGCGCAATACTTCGGCGATATCGTGATCGGGCTGGATTATGCAGCGGCGCGCGCGCGGAAATGCGGCAGCGACCTCGGCGATACGGTCTGCTTGCTGGTGGCGCATGCGACCTTGCACTTGCTGGGCTACGGGCACGAGACAGCGGCTGAACGGGCAATCATGTGGGCGGCGCAGGCAGAGGCGTTGCGGCAATTGGGCATTGACGCGGGCATCGTGGCTCGCTACGGCGGCGATGTTTAGGCGGCTGCGGCGGGAATGGCGGCGTGGGCAAAGCGCCGACCCGCGCCTGCACAGCCCGCTAATCAGCGAAGCGCGCCGAGAAAGTTTGGCTTTTGCGATAGCCGGCTGCGCCTATATGCTGCGGCATCAGAAGAATACGCGCATCATGCTGGTTGCCAGCGCAACGGTCACTGCTCTGGGCGCTTGGCTGGAGATTGATTGGCGCGATTGGGCGATGTTGGCATTGGCGAATGGGCTGGTATGGTTCGGCGAATTCATCAATGCCGCCATAGAAGCGACAGTTAATTTGAGCGCCCCGCAGATTCATCCCCTGGCGCGCCTGGCAAAAGATGTAGCGGCTGCGGCGGTGCTGCTGGCTGCGCTGGTCGCCGCGTTGGTTGGTATGCTGATTCTGCTGCCGCCACTGCTGGATCGGCTTGCCTAGCGCGCAGGCAATCAAATAACCCAGCCAGCGCCTGCCTGATGCGCCATTCATGTTATACTGGCGTTACGGTCGCTAGAATGGATTCGTGGATATTCCTATGTCGATGACAAGCAGGCCACGCCAAGCGCAATCCCAGCCTCGTTTCGGGCTATGGCGGCGCATCAAGGTGCAGTTTATGCCCACGGGGGCAACTTTGCGCAGGACCTTGCCGATAGCCGCCGCCTTGCTGGGCATTGCGCTGCTTGGCGTGGTGGTGAGCAGCCTGCTGCTGCCTGAAAGTGAGGCGCTGCCCCGCGACCATGCCATCTGGCTGGACCGCGCCTGGACATTTGGCGGCCTGGACTCAGACCAACTGAATGCGTCGGTTGCCGAAATGACTGCCAATGGCATCGGCAAGATCTATGCCTATGTCAGTACGCTTGGCTTGGCAGGTCGTTGGGAGAGCAGCGCGGATGGCAGAAGCTTCATGGACTCCCGGGGCGATATCTCGAACTTTGTCGCGGCTCTGCGCAACGCGGATGAGTCTTTGGCTGTTTATGCCTGGGTTGAGGTGTGGACGCATGACAACAGCGCCGATGGTTATCGACTGGATGACGAGGCTTTGCACGAGAACATCGCCGACTTCAGCAAGCTGCTTGTCGACCAGATGGGCTTCGATGGTCTGCTGCTGGAGATCAAGCCGATGTTCACCGACAACGGCGATGTCATCAGTTTGATTCGGCGCGTGCGTTCAGCAGTCGGGCTGGATAAACCTATCGGCATCGCGGTTACCGCCGACCTGACGCCGCATAACTTGCGCACGCAGAATATCGCCGCCATCGCGCCGGGCACCATGTGGACGGACAATTTCAAGAAGCGCGTCGCCGTCTCTGCCGATGAAATCGTGCTGATGCTGTATCAGAGCTACCGGCAGCAGACGCAGGAGTATTTCGAATGGGTTGCCTATCATATCGAAACCTATGTCAATTTGCTGGAGACCACCACCGAGGTCTATGCCAGCATCCCCCACTATGCCAGCGCCAGCGCCGCGCATAACCCCGACATTGAGACGATGACAAATGCGCTGCAAGGCATCTATCAAGGCTTGCAGCGGCTGAGCGAAGATTCCCGCTCGCTGCTCACAGGCGTGGCAATTTACGCCGACCGGCGACTTTCCGAAGCCGACTGGAGCGCCTTCCGCGCGGGCTGGCTACGTAGCTGAGCGATGCCGGCACTCATCAAAGCCCTGCACAAGAGCGGTCTGCGCGAAGTCAGCTACCATGCCGACAGTCTGGCGGCGGCGGCGAAATTCGAAGCCCGCGCCGGCGTCTACACCGTCAGCAACACGGTCAATCGCACACAGACTTTGCTCTTTGATGCCCATCTGGATCGGCTGGTTGATTCGGCTCGGCGCGAGGGCATTCCGCTGCGGTTTGACCGCAAATCGCTGCGTGTGGCGCTGCGGGAGATGATCCTTGAATCCGGTTTTGGCGACGCGCGCTTTCGCATTTCGGTAGCAGCCGCGCAGCCCAAAGCATTGATTTTGTCCATTGAACCATATCATCCGCCGACTGATGATCTCATACAGCAGGGCGTCCGCTGCAATACCTCGTCGCGGCTGGCGCGCCATAACCCCGGCGCGAAATCCAGCGATTGGATGCACCGGCGGCGGGGTCTGGAGACGGATCGACCCGCCGGCTTGTACGAGACCTTCCTGCTGGATAACGAAGGCGCTATCCTGGAAGGGCTAGGCAGCAATTTTTATGCCATCGTTGGTGGCGAACTGCACACGGCTGGCAGCGGTGTGTTGGCTGGCATCGCGCGGCGCATCGTGCTTGATGTCTGCACTGGCATCATACCCGCGCGGCAGATTGCGCCCAAGCTGCGTGACCTGGCGCGTTTTGACGAAGCCTTCTTGAGCAGCAGCAGCCGCGGCATCATCCCCGTTGTGGAGATCAATGGACAAAAAATCGGCGCGGGACTGCCCGGCGCGACAACCCGGCAATTGCGTGGAGCCTATCAACACTGGGTGGCGGCGCATCGGGAAGAACTCTGATGGCGCGGCTGGGCGGGTTATGGCGAGCGCTGAATCTACTTGGATCGGCACGCGACCTGGCAGTAGAACGCCGTCGCTATGAGTGGGCTGTACAGCCGCCCAAGAGCTTGTTTCTTGCTGTTGAGCAATCCGATATCCATCTAAAGCCGCATGATGAAGCGCGCATCGTGGCGACTATCGAGCTGCGCGGCGGATTTGGCTGGCAGATTGCGACCGACCAGGACGAAGCTGGCGTCTATATCATCGCGCGGCGCAAAGCCATCGTCGGTAGCATCGGGCGCGGCAAGTTGCATATCTTGCTGCCGCCAGGGCTGCGCCTGTCGCTGGCTTTGGCGCATTGTCGGCTGCGCATGGATGACTTGAACGGGGAGATTGAATTTCCCCCCGATGTATATGAATCGCCTTAGACTCGCCCAAGGGGTCTTGAACTGTGTCGGCTGCTGTGCTATTTTTGCATTATGCGTAGAATACAGAACAGTCAAAGCAACATGAACTGCTGTTGTAGGAGCGCCGGCTGCTAGGCGAGCGCGCTGCGTTTCTGCGCATAAACACTGGTCGAGCAGCAACGGAGTCAACCCAACGGCGGTTGGCTTTTTTTATGGAGGCAGCGTCAAAGATAGCAAGCCGACCATGCAAGCAAGAAATGGACAAGGAGCAAAGACCATGAGTGATATAAAGAGCCGCGGCTATGCCAATGCTGACAAGCTGGTCAGCACAGACTGGGTCGCCGCGCACCTGAACGATACCGGTGTGCGCATCATTGAATCGAACGAAGACCCCCTGCTCTACCCCAGCGGGCATCTCCCCGGCGCTGTCGAGGTTGATTGGGTAAAAGACCTCAATGACCCGCTGCGCCGCGATTATCTGGATAGAGCCGGCTTCGAGGCGCTGGCGGGGCGCATCGGCATCAGCCCCGAAACGACCGTCATCTTCTACGGCGACAAGAGCAACTGGTGGGCGACCTATGCGCTCTGGGTATTCGAACTTTTTGGGCATACCAATGCCAAAATCATGGATGGCGGGCGGCTGAAGTGGGCGGAAGAAGGGCGTGAGCTCACCCGCGAGAAGCCCGACATCGGACCGACCAGCTACACAGCGCCCGAGCGCGATGACAGCCAGGTCCGCGCATTTCGTGATGGTGTCCTCGCGCATATTGAGGCGGGCGGCCAGTTGGTCGATGTGCGCAGCCCGGGCGAATTCAGCGGCGAAACCTTGCACATGCCCGGCTATCCACAAGAAGGCGCGGTGCGTGGCGGGCATATCCCTGGCGCGAGCAGCGTGCCTTGGTCGCGGGCAGCCAACGAAGACGGCACTTTCAAGAATGCCGCCGAGCTACGCGCGATCTATCTGGACGAGATCGGCTTAAACCCCGAAGAGCCGACCATCGCCTACTGCCGCATCGGCGAGCGCAGCAGCCACACCTGGTTTGTGCTGACGAACCTGCTGGGCTTTGGCGATGTGCGCAATTATGACGGCTCCTGGACAGAGTGGGGCAACAGCGTCGGCTTGCCAATCGAAAAATAAGCGCATCGCAAGCCAGTCGGTATCAGCGAGGCAACGATGACCGCTCTTCCGCCGAAACTGCAAGACTACCTGGACGACTTCAGTTTCATCACCACGCGTGAAGAGCGCGCCGACTTCTTGATTGACATCGCCGACAGCTTCCAGCCGGTGCCAGCCAGGGTCGCCAGCAAACCGTATGACGAGGCGCACCGCGTCATCGGCTGCGAATCCGAGGCCTTCGTTTGGGCGGTCGAGCGCGCCGATGGTCGGCTGGATTATTATTTTGATGTGCTGAACCCGCAGGGGCTTTCAGCGATGGCTATGAGCGCCATCCTGGACGAGGCTTGTTCGGGCGCGCCACTGGAACAGGTGGCGAACATCAGCGGCGATGTTGTATTTGCCTTCTTCGGGCGTGATATCTCCATGGGCAAGGGGCGCGGGCTGACTGAGCTGATCAACGCCGTTGTCTATCACGCTCGTCAACGCTTGTAGCTAGCGCTCCAGGTATGAGCCGCTGGGCGCGCCGGCGTTAAAGACCGCGTCCGTGCCTAACATGCCGCGGTAGCTGCCGGGCGGCTCGCTCTCGGGGATGATGGTCGCGCCGACGATTTTCTCATAATAGGTGGTCGGACCCGCCCAGCCGATGATGCCATACATATAACCGTCCCCCCGCATCGCGTGTAATGCCGCCAATAGCAGCGCCGCGCCAATCCCTTGCCCGCGTTCGGCTTCATCGACGCCGGTCGGACCAAAGAAATTCTTGTGCGTGGTGTCATAGCAGGCGAAACCCAGTAGCTGCTCGCCGCGTTGCGCCAGCATGATCGTGGGCGGCTGGTGAGAGAAGGCGACATCCGCCTCGCTGACCCAGTATTCGCTGAAGCGCTCGCGAATCCAAGGCAGAGTCAGCGCTTTTTCGGGTGCCATGCCGCGGCGTATGTGGATGCCACGCGCGCGCTGACGATCCAAGGCTGGCTGCAAAGACGGCAGGTCATAGAGTTTTACCAGCATGTCGGGCATGGCGCGCTTCCTTTTTCCGATACGACCAAGGCAATTCCATTTTACTCGCGGCGCGCTCCTGCTGGCGAGTCATGCCTTCTTTATTCACCACAGAAGCACAGAGCCTTTGCCCTTTTGTGAGCTTTTGAGTCTTTGTGGTTAATGTTTCAGGGCTTGCTTGTATTTGCTGTGCTACAATCCGCGCGGAATCGGATATTTTTCGCAAACATAAGGGGATCCGCGTGAAGCTGCGACCAGAAACCGCCGCCGTGCACAATTCGCCAATCGACGGCGGCAGCGGCGCAATCGTATCGCCGATTGTGCTGAGCACCACCTTCCAATACGAAACGACCGGGCGCGAACACGAGCCGGACGAATTAATCTATACGCGCTATCAAAACCCCAACCGCGCCGCGCTCGAGGCGACTCTGGCGAAGTTGGAAGGCGGGGCTGTGGCGCATGCGGTTGCCAGCGGCTCGGTGGCTATGCTGACCTTGTTCCAGGCGCTGCGGCCCGGCGACCATATCGTCGCCAGCGATGATATGTACTTCGGTATCCGCGTGCAGCTCAACGAATTCTTTGCGCCCTGGTGTTTGCGAACCAGCTATGTCGATATGAGCGACCTGGAAGCTGTGCAGGCTGCCATGCGCCCGCAGACGAAACTGGTCATTTTGGAGTCGCCGACCAATCCGCTGATTCGCCTGGCGGACATCGCCGCGGTGGCCGAGATCGCCCATGCGGCTGGCGCGCAGTTGATGGTGGACAACACAGTCGCCACGCCGGTAGCGCAGAATCCGCTGGCTCTGGGCGCGGATATTGTTGTCATGGCGCTGACCAAGTTCATCGCCGGGCACCATGATGTGCTGGGCGGGGTGATTATCTTCGCGCAGGAAGATGAGTTTGCCGAGCGCGTGAACCGGCTGGTGCGCATTGGCGGCGCGGTGTTATCGCCCTTGAATAGCTGGCTGGCTTTGCGCGGCTTGCAGAGCATGGCCTATCGGCTGCGCGGCATCAGCGAAAATGCCTTAAAAGTGGCGGAGTATCTGGCGGAGCATGAAAAAATCGCCCAAGTGCTGTATCCGCATCACCCCAGCCATCCGCAATACGAGCTGGCGCGGCGGCAGATGCACGTGGGCAGCGGTTTGATGTCGATCCTTGTCGCGGGCGGGCGGCAACATGCCATCGACCTGGTTAATAATACGCGGCTTTTCACCAGCGCCACCAGCTTCGGCGGCACCCATAGCTTGATTGAGCACCGCGAATCAATAGAAGAAGGCTCGGCCACACCCGCCAATCTGCTGCGCATCGCCATAGGTTTGGAGCATCCAGCCGACTTGATCGCCGATTTGCGGCAAGCGCTGGCATGATTTATCACATCGCCACGCGCGACGACTGGGCGGCGGCGCAAGCCACCGGCAGCTACCGGGCGGCATCACTGGACAGCGAAGGCTTCATTCATTGTTCGAGCAAGCGTCAAACCCTGCCGGTGGCACAGCAGTTTTATCGCGGGCAGGGAGATTTGCTGCTGCTGTGCATTGACGAGAGCCAGCTAACTGCGCCGCTGGCCTGGGAAGCGCCAGCGCACCCCAACCCCGAAATAAGCGAATTCACAGGCAGCGATAGCGAGTTTCCGCATATCTACGGCGCGCTTAACCTGGATGCTGTGCTGGCGGTGAAATGCCTGCGCGAGGGGCGGGATGGTTTTGTCTTGGCTTAGCCGACGCCGCTGGCAGCCGCGCTGTATTGCCACAATTTCCGCTGCTGCTCGCGGTCATAGGAGATGTCGCTGGAGTCATGCTGCTGCAGAAAAGCCCAGTATTTGCCGCTGATGCCAGCGACTTCGGGCGCGGTGGCCAGGTAGACCAAGGTTTCCGCGCCTTTCTTTGGTGTCTGCCCCATGACGATTTTCATCAGCTTGAAGAAGTGGCGAATCCAGCCGGACATATTGTCGCCAATGCTGGTATTGACCAAACCGGGATTCACAGCATTGACGCTGACGCCTGTGCCAGCCAGGCGGAGATCCAGCTCGTAGGTGAAGAGCAAGTTGGCCAGCTTGCTGCGCCCATAGGCGGGAAAGGGCTTGAACTGGCTGGGATCGTTCAGGGCATCAAAGTGCATACCGTCCGAACCGGCTGACTTGTGGGCGCTGGATGACACATTGACGATGCGCGCTTCGCCACTTGCCGCCGCCGTATCAACCAGCATATCCAGCAGCAGGTTGGTTAGCAGGTAATAGCTGAAGTGATTGAGCGCGATGGTCATCTCAATGCCATCGACGGATTCATAATAAGACGAAAAGGACGCGCCGGCATTGTTCAGCAGCACATCTAGGCGGTCGTGCCGCTCACGAAACTCACCAGCGATGCGCCGCACTGCATCCATAGACGAGAGGTCGCCCAGCAGCCAGTTGATGTCGGGGTTGCCTGTTTGCTTCTGCAATTCGCCACAGACAGCGCGGGTTTTGGCTTCGTTGCGCCCGACCAGCGTAACCGCCGCGCCCATACTCGCGATCTCCAGCGCGGCTTGTTTGCCGATGCCGTCGGTCGCGCCGGTGATGAGCGCCCGTTTGCCTTGCATAAGTTTCGCCCCCTCAGGGCCTGTTTGCCGAGCGACTTTCCGCTAGCCGACGCCGGTGACTTCCGCGCTGTATTGCCACAGGGCGCGCTGCTGCTCGCGGTCATAAGAACTCTGGCTGGAGCGCTTCTGCTGCTTTTGATTCCAGTACTTGCCACTGATGCCGCCGGCATCGGGCGAAGTCGCCAGATAGATCAGGGTCTGCGCGCCTTTTTCTGGCGAAAGCGCGAAGGTCTGAAAGAGCTTGACCAGGGCTGACCATATACGCGAGGTATCGTGCCCGAAGCGCGTCCTGACCACGCCGGGGTGCACAGCGTTCACGGTGATGTCGGTATCTTCCAGTCGCCGCGCCATCTCGTAAGTGAAAAGCACATTCATCAACTTGCTAGCGCCGTAGCTGTTCATCATGCTAAAGCTGCTGGCTTCACGCAGGTTGTCCAGCCGCATCGTGCCATTGCGGTGGGCGCTGGATGACACGTTGATGATGCGCGCTTCGCCCTTTGCCGCCGCCGTTTCACGGAGCATATCCAGCAGCAGGTTGGTCAACAAATAGTAGCTCAGGTGGTTGAGCGCGAAGGTCATCTCAAAACCATCTGCCGACTGCTGATATTCCGAGAAGATGGCGCCGGCATTGTTCAGCAAGACATCCAGGTTGTTATGCCGATGGCGAAACTCATCGGCGACGCGCCGAATCTCCACCATGGACGACAAATCGCCCAGCAGCCAGTCGATGGCTTCGCTGCCTGTCTGCTTCTGCAATTCTTCGCAGACAGCGCGGGTTTTGGTTTGGTTGCGCCCGACCAACGTAACCGCTGCGCCCATGCCCGCAATCGCCAAGGCGGCTTGTTTGCCGATGCCGTCGGTCGCGCCTGTGATGAGAACTCGTTTGCCGTTCATGCTGTGTTTTCCCTGAATTGACTGTTATGCGCCATGATACAGTGGTTCCGCCCCCAAATAAACAGCTCAACCAGGCGGCTCATCCGGCTGGCGGCGATAAAGTGGGACAACCGGCAAGAGCGCCAAGCTGGCGGCGGTTAAGGCGCTACGTAAACTGTGCAGCGAGCCGATTGCGCCAAGGATGGGCGCGCCGATGATGTGCCCCGATGCGTTGGCTTGCCAGTACATAGAGATGACCGTGGCGCGGACGGCGGACGGCGCGTGGCGGTTTATCCAAATCATGAACAGGGGTTTGGTTGCTGTGCGCAAGACCTGGCTGAAAATATAAGCGCTGGCAGCCACAGGAAATGCGCCCGCCCAGACAAAAACCAGGTTGCCCAGGCTGGTGCCAATCGCCAGCCACATAGCGAAGACGAGCGGCGCGATCACGCGCAAGGTGTAGAATGTAAGGTGAGCGCGTTGGATGCTGCCGCTCACATCAATGAGCCGGCGGGGGGCGCAGCGCCCTCATGATTCGTCGGCATCGGCATAGCTGTGCCCGGAGAATATAGCGCGCAACTCGGCGGCGGATTTAGCATTTTGCAGGGCAGCCATGCGGGCGGCTTCTTCTTTTTGCAAGGCGCGGGCATTCTCCAGGACGGCTGCCAGCTTGTCGGCTGGGAACTTGCAAGCGCCGTTCTCGTCCATGTGGATCAGCTCGCCCGGCGCGACATCCATGCCGCCGACAGAAACCGGTACATTCACTGCCTGCACAGCCATCGCGCCATGCCCGGGCGTGACGCCACTGAGCATATATTGAAAGTCCATCTCGCGCACTTCGTCCAAATCCCGCGAAGGTCCGTTGGAAATCAGCCCCTGGCAGCCCAGCGCGCGCATGGCGGAGACCATGTTGCCGCCAGCCAGCCCGACTTTGCCTTGCAAGCGGCGCGGAAACTTCTGCTGGATGACCAGGATGGTCGGCTGTGGCGAGGCTTCCAGCGCATCCAACACATCCAGAAAGCTCAGCCGATTGAAGTTGGGGTCGGGCTGGCTGTAGACCGCCGTTACCGCATAGCCGATGCGCCGCCCCAACTGCGGATACATACAGCGGATGCGCTGGTCGGTATACCAATTCTCGCTCCAGGGGTTATACAGCCCCAGGCACAGTGGCGAATCGGGATAAGTCGCCACCACATTGGTGATTGATGGCGTATCAAAGTTCTTTAGCTCTTCCAGCATCATCCGTCTGTCCATCGCCGCGGCTGCCTCCTTTATGTTTCGCTGGCGCTAGTATAACGAATCGAACGGCGGAATACAGGTAGGACTGGCAGCAGCATCAGCGCCGACAGGGATATCGCCAGGCGCAGCGAAGACAACAAAGCGACCGCGCCCACCAGCGGGCCGCCCGCAATCTGCCCCAGCGCGTCCGCCTGCCCCTGCACCGAAAGCACCGTCGCGCGCACGGCGGAGGCGGTGTGCTGGTTGATCCAGGCTTCCATCAGCGGGTTGCGGATGCCGCGCATCGCTTGCGCCAGCCAGAGCCCGACCAGCGCCCAGGCAAAGCTGCCGCCATAAACGAATAGCAGCACACTGCCGATCATGGTGACATAAACCACGATCAAAGCAGCCGCCACGCGCCGGCCATCGGCAAAGTCGAGCCGCCGCCGCAACACTTCGGTGGCAGCCAGGCACAGCGGCATGGATACCGCGCTGATGATGCCGAACCAAATGATCTGGTCCAGCCCGCCCAGCGGCGGAAACTCGAAGTTAGCCAGGAGATGCGCCGTCCACAAACGGTCGAAGCCTTCCGAGAATGCGCCGTGAAAAACGGTCGCTAGCAGGATAAGCAGCAAGAAGCGGCTGCCGCAAATCATGGCTAGCCCGGCGCGGAAAGTATCAAACAAAGCGCGCCAGTTTTCCCGTTCCCCTTTCGGACGCCGCGCAAAACCGGCTTCGGGCATTACGATCAGCAGCAGCAGCGACAGGCAAAGTAGCATAACGCCGCCGGCGATGATGGCGGCTTGCAGGCTGTGGCTGGCGATGGCGACGCTGAAGAAGATGCTGACAAAGCTGACCACTTGCGAAACCTGCGAGCCGCGCAAAAAGGCGTTGGGGGCTCGCTCTTGCCCGATTTCATCGGCGATCCAGGCGGATGTCGCGCCACTGAGAAAGGTATAACCCAAGCCCATGATCACCTGCGCGACCAGCAGCGCCTCAAAGACCGGCAGCCCGCCCTCGACCAGGAAGCCGAAGCCCAACAAGGCGAAGCCGATGATGACAGAAAGCCGCCGGCTGTGCACATCCGCGACGACGCCGGTTGGAATCTCGAATAAGAAGGCTGTCAATTCCAGCGTCGTGCCCACCAGCACCAACTGCAGCGGGTTCAAGCCTACCTGCTGCACCTGATAGACAAGGTTGACGGTGAAGACCATGGTCAGCGCGCAGGCTTGCGTCGCCATCATAAACAGGTATAGCGGGTAGGCAGCTGCCTTTCGCGACGAGAAGAGCGCCCGCATCACAAGGTTGCTGTGCGCCGCTGCAACTTGCCGCATTCCAAGAAGTCGCGCAGTTCTTCGATGCGCCCTTTCAGCAGCGCCGGCGTCAATGCCCGAATCTGCGGATGATCGCGGTTATTCAACAGCCAGCGGCAGGAGGCCAACTGGCGGGCAGCGATGAAGGTCTCCAAGGTGTCGCGCGGCGGACAGGCGCTGGTTAGCGATGCGGTATACCCAGCCCACAAACTCGCTTCCAGCTGCGTATAATCCTGCGCTCGCTCGCCTTTGAGCTGCCAGAGCAGCGGCGCAAGGTCGTAGAGAAAGCAGCCCCAAGCGCAGTATTCAAAGTCCAGCGCGGCAATGCCCGCCTCGGTGAAGAGGATATTTTTCGCCAGCAGGTCGGCATGGACCAAACCAAAAGCGGCGGGGTGTTTTTGCAGCTGCGACATAACATTGCCCACCGCGCGCTCGACAGCCCGGCAGATATCACGCTGCGCTTTCGTCAGCAAACGGGCATCGTGCTGTGCCGCATAGGGCGATTCATCGCCAAAAAGCCCCTGCGCATCAGCAAGGCGCGGGCGGTCAATATCCGCGAGTGGCTCAACCTGCGCCTGGCTGTGCAACTGCGCCAGGTAGCGTCCGATCATATACATATCTTCCTTACTCAGGGCGGATGCGGCTTTGCTCTGGCCGGGGATGAACTCAAACAGGCAAGCCAACGCGACGTGTGGCGGCGGCAATTGCGGATGGGTGACCTCGACCAGCAGCGCATCGCCATCTTCGCCAGCCGCCACAATCGGAAAGGGCGCTTGCAAATCGCTGTCCCGGCGGATCGCGCGCAGCCAAGTCAATTCACTTTGCGCCTGGGCACGGTTGGCGCGCCAAGCCGGTTGCAGTCGCAGAACAAAGTCGCCCGCGTCCGACCGCGCTTTGAAGACGGCGTTGCTGCTGTAGCCCAGCCAGCTTATCGCCGCCGCGGCCATCCCCCAGCGCGCCAGTGCGACATCCGCCAGCTCTTGCCAAAACGTTTTCTGCTGCGCCAGTGTCCATTCACTGTAGGCTGTCATGCGCGACTTGTCTGCTACAATGGCGCTAGGCTGATTTGTCGGCGTGGGGAGCGCGCGCGATGCGAAAATGGCTGATGCTGCTGGCGGCGTTGTGCCTGACCGCCACAATTGACCAAGCTGCCAAAGCCTGGGCGCTGCACAATTTGCAGCTTTACGAAACAGCGCAGCCCATCCCCGCGCTGGTGCCATTCTTCCAGTTGACTTTGGTCAGCAACAGTGGCGCGGCTTTTGGCATCTTGCCCATGGCGGGTGATGTCTTCCTGGTGGCGGCGCTGCTGATTATCGCGGGCTTGCTGCTGAGCCTGCGCGCGGTGGCGGCGGATGCGCGACTCGCGCCTTTTGCCACCGGGTTGGTCATCGGCGGCGCAATCGGCAATATGCTGGATCGCCTGCAGCACGGACATGTCATCGACTTCATTCATTACCAGATACCCGAAGTGATATCGAATGTGTCCAACCCGGCTGATCACGCCATTGTCTTGGGCGTGCTGTTGATCATCGCCGAAAATTTCTGGCGCTCGCGGCGGGCTTAGAGATTTTTTTCCAGCTCGATCTCATCACGGATGGGGATGCCGTGTCGCCCGGTGATGGGGATTTGCGGCTTGATGCGGCGGGCAGCGGCGATGGCATTGCGATGCACCGCGACCAGCTCGTAGCCGCGTTTTTGCCAAAATCGCAGCGAAGCCAGGTTGTCGTTGGTGGTAACCAGCCACAAGCGCTGCAAACCAGCCTCGCGCGCCCGTTCTTCCAGCGCATCCAGCAAAGCCGAGCCAACGCCCATGCCTTCAACCAGGCTGTCCAACGTGAGGATTTCGCATTCCTTTGCATCGTATTCGACGGTCAGCAAACCGATCCGCTCAGTCGGCGCATCGGTATTTTCGGAATCGGATTCCGCCTCGGCGCGAAGGGCAACCAAGCCTTCAAGCAAATGTCCATAACGCATTTTGCCACGCGAGACGATGGTTGTCGTGCCCCAGCGGTCGTCCAGAAAATGGGCGACCCATTCGCGGTCGGCTCGTTCCAAGGGGCGGATAATCATAGTGGACATCAAAGAGACCTCTGCGCTTGCGGTCGGCTTGTCCCCGATTATAGCGCAGCCACGCGCGGACGGCGAAAAAGCCTTAGCCTGGCGAGGCATTTCTCTGCGCTCTCCATGCCTCAGAACCTATGCTAGGCGGCGAAGAGCAGCGCCACACCCGTCACTGCCACGCAAGTGCCGCTGATCGCGCGCTTGGTGATGTAATCACCGAAGACCACAAAGCCAATAGGTAGCATCAAAATCGGCGTTGTGCCGGTCAAGGTAGACGAAATGCCCACGCTGGTGAATTGCAGCGAGGCCAACACAAGTGTCGCGCCCAGCACCGGCCCCGTCAAGGCAGCCAGCGCGATGTGAAACAAGGCGAGCGGCTGGTCAACAATCAGGCGCAGGTTTTGCTGCAGGTTGCCACGCAGCACTATGGCAAGCCACAAGACCACCAAAGCAAAGACTGTGCGCATGATGCTGGCGCTCATAACGGGGAAATCATCGGTCACGCCCTCCGCCATCAGCACATAGGACGTTCCTTGCATAACGGCGGCCGCAAGCGCCATCAGCAAGCCGCGCCTGTACCCCACGCGCGTGTTTTGCCTGTTGGTCTGGGCATCGCCAGAAACAACGGTGAGCACACCAGCCAGCACAAGCGCAATACCCAGCACGGCGTATGGCGGCAAGCGCTGCCCCAGCAGCAACCAAGCCAAAAGCGCCGCGAATATCGGTGAGGTCGCGCCGAGCAACATGGTCAAGCGGGGACCAATCATCTGGAAGGCGCGCAGCAAAAACAGCGCCGACATCACGAAACCAGCCAGACTCGATGCGCCGAGCAGCAGCCAGCGCTGGCCAGAAGCAGCCATAGGGAAAAACTCTCCATACAGGGCTTGGTGCAGCGGCAGCAGGAAGATCAGCGAAACAGCCAGGCTCAAAGCCATGGAGACGCTCGCGCCAAATTTGCGACCCGCCAAAGTATAGGTGGTGGATGCCAGGCAGAAACTGAATGCCGCGCCCAGCGCCATCAGCTCGCCAATGAAGTTTCCCAAAGCAGGTCTGCTTTCATGAGGCTGTTTCGCCTGCGCCCCGCCCCGCTCAAAATGCCAGGACGACCGTGCTGTGCGCGTCCAAAGCGGGCAGTGGCGCATAAGCCTCGAAGCCGCCGGCAGCGTTCAAAACCGGCGCGCTGAGCTCAGCATCGCCAAAGACAAGCGTCGGCGCGGATAAATCATACTCACTTTCCACCAGGCTGAGCGTGAAGCCTTCCACAGGCTCGTCGTCCAGGTTGATAATCACCATCAGCCGCTCCTGCTCGTCGCTGCGCAGGAAAGCATAGATGCCGCGCGCCGAACTCTCCACAAGCCTCCAATCGCCGCGCCGCAGGGCAGAATGGCGGTTGCGCAGATGCACGAGCTCGCGGTAGTGGCTCAGCAGCGAATCGGCCTCGTCAATCTGACGCGCGACATTGGCGCTGGCGATATGCTCCGCCGCTTGCAGGGGCTGCCAAGGGCGCTCTGCCTCAGTGAAACCAGCGCTGGGCGAATCATCCCATTGCATCGGCGTGCGGATACGCTCATCGGGTTTGGTGCCAATCATGCCGATTTCTTCGCCATAATACAGGAAGGGCAGGCCCGGGCTAGTCAGCAAGAGCGAGGCGGCGACTTTGTTGCGCTCGATGTCTTCTCGCAGTGTACTCGCCAGTCGATTCTGGTCGTGGTTGGTCAGGAAAGTAGCGAATTGATTAAAGGGATAATCGCGCATAGCCGCTCGCTGGGCGCGGATGATATCGCGGTTGCTGCCGCGCGATGCCGCTTCGATCATTTCCCCCGCCAGCTTGAAGTCGAAGCCGATATCGATGGAGCGCTCGTTGACATAACGAGCCACAACAAAGGAGGGCCCGTTAAATATCTCGCCGACTGTGAAGCTGTCCGGTTTGATTTCTTCCAGGCGCGCCTCGTAGCCGGTCAGCCACTGGCGGCTTTCGGGCAGGTTTTCCTGGATTTCGCCAGCTTCGATCAAATGCTTGATAGCATCCAGCCGGAAGCCATGCACGCCGACATCCCGCAGCCAGAATGACGCGATGTTTTTCATCTCCTGCGTTACTTCGGGGTTGAGAAAGTTCAAATCCGGCATGCCATCCCAAAACACGCCGTAATAGTAGTCGCCACCAGCCGGGTGCCATGCGACAGCGCCCCAGGGCCCGCGGTAGCCGGGGTCTTCGTCCTGCCAGATGTACCAGTCGCGCCAGGCTGGGTCGCCACTGCGCGCGGCAAGGAACCACGGGTGGCGGCTGGAGGTATGGTTGAGCACCATATCAATGATGATGGCGATGCCGCGTTTATGCGCCTCTGCCATCAACTGCCGCATATCCGCCAGTGTGCCATAATCGCGCTCAACCGCATAATAATCAGTAACGTCGTAGCCATGATAGCTGTGCGCTTCGGCTGGCGGCATCAGCCAGATACCGGTGATGCCCAGGTCCTGGCTGGTGTTTGGGTCGCCATCGTTGAGGTAATCCAGCCGCGAGATCAAGCCTTGGATATCGCCGATGCCATCGCCATCGCTGTCTTGAAAGCTGCGGATGAAAACTTCGTAAAAGACGCGGTCGTTCCACCAATAGGTTAGCGGGCTTTCCTGCGCCTGCGCGGGCAAGACAGCCATGCCCAGCAGGCAGCAGAGTAGCGCGGCGACTATTGCGCGAGATAGACTGGTCATGGTATGTCTGCCTCGACTGCATTTAGTTTTTCGAATTCGCGCAGCCAGCTATGACAGTGGCGTTCGCGGTGGTCGGCGGAGCTGGCGAAACCGGCAGCGGCGGCGGACATCCAGCGCGCGGCTTCGTCATTTTTGCCTAGACGATGCTGCGTCATCGCCAGGAAGTAGAGCGTTTCCGGTCGCTGGGGCTGGGCAGCCAGCGCATTCACAAAGCGCTCAGCGGCAGCAGCCCAGTCTCGGTTGTGATAGGCGAGCCTGCCACGCCCATAATTCGCCAGCATCTCGTAGGCATTCAACTGGATGGCGCGCTCGTAACAGGCTTCCGCGCGCTCCGAGGCCTTATCTTCGTGAGCGAAGAAGCCTTGCACGGCGTGGTATTCGGCGTGCCCGGGCAGCAATTCCAAAGCCTCGTCAATATGTGCTTGCGCGGCTGCCAACTTGCGCTGGCTGAAGGCTCGCAGCGCCAGCATATAACACTCATCCGCCCGATAGCGCGGGATGCCCAGCCATTGCGCCAGCTTCGTCATTGCCCTAGCTCAGCCGCGTCAACATACGCGCCTCAGCCGATTTCGACCGTGCGGCGCTGTGACTGGCTGCGCACGACATAAGTGCGGGCGAGTTTGTCGTGCCAGGCTTGATTCTTGCGGTCGATCAGCGCCCACAGGTAGCCCAGCCCGAAGAGCGCGCCGCTGACCTGGTAGCCGATCGCGCGGATGACAGCGTCTACATCGCTGATTGCGGTGCCATCGGCTTTGACGACGCGGATGCTCAGCGCGAACTTGCCCGGCGTCTGGCCATCGCGGCGCGTCCAGAAGTACCAGAAATAGAAGACGGGCACCGCTAAGCCGAAAAAGTTCGCCAGCGCCGGCGGGAAGAGATGGCCGCTGGAAGAAAGCGCCACCATCAGCAGCAGCAAGAGCAGCAGCAGCAAAAAACCGTCGATGATGCCAGCCAAAAAACGCGGCACGATGCCAGCGAGTTCATGCACAGTCTCGGCGGCGGCGGCGGCGGCACCCTGTTTTGATTTCTTGCCCATGGCTTGTCCTCCCTGCATCTGTTGCGCTCCCTGCCTAGTGTACATGGAAATAGACGCTGGCGTCAAAAATAACTTGCCACAGCATAGAGATTTGCTGTAGGGGGACAGGCGGAGACTCGCCCGTTTCAACTCGATGGTAAAAACTTGCTGCGCAGCCTATTCCCAAAGTTCATACAGAATGGCGGGGTTATCCTCGCGTTCGAACTGACGCAGGTTGGCAATGCGCAGCTGGGCGTGTTGATAGAGGTATTCGATATGCGCGCCGGCTTCTTCCAGCGCCAGCAGCACATGATAGCCTTGTACATCGGGGTACATCCGAGAGGATATCTGGCTGATGGTCATGGGTCTGCCTTGGGCGCGCATGATCGTGCGGATACGCTCGAGCTTGCGGTTGTGGCTGGCGCGGATTTCCTGGATGCGCCTGTAGAGATCGTCTATGGGGTCTTCATGGCCACCCAGCGCCAGGCGAATACCCGGCGCTTTCAGCAGCTTGCGCAAGGAATCGGCATAATGATCCAAGCCCATATAATGCGTGATGCTTTCGGGCGATTGATGCGGCGTCGTCCGCGAAAGCACGTGGTCGGCGCTCAGCAGCACATCGCCCAGGCGGATGCAGACTTGGCCCGGGCAATGTCCCGGCGTATGAATGAACTCCAAGCCGTCCAGCGTTTGCTCATCGCGCAGGTTGATATCGACTTCGATAGAAGTTACATGCTGTTTGGCGAAGCCGTAGATGGCGAACAATTCTTCGCGGCGCTCGCGGTCGATGCCAGCGCGGTCAAAATAGATGCCCAGCGCCTTGGACGCCACCACCAGTCGCTCTTCATAATTGGTCAGCACGCGCCGATCCAGCTCGTGGATAGCGACTTCGGCATGGGCGCGCGACTTCACAAATGCCAAGCCGCCAAAATGGTCGATATGCCCATGTGTGAGGATGACGCGCTCAATATCGCCCAGCGCATAAGACTTGCCAAAGCGCTCGCCCAATGCCGCGAAGCCCGCTAGCAGGTCGGCATTGCTCTGCGGCATGCCCGAGCCGGTATCGACCAGGGTGAGCGGTCCCGCGCCATCCAGCAAGTAGGCATGACCGCTGAAATCCGGTGAGAAGAGCAGCATAGGCAATTGATAGATATCAACGCCGCTGCTGCTGCGAAAATGCGCAACTGGCGGATGCTGGGGCATGGTTGTGTCCTGTTTCGCCACGAGATGGCGCAATTATTGTAGCAGATTGGGCGCGCTGCCTGAAGCCAAGCTGTAGACGATGAAGCCGGCATAAGCCAGCAGCAGAACCAGCGACAAGCGCCGGTTCAAGACTTGCTGGCGGGCGCAGGGAATCAACACAGCCGCGAAAGCGAACATAACCAGAAATTCCAACTGCACCTCACTGCGGTTGACCTGGATAGGCTGCACCAGCGCGGTCGCGCCCAGGATCAGCAGCAAATTGGCGATATTCGAGCCGACGATATTGCCGATGGCCAGGTCAGTTTCTTTGTGCCAAGCCGCCGAAAGCGATGCCGCCAGCTCAGGCAGGGATGTGCCGAATGCCACCAAGGTAATGGCGATGACCAGCTCACTGATGCCGATCATGCGCGCCAGGTTGACTGCGCCTTCCACCATCATGCGCGAGCTGATGACCAACACGGCGATGCCCGCGACCAGGAAAGCCAGCTCCCGCCAGCGGCTGATCTTGTCGCTTGGCGCTGCTGGTTCCGCGTCTTGCCGCGACCTTTGTTCGTCCCGCGCGCGCAGATAAAAGGCCAGGTTGAATGCTACGAAGCCCGCCAGCAGCACAGCGCCATCCAGCCGGCTGATTTGTCCATCGGCGGCAAAGGCAAAACTGCCAGCGGTGATGAGCAGCATGATGGGGATTTCGCGCCGCAGCAAGCTGGCTTGCACGACCAGCGGGGTTATTAAGCCGGTCGCGCCCAGGATGAGGCCGATATTGGCGATGTTAGAGCCGATGACATTGCCAATCGCCAAGTCGCTCTTGCCAGCCAGCGCCGCCTGCAGGCTCACTAGCAGCTCGGGCATGGATGTACCCAGCGCGACGATGGTCATGCCGATGACGAGCACCGATACGCCAGCAGACAGCGCCAGATTGGAGGCACCGCGCACCAGCCAGTTGCCGCCATAAAACAAGCCAGCCAGTCCAGCCACCAGCAGGAGGATGTTAAGGATCATCAGCGCGCCTCGGCGAGCCGGACGCCGCTAGCTGTGTGGTCCCAGAGTAAGATGGGTGGGTTTTTGGTGAAATCGCTCGGGGGTCTCTCGCCAGCGATCCCAGATGTACTCATAGGGACTTCGCCCCTTCAAAGTCTTGAGCCGCTTGGCAAAATTGTAGGCTTGCAAAAACATCTCCAGATGCTCTCGCAACTCGGCATGGCTCTGGTAGAAGTAGCTATACACCGTACTTTCTTTGATACTGCGGTTCATACGCTCAACTTGCCCATTTGTCCACGGATGATAGGGTTTGGTCAAGCGATGGTCAATGCCATGCGCTTCACATATCTTATCAAATTCCAACTGACTTTTCTGCTTGACCCGCGCCTGATGCGTAAACTGAGCGCCATTGTCGGTCAGGATGGTGTGGATGTTGTAAGGGACAGCTTTGATCAGCCGGCGCAGAAAGGCGCAAGCGTCTTTGCGTCTCGACCTTTCAAACAGCTCGGCGAAGGCAAACTTGGAAGTGCGGTCAATGGCTACAAAGAGATAGAGCTTGCCTTGCTCGGTTCTGACCTGGCAGATGTCCAGGTGAAAATAGCCGATAGGGTACTTTTTGAAGCGCTGCTTCTTGGGCGGCTTGCTCTCGGTTTCGGGCAAACGGCTGATGCCATGACGTTTGAGGCAGCGATG
>VXNO01000019.1 GCA_009840575.1 Chloroflexota bacterium | reverse complement strand
CGATAATGCTAGCGCAAGTGTGGATGAAAGTCAAATGCGGCAAGCGGCGGCATCGCAAAACCTTCGCTTTTTTCTCGGTTTACTCAAAAAACTCGGTGTACTCGGTGGTAAGGTTTTTCAGGCACGGGCAAATTGCAGGAAGCGCCCCAGTTCGCGGTCGCTGATAGCGCGGCCCGGCTGCAGAACCAGGTAGGCATCCGCCCAAAGCTCCTGCGGAAGCGCCTGGTCTTCAGCACAGGCAATCTGCCGCGAGCGCTCCATCACATCGCGTATCAAGGCGTCGGGGGAGGCATTGCCGGGCACATCGGCGTAGAGATAGATGTAGTCGCCGTGCACATCCAGGCGGTGGATCCTCCAGCCGAGGCTATTCAACTGCAGCTCCAGCCAGAAGAGCACTTGCTCGGCGACTGCTTTTGGCAAAGGCAAGTCGGGATCCGCCAATAGCCAGACAAAAGAAAAAGGCTGTGTATCAACTTCTGGCGTGGGGGGCTCTTCCGGCAGCGCAGGTTTATCAGGCGGTGTCGCCGGCGCGGCAGCCAGCGCCTGCGATAGCGCATCGCCTTGCTGGCGAATTTCGCTCAGTTGCCGCTCGCCAGAGAAAATCAAAGTCAGGCAAAAGCCAGCAATTGTGCTGCGCGAATAGAGCATGTAGTGGGCGCTGCCATCGGGCAGACGGATGAAGCGCAGCCGCGATTGCTCTCCCTGTGCCGCCCAGTCATCGGCGATGACCTGGCGCAGCGCGCGGAAGCTATCCAGCGGCATCTCACCAGAGAAGGCGTGAATACTTTGCCCCTTGCTGAGCACGGTAGCATCGGCGCTCAGTTCCGTCAAACTTTGCGTCATGGTGAGCGCCAGTTGCGCGAGCAGCGGGTCTTTGTCCTGGCTGGATAGCGGCAGCCAGTCCTCGTCGGTGGCTGTTTCCGTATTGCTTTCTGGGTCGCTTTTTGGCTCGGCGCTGGGGACTGTTTCATCATCGGGCGCTGTGGCTGGTTCTGTTTCGCGGCTGGCAGTTGATTTTTGCGCAGCTGCTTCGGTCGCTTGGAAAGGTGCTTCGTCCACGCGCGGCAAGAGCCTATTCAGGAATTCAGGTTCGCTTATCAACAGCTCAGTTTCGCGTAGCCAGCGTGGCACAGCGCCCGTGCCCAGCGCGCCAACAAGTTCGGCTGTGGTATCAAAGAGCGATTCCAGTTTCAAGTCGTCCAGTTGTGTGCTTTCATCCAAGAGGTTGTTGAGCATCTGCTGGAAGGCGGCGCTGTCGTCGATTGGGGATGCGGATTGCGGCGCGGTTATTAGCTCGGCTCCGGCTCTGGGCGCGCTTGCCAGGCGCAGCCCCAGGTCACGGATGGTATCATCAGTGCCAGACTCCAGAGTGGATTCGTCGAAGTCGTCGGCGATGCTGGTGGTATGGAAGCGGATGGTATCGTTTTCGTCGGGCGGGTCAATGCGCAGCTCGACCACAGCCTGCACGGTGCTGGCTGGTTCGGCGGCGCGCGGATGCAGCAATTCGTATGAGGCTTGCAAGCGGCGGCGCGTATAATTCAGCGGGATATCTTCTGGCACCAGGGCATCCACCAGCGCTTCGATCTCGCGCGTGTCCTGGCTGGCTGGCGCAGAATCGACTGGCAGTTGCGGGAGGGAATCGGGGCGGGTGGCCAGCGCGGCTTCCAGCACCGGCAGCAGATCGCGCGCAAAGATGGGAATATCGACCACGGCTTTCGCGGCGTATTCTCCCGCCAGTTGGCGCACAGCCGGCTGGTCGGGCGCTAGCACGATGGCAATATCGGCGGAGCGCGCGCGCACCAATTCGATCATAATGCCAGGCGAAATAGGCAAGCCCAGCATATCCAGCAGCAGCAGGTCAGCCTGATGTTCACGCAGAAACTCGATGGCGTTGCGCGCGTTGGCAGCGGTGGTTACGCTGTATTCGCCCAAGGCTTCGAGGGCGCGCTTGACATCGATGGCAAATTGCACATTCTGCGTAACCAGGATGATGCGCTTCACAGCCAGCGCCATAGCGAACCCCCACAGGAATTTTGGGGATTCTAGCACAAGCAGGCAGGGCGGCAAATCAGATAGGGCGCAACCTCAGGGCAATCGCATCAAATTACTCACCACATTTTCGCGCGTATTTTGCTTCCCTTGACCCGTCGTCGGGAGGGGAGGCGAGGGGGAGTGAATCGGGCGAGGCGCTGACTCGCCCTTTGTGCCAGAGGCTCCTCAAGTGATGACGACGCAATTGTCGCTGCCGTGCGGGTTGGGCAGGTAGCCATCGGCTTCCCAGTCGTTGTGCCATTCATCGCCATTGACCAGGTAGCGGAATTCATATTGCGAATCCGCTTCCAGGTGCAGCCAGGCGCTGAAGCGACCGTCTTTGCGCGCCTGCATGGGATTGGCTGCCTCGTCCCAATTGTTAAAATCGCCGACCAGGGCGACTGTCTCCGCGCCTATCTGTTTGGGCGTATAGAAGGTAACTTTGCAGATTTTTCCCCGTTTTATGTAACGTTTCTTCAACATCTCTACATCTCCACTGTCTTGCCGACTTCAAATTTTGCACCGAATTATTTTCAGTCTAGCACAGAAAAAAGAAAATTGTATAGATTTCGCGTAAGAAAAATATCATTATTCTTGTAATTCAATATATTTTCTGAAAATTATTTTTCTGCCTCCCTCATTTTTCGCAGGTAAAATCGCAATTTGTAATGGCTACACTTGTGAATGCGCACAGAATTGCGAACATTCTGTATCAATTTAAATTAGTAAAGTTTAATCTGGCAATTTTGTGATGCTTCCATAGAATAAGCAAGCTGCTAGAGAAGACCGTTACGCCCGACATAAGGAGTCTCGTCAATGGTACAACCAGTCGCGCGCGTGACTGTCGCACCCAAATTGCCGCCGCAGCTCAGCCGTCTGCAAGAACTGACATACAACCTGCGCTGGGCATGGGACCACGAAGCCATCTCGCTATTCCGCCGCCTTGACCCCCAGCTCTGGGAAGAGACTGGGCACAATCCCGAAGGCATGCTGGGACGGTTGATCCAGGCTCGTCTGAGCGCTTTGGTACAGGATAGTTCTTTTATGGCGCATTATGCGCGCGTTTGTCGCTCTGTTGATGATTATACACGTGCCGATGCGAGCTGGTTCGCCGCGGAATACGGGCAGGACAAGCGCCCGCCGACCATCGCCTACTTCTCCATGGAATTCGGCTTGACCGAGTGCTTGCAGAATTATTCGGGTGGCTTGGGCGTGTTGAGCGGCGACCACCTCAAGAGCGCCAGTGACTTGGGCGTCCCGCTTGTCGGCGTGGGTATTTTGTATCAGGAAGGTTATTTTCAGCAGCTTCTTAATGCCGATGGCTACCAGCAGGAATCCTACCCAATCAACGATTATGTCAATTTGCCGCTGCGCTTGCAGTTGGACGAGAACGATCAGCCCCTCAAAATCGCTGTGCCGCTGCCGGGGCGCGAGCTTTACGCGCAGATATGGAAGGTGCAGGTCGGGCGCGTATCGCTTTATCTGTTGGATTCGAATATCGATGACAATGACTGGGAAGAAGACCGCAACCTGACCGACCGTCTGTATGGCGGCGACCGCCGTACCCGCATTCGCCAGGAGATTTTGCTGGGCATCGGTGGCGCGCGCGCCTTGTGGGCTTTGGGCATCCGCGCCGATGTCTTCCACATGAACGAAGGGCATTCGGCTTTCCTGCTGCTGGAGCGCATCCGCGATTTCATGCGCGATGATGGCTTGACATACGAACAAGCCCGCGCCTTGACCGCCGCCAGCAGCGTCTTCACCGTGCATACCCCGGTGCCGGCTGGCTTGGAACGGTTCGGCTTTGACCTGATCGATGAGCACTTCAGCGAGTTAATGCGCGAGCTGGGTTTATCGCGGGAGCAATTCCTCGACCTGGGCCGTGAGAATATGGGCGATTATGAACTTTTTTCTATGTCCGTCATGGCGCTGAATCTCTCGGCGGGCACGAATGGCGTCGCGCAGTTGCACGGCGCTGTCTCGCGGAAGATGTGGCGCTGGGTCTACCCTGATGTGCCTGTGCATGAAGTGCCTATCGGCGCAATCACCAACGGCATCCATGTGCAGACCTGGGTGAGCCAGGAGATGGCGCAGCTATTCGACCGCTATCTTGACCCGGCTTGGCGGCACGAAGCGGCGCGGGAAGAAGTTTGGCGAGGCGTCAGCAGCATCCCCGACGCGGAATTGTGGCGCACGCATGTCCGCCGGCGCGAGCGGCTGGTGGCTTTTGCACGTGACCGGCTGCGCGCCCAATTGCTGCGGCGGGGCGTATCCCAGACCGAGCTGGAAGCCGCCGATGAAGTGCTAAATCCCGATGCTTTGACCATCGGCTTTGCCAGACGCTTCGCCACTTACAAGCGCGCAACCTTGATATTTTATGATTTGGAGCGGCTGCGCAGGCTGATTACGGATAGCGAGCGCCCCCTGCAGATTATCTTCGCTGGCAAGGCGCATCCGCACGACCACGAGGGCAAAGAGCTAATCCGCAGCATCATCAATGTGGCGCGCGACCGCGACTTCCGTGAACACATCGTCTTCCTCGAGAATTACGATATGAATGTGGCGCGCTATATGGTGCAGGGCGTGGATGTCTGGCTGAATACGCCGCGCCGTCCCAAAGAAGCCAGCGGCACCAGCGGCATGAAAGTCATCTACAATGGCGGCTTGAATTGCAGCATCCCTGATGGCTGGTGGGCGGAAGCCTACGCCCATGATATCGGCTGGTCGATCGGCAATGGCGAAGAATACCCCGAAGACGAATGGGCGCACCAGGATTATGTAGAGAGCCAGGCGCTCTACAACTTGCTGGAGCAGGACATCATCCCGCTTTTCTATCGGCAATCACGCGATAACCTGCCGCGAGAATGGATCCGCCGCGTCAAACGCAGCATGCGGCGCATGGCATCTACATTCAATACGCAGCGCATGGTGCAGCAGTACACAGACGAGTTTTATATGCCGCGCTACCGAATCAGCCAGCAAATGCGCCGCGGCGGCTTCGCGGGGACGGCGGCATTTGTCGATTGGCAGCAGCGCCTCGAGCAAGTATGGCATGAAGTGTCTGTGCTGGATGTCGCTGTCGAAAAGGAAGCTGTCGAGATCGGCGCGTGCACGCAGGTGCAAGCCTCTGTCGCGCTGGGGCAGCTGCGCCCGCAGGATGTCAAAGTGCAGCTATATTGCGGACTGCTGGATTCTTCGGGGCAGATTTCCGAGGGGAAGGCGGTGAATATGGACGTGCTGGGGCAGAATGGCAGCGGCGCATATACATACGCGACCGACTACACCTACAGCCAGACGGGGCAGGTTGGTTTTTCAGTGCGCGTCCTGCCCTATCATGCTTTTTTGCATTCGTCCTTCCTGCCGCGCAAGATCGTGTGGGCCTAGAGTTGCTGGGGCGACCAAGGGGGTAGAAATAAGCGCCCGACTCCGCTACAATAGCTGCATTCGTCCGCAAATGCTGGCAGAATAGACTCATGCAATATCACATTTGGACTCTCGGCTGCCAGATGAATGTCGCTGACTCGCAGTTGCTGGCATCCGAGCTGGAAAAGCTGGGGCATCGCGCTGCCACTATTGGCGATGAAGCCGACATCATGGTCGTCAATACCTGCGTGGTGCGGCAAAGCGCCGAAGAAAAGGGGTTGGGGCGGCTGGGCATGTTGGGCAAGCTCAAGCGCCAACAGCCTGACAAGATCATCGGCGTGATGGGCTGCATGGTTGGCCTGCGCGACCCGCTGTGGATGCGTAAGCGGCTGCCCTATGTCGATGTCTTTATGCCGCCGTCCGACCCCGCGCCGATGTTGGACTTCCTGAGCGGGCGCCGCCACGAATCCGCAGCGCTGCAGCTGGAGGCAGCCGCTCGGCAAGAACGCGATGCCTTGCAAGATGGCGAATTGGTCTTGCCCCTGCGCGAACGCGGACAGCTAATTTGCGCGCATGTGCCGGTCGTCTATGGCTGCTCGCATGCCTGCACCTTTTGCATCATCCCGTTCCGGCGCGGCATCGAACGCAGCCGGCGCATCGGCGAGATCATCGCCCATGTGCGCAGCCTGGCGGAGCAAGGCGTCAAAGAAGTTACCCTGCTGGGGCAGATTGTCGACCGCTATGGCAAGGACATCGCCGATGGTCCTGACCTGGCTGACCTGCTGCGGGTTGTGCATAAGACTGCCGAGCAGACGGGGCTGGAGCGCATCCGCTTCCTCACCAGCCATCCCAACTGGATGAGCGACAAGCTGCTGCGCGCTGTTGCCGAGTTGCCGCGCGTCATGCCGCATATCGAAGTGCCAGTACAGTCAGGCGCGGACGAAGTGCTAGCGCGGATGCGGCGCGGTTACACAGCTGACCAGTATCGCAGGCTGGTAGAGAAAATCCGCAAAATCATCCCGCAGGTCGCTATCAACACCGATATCATCGTCGGCTTCCCCGGTGAAACGCGGGAGCAATTCATGCAGACCTATGATTTGTTGGAAGAGCTGCAACTGGACAAGGCGCATCTGGCGCGCTACAGCCCGCGTCCGCAAACAGTCAGCGCCCGCCGCATGGACGACGATGTGCCCGACGTCGAAAAGCGCGAACGGCACAAAATGCTGGAAGACCTGCAAGCCCGCGTGGTGGCGAAGATCAACGCGCAGCATCTGGGCGAACGGGTCGAGGCGCTGGTCGAGAACCACCATAAAGGTCGCTGGCGGGCGCGTAGCCCACAAAACAAGTTGGTCTTCTTCGAAGCGCCTGGCGACTGGCAGGGCAAGCTGGTGGAACTGGAAGTTACCTGGACAGGACCCTGGAGCATGCAGGCGCGTCTGCCCAAGGCGCAGCCCCAGGCTGAATTGCCACTCGTCATCGCTGGTTGATGCCCGCCGCGCGCTGCCAAGTCGTTCTTTATCTCGCTTGCTTGCTGCTGGCGGCATGCAACCTGAGCCCGCGCAGCCCCGCCAGCGATGCAGCCAATGCGACCGATAGCGCGCGCCAACCGCCATCTATCGAGATAGGCTCGCCCGCGGATGGCGATGAATTCCTGCTCGGCGAGCAGATATTGGTCTCGGTGCTGGCTGCGGACAGCATCGGCATCAACCAGGTAAAACTCTTCGTCGATGACCAGATTGTGCGCACGGTGTCCTCCGAGTCGCTGCAGGGTGAGCTGGCGATGACAGCCATCCTGGACTTTCTGCCGCAGCGCGCCAACCTGGGTCGCATCACCTTGCGTGTCCTGGCCTACCGCGGCGCAGTCGTCAGCCGGCCGGATGAGGTTTCGGTCATTGTGCGTGAATCGCCGGCGCAGATCCTGGCGACTCCCGCGCTGCCCGCCGGCGTCCCTTACATCCCCAACGATGGCATCTGCCGCGCGCTGGTCAATGTCAACTTGAACTTTCGCAGCGGCCCTGGCACGACCTACCGTGTCTTGTCGGTACTGGGCACAGGCACGCTCGCGCCTATCCGCGGACGCGACAGCCAACATAGCTGGTGGCAGCTCACGGTCGAGGGGCGCGATGGCTGGGTCAGTGGCGATTTCACGACCGAATATGGCGATTGCAGCCGCGTGCCTGTGGTCGCGGGTTGAGCCAAGGGCAAGCGCGTCAAACCTCTTTTTTTACAGAAAAAGGCGCTAGTAAGTCATGCAACAAATCAACCACAAAGCCGCAAAGAACACAAAGATAAATTGCCTTGGCAAACCCTCTGCGCCCTCTGCGCCGAATTAAGTTTATGGACTTGCCTGCAAATCAACCAGGCTAGCCGCCGTTCGCTTTGTCGCGCCAGGCGACCAACGCTTTGGCCCGTTCGTAATCCGGCGGCGCGGCAGTCATCATGATGAAGTGCCTGGCACCGGCTTCGGCAAAGGCATCGAGGTCGCCGGGGATATTATCATTCTGCGTGATGGATACTGTGCGTTCGATCTCGGACGGATCCCTTCCCACAGTCGCGCACCAATCGTCCAGCACGCGATTTTTGTGCGCATAAGTGGCTGGCGGTCCAAAGCCGTTCCACAAGTCGGCGTGTTGCGCGGTCAATTTCAGGGTGACTTTTTCGCCACCGCCCCCGACCATGATGGGGATGGGGTTGCGAACTGGCGGCGGCAGCTCTTTCGTCATGCGTTGCTTGATGATAGGCAAGGACTCGCCCAAATCCCGCAGGCGGCTGCCAGCTGTGCCAAACTCATAGCCGAACTCGACGTAATCTTTCTCGAACCAGCCCGCGCCGATGCCCAGGATGAGGCGTCCGCCGCTGATATGGTCAAGCGTATTCGCCATGTGGGCCAGCAGCGCTGGATTGCGGTAACTGTTGCAGGTTACCAGGGTGCCGATTTCCACGCGGGATGTCAGCATGGCGATGGCGGTTAGCAACGTCCAGCCTTCAAAGTGGTCGCCTTCGCCCTCCCCATACAGCGGGAAGAAATGATCCCAATTCCAAATTGTATCCACGCCCAGCGCTTCGGTGGCTTGGACGGCCGCGGCATAATCCGCATAGCTGACGCGCTGCGGGTGCAGTTGTAGGCCTACTTTTAGCTTGGTCATCTGTCTCTCCTTTGTGTTGTTAGCGCGCGCCGAATTTGACCTGGCTGGCGGCGGGCACGCGCCTGTCCTGATATTGCGCGAAGTCGCTGTGCACGACATCCGAGCCGACCACCGAGCCTGCGCCGATGGTGAAAGCGGGCGGGATGCGGGCATTCTTGCCGATGCTGGTGATGCGCAGGTCGCCCATGTCTTGCCAAGCGCCCACCCGCGCGTCCTTGCCGATGACGGCGATTTTATCGACCAGCGCCCGCTCGACCAGCGCGCCACGTTCGATGTAGGCATCATTAAGGATAACCGACTCGCGGATGACCGCGCCTGGACCCACGAATACACCGGGCGAGAGGATCGAGCGCTCGATGACCGCGCCCGCGCCAATGGCCGCGCCATCGCTAATCATGCTATCGACGATGCGGGCATCCGCGCCGATGCGCACCGGCGGACGTTCTTCGCTGCGCGTATGGATGACCCAGGTGCGGTCGTTCAGGTTGAGCGATGGCGGGCTAGAGAGCAAATCCATGTGCGCTTCCCAGTAAGCATCGACTGTGCCGACATCAATCCAGTAGCCGCCATAAGGATAGGCGTAGACATTCATGCGCTCGGCGACCATCTTGGGCAGGATGTTTTTGCCAAAATCATGTTCGGAATACCTATCCGCATGGTCTGCTTGCAAGACCTGTTCCAGCGCCGCGTAGTCGAATACATACACGCCCATATTCGCCAGGTTGCCGGGCGGCGATGCGGGTTTTTCCACGAAGTCAACTACGCGATAATCCAGGTCAGTATCGACGATGCCGAAGCGGCTGGCTTCATCCAGGGGCACGCGAATGGTGCAGACCGTGGCATCCGCGCCTTTATCGCGGTGGTATTGCACAAGCATGTCATAATCCATCTCATAGATATGATCGCCCGACAAAATCAAGACAAACTCGGGTCTGCCCTGGCGGATGAAGTTCAGATTCTGCGTTACGGCATCAGCTGTGCCAGCGTACCAGTCGGTATCAAAGCTGCCTTGATAGGGCTGCAGCAGGCGCACGCCCCCGGTGAAGGAGCGGTCTAAGTCCCAGGGACGCCCCTTGCCGATGTGGTCGTTGAGGCTGTGCGGGCGATATTGCGTCAGCACCATGACATCGAAGATATTGGAATTGACACAGTTGCTGAGCGCGAAATCGATGATGCGGTACTTGCCGCCAAAAGGAACGGCTGGCTTGGCGCGCTTGATCGTCAAGACACCCAGGCGCGTACCTTTGCCGCCCGCCAAAATCACTGCCTTTATTTTCACAATCTACCTCCCTCGGTCCCCCGTATCAACGGGGGGAGGCTACGTCTTCAAGAAGTGTTGATTAAATTTGCTCAACTGAATGCAAAAAATAGGGAATTCCTGTGTGTCTATGCGTCTCAGTAAGCGCAGGTAAGTCTTGCGACTACAGCCCCCATCCC
>VXNO01000084.1 GCA_009840575.1 Chloroflexota bacterium | reverse complement strand
CTCATGCTCACTTTGGCGAAGCTCTTCCAAGTTCCGCGCGATTTCTACAGCGGCAAGGGGCTAACCGGCGAATCCCGCGAGGTCGACTTTCACTTCATCAACCGCGCTGGCGACCGTTTCTTCTGCGAAGTCAAGCTGATGGGCAAGGGCAACCCGGAAAGCGCCGACAGCACCATCGCCCGCCGCTCCAACATCTTCATTGCCCACACCTTGTCCGAGCGCAACAAGAGCCAGCTCACCAACCGCGGGCATCACTGGGTTGCCTTGGGCGAAGACGCCGGCTATGCGCGCATGGGCACCGTCTTCAGTTATCTGGACATCCCTTGCGCGCCTTTCCATGGCGACCTAGACTCCGCCCTTGATACCATTCTCCCGTTCGTATTTGAGGAAATCTCCCCGTGAACCGAAGCCAAGCCTACGAAATCGTCTGTGAATTCGTGCAGTCCGACTCCTTGCGCAAGCACATGCTGGCGGTGGAGTTCGCCATGCGCGCCTATGCTGAGCATTATGGCGAAGCCGCCGACGCCTGGGGGCTGGTCGGCTTGCTGCATGATTTCGACTGGGAGATCCACCCCTCGTTGGAGCAGCACCCCATGCTCGGCGCGCCCATTTTGCGCGAACGCGGCCTGTGCGAAGAAGACATCCGCACCATCCTCAGCCATGGTCCGCTCGCTGCCGATGACCGCATCACTTTGCGAGACAAGGCGCTGTATGCCGTCGATGAGCTGACCGGCTTGATAACGGCGGTGGCGCTCGTCCGCCCCAGCAAAGACATCCGCGATGTGAAAATCCGCAGCATCCGCAAAAAGTGGAAGGACAAAGCATTCGCGGCTGGCGTCAACCGCCAGGATGTGATTGATGGCTGCGCGCTGCTGGGCGTGGATGTCTGGGCTTTTCATGTGCCGCTGGTGCTGCGCGCCATGCAAGACCACGCATCCGAGTTGGGGCTGGATGGAGCCAAGGCAGTCTAAAGCGCGGGCGCATCTGGCAAGTCGCGGCAAAATCGGCTACACTCGCTATACAGTGAGATCCCGTGCTGCAGGGGTGGAGGGTTCATAGCATGCCTGGCTTACATACGATTTTTCGCAAAGGCTTGGGCCACTCCTTGCTACTGGCCTTCATGCTCCTGCTGGCTTGCTGGCTGCCGGCGGCGGCGCAGAATGGCGGGAACGCGCTGCTGCCGGGCATTGCTGCGGCCGGCGCATTGAATGCCGATGCCAGCGCCTCCGCCTATGTCTTTGATGCCACGCCTGGCGCTGTCGCAAGCCTGTCGTTATCGGGGCAGGGCAGCCCCTTGGCGCTGCTGCTGGCGGATAGCGGCGGCAACACCATCGCGCAAGCAGCCGACGATGCCGCGACGGGCGCGATCAGCCTGGGGGATGTATCGCTGGCAGCCGGCGGACGTTACCATGCTTTTGTGTATTTTGCGCCGGGCAGCGCGCCCAGCGAAACCAGTTTCGAGCTTTTGCTGGCGAGCTCCGCCCCTGTCGCCGAGCCGGTGGATGCGGGCGCAGCGACCGCCGAGTCGGCGCTGGTTTTGTTGAATGCCGGCATCGAAGTGCGCCTGAGCTGGAGCGGCGCGGCTGACCTCAACCTGGAAGTGCGCGACCCCACAGGCGAATCCCTGCACTGGGATTCCCGCGCGACCAGCAACGGCGGCGCTTTCGGCTTTGACGCCAATGGCTTCTGCGAAGTCGTCAGCAACAACTCGGTCGAGACCGCTACCTGGCAGCCCAGCTACCTGGCGACCGGCAGTTATGAAATCATCATCTATTATGAATCCGCCTGCGATGCCCAGACCAGCAGCGTGCAATTCTTCGCCGATGTCCGCGTCGATGGCGCATTGAGCGGGCAAATGTCCGGTACCTTGTCCCCGCCAGCGCCCGGGCAATCCAGCATCTATGTCGGGCGCTTTGAAATCGCCGCGGATGGCAGCGCCGTCGTCAGCCCGGGCGGCGCATACCCCAGCGCCAGCTTGACTATCCTGCCCAGCGGCTATGCGGCGGCGGCTTCTGTCGCGCAGCCAATCACACGCGGCACAACCGTAAGCGGCGCGATTAGCAATACGCAGCCCGTGCTGGCTTATCGCTTCGCAGGCGCGGCTGACGAAATCGTATCCATCGACATGCAGGCGGTCGGGCCAAACCTGGATACGTTCTTGCAGTTAGTCGACCCCGCTGGAATCGTTGTCGATATCAACGATGATTCTGGCGGCACGACCAATTCCAGCATCGCCAATGCCCGCCTCCTGAGCAGTGGTTCCTATACCATTGTCGCCACGCGCTACGGAAAAGGGCTTGGCGGCACAGTCGGGCAATTCGAGCTCACATTGACCGGCGCGACAGCCGATGCCCCCGTTCAAACCAGCGCCCTGAGCCTGCCGCAAGGCGATATCGAAGTCAGCCTCTATTGGAGCACAGGCGCGGACTTGCAGCTGCTGGTGCGAGACCCGGTCGGCGAGTCGGTCTATGACGACAACCCCAGCGTGGCCAGCGGCGGCATCCTGGCGGAAGATGGCAATGTCAACTGCGTGCCTGCCGAGACGGGCAGCCCAGTCTCGCACATCTACTGGCCCCCCGGCCGCCTGCGCCCCGGCACCTACGAAGTCGAAGTCTGGTATCAAAATACCTGTTCCGACCAGCCGCCACCAGTCGATTTCGCGCTCATCATCGAGGTCAATGGCATTCCGTTGGTCAACCAGATTCAATTCCCCTTGCCCGGCCAGCGCTACCTGACCAATTTCAGCATTGACCCGCTGGGCGCGGCGAGCGCGGGCGAAGCCGGCTTCATTGACGCTGGCAGCCGCACTTTGGCTTATCAAAGCGAAGCCTTTGACCCGCCCGCCATAGAGATTGGGCAGCCAGTTTCAGGCATCATCTCCGCCGACAACACCTTCGATGTCTATGGCTTCACTGGCAACGCCGGCGATACTATCAGCATCAGCATGGCATCGCAGACGCTGGATACCAATTTGTATTTGATAAGCCCGGGCGACCGTGAGCTGGCCGCCAATGACGATGCCGACCCCAACCTGCTGAGCGCGACCGGACGCAGCACCGATTCACTGATTAGCGACTTCGTCCTGCCGGATAACGGCCCCTATGTAATCATCGCCACGCGCTATGGCAACCAGTATGGCGGCACCATCGGCGTGTATACACTCACTTTGACCGTGGATGCCGGCTGAGGCTGGATGAAATTCGCCTTGCCGCGCTATTGCGGGATGCTGGCGGACTCTGCTATGATTGCTCCGTTGCAAGGACCGCTATGTTGCGAAAGCGAAGCCAGATGAACCGACTCCTGCCCCTATGCCTGCTAGTGGCTGCGCTGTTGCTTACCGCCTGTGGTGGCGAGGTCAACCTGCTGGACGAGACCAAATTGCGCGATATAAGCCTGATGACGGGCGAGCCTTGCGAAGCGCCTTGCTGGCAGGGCATCACCCCCGATGAAACATCTTATCGCGATGCCAAACTGATCATCGAAGGCGATGAGCGCTTCAAAATTGTCGAAGAACCCGAGCCCCAAGAAGACAGCCTGGCGCGCAGCTTCACCTTTGCCGAGGGTGAAAATCCTGGCTGCTGCCAAGTGGTCAGCCGCGATGGCGAAAATGTATCTTCCTTCTTGCTGCAGACGGCGCCAGTCATGACTTTTGGTCCCGTTTATGATCGCTATGGCGAGCCAAACTATGCGATTGGACAGCAAGTCAGCGAAGAACAAGGTTATGTCGCGTTGATGTACACCGAGCGCTCGCTGGTAATCTATGCCTTCGTCGCCAATCCCGCGGGTGGCTCACTTGCGACCGACAGCCCGATCATCGGTTTGCTGCATCTGGGGGCGTCTGAATTGCAGCAGTTGCTGGAATGCACCAGCTTGTTTGAATGGGCTGGTTTCACCTCATTCACAAGCTACAGCGGCGAAGACTATAACTATGTGGGTGAGGGCGTCGGCGATGAAGAAGCCTGCCCGACAAACTAAGCAAGACGCGATGCAATAAGCGAGAACGAGGAGTAAGTGAAGTATGTCAGTTAAAGCGGGGGCGCTGATGATCGGCGCGGAAGTACAAGGCAAGGTGCGGCATCTGGGCATTTATGGCGCGCTGGTGGATATTGGCACGGAGCAAGACGCTTTGTTGCATGTATCGCAGTTGAACGCGGACGGCAACGGCGCCAACATGCAGCCCGGCGCGGAAATCACCGCCTTTGTGTATAAAACGCGGCGCGATGGCCATGTCGCCCTGACTTTTGAGAAGCCGCCCGCCGTGCCTTGGGCGACCATCAAACAAGGCAATACCTATACTGGCGAAGTCATCCGCGTGGAAGACTTTGGCGTCTTCGTCGATTTTGGCGCGGAACGACCCGGCATGGTGCATGTCTCAGAAATGGCGGATGGCTATGTTCGCTCGCCCAGTGATGTCGCTGCGGTCGGGCAAGCTGTGCAAGTGCGGGTCATCAAAAAGAGCGGCCGCCCGCGCAAGATCGACTTAACGATGAAGCAGCCCGAAGAGCCGGTCGCAGCCGCAATCGATGAAGACGAAGACGAGGACATGCCCACCTCCATGGCGCAGGCATTCCGCCGCGCGATGCAAAGCGAAACCAGCCTGAACCCACGCGAATCGAGCCGCCAGCGCGGCCGCGGCAATCACCGCCGCCAGCAAGAAGACATCCTGGCGAGAACCCTGCGTGGCGCGCCGCGTTAGCCCACGCTTACAAGCTGCGATACACGCGATAGACGATTGTGCCGAAGAGGATCGTAAAGTTCAGTTCGTGCGTCAGGCACCAGGGGCAGAGCGCCTGCAGCAAACCCACCTGGACATAGACCAGCCACATCGAAAACAGCCAGGCGAATAGCCCGATGCCAAAGATGAGCAGGCTGGCATTCTCGCGCAGGAAGTCCAGGCGCGTTTCCAGCAACAGCAGCCCGCCGATGATGGCATAGACCGCCAAGCCCAGATAGGCGATTGGGATGCCCGCCAGTTCCGAATAGCGGCTGTTCAGCACGACATTGCAATCAAATGCGCCCGCTTCTACGCAGACGGCTGGCGCATCGGTGATTTTCAAGTAGCTCAAATAAGACGCGGCCGCCAAGCCAATCACGACCAGCAGCATCTGTATTCGGCGAATATCGCGCATGGCAGTCATCCTCGCTGTCTACTCAAGTGGGCGCAGCAGCAGCACCGGCAATTCGCTGCCTGCTGGCACAAACCGCTGTCCCTCGGGGATAATCGCCAGCCCGTCCGCCAGCAGCATGGACATCAACGCGCCCGAACTTTGACTGCCGGTCGAGCGCGCTACAACTGCGCCGCCTTCCCGAGAGAGCCGCACACGGTTGTAGCTGCGCCGCCCATCCGAGCGCAGATCGTCGGCGGTGGTCGCTTGTATAGTCCGCCTGCGCAGCGCGCGCCCAGCCAGCTTCGCCAATGCGGGCCGCACCAAGACTTCGAATGTAACCATGGTGGAAACGGGGTTGCCGGGCAAACCGAAAAAAGGAATGCCTTGCAGCGCGCCATAAGCCAGCGGTTTGCCAGGACGCATATTGATGCGCCAAAAGTCGATATCGCCCAGCTCGTCCATGACTTCCCGCACGAGGTCAGCCGCCCCCACTGAAACGCCCGCGCTGCTGATGATCATGTCGGGATTGATGCCCAGGGCGCGGCTGTACAAGGCGCGGATTTCACTTAACTTATCGCGCGCGATAGGCAAGCGGATGGGGATGCCGCCCGCCTGCCGTATCAAGCCAGCCAAGGTATAGCTGTTGGTATCGCGGATTTTGCCGGCGCTCAACGTTTCGTGCACATCGACCAATTCGTCGCCGCTGCCCAGGATGACGACCTTGGGCTTGCGCAGCACCTCGAAGCGCGCGCAGCCGATCGCCGCCAGCATGCCCATCTCGGCTGGCTGGATGATGGTGCCCGCTCCCATGATGGTTGCGCCAAAAGCGATGTTCTCACCTTTGCGGCGGATATTCGCGCCATATCCGTAGCGGCTATAGATGCGCACTTCTTCGGGCGGGGCAGTGCCGCTGGCTTTGCGCCAGTTGTCGTCGGTATCTTCCACAGGCGCAACTGCGGAGCAGCCAACTGGAATAGGCGCGCCGGTCATGATGCGGGCGGCTTGCCCGGGCTGCAAAGTGTCTGTCGGACTGTCGCCTGCCGATATATCCTGCGTTACGTGCAAGGTCGCTGGCTGCTGTGGGCTGGCGCTGAGGCTGTCTGCGTGGTGAATGGCATAGCCGTCCATGGCGGAGTTGTCGAATGGCGGCAAATCCAGCGGCGCTGCGATGTCGGTGGCGATGACGCGACCCAGCGATTCCGCCAGCGCGACGCTCTCGCTGCCCAGCGGCTGCATATCCGCCAGGATCTGCGCCAAGGCTGCGTCGACATTGAGCAATTGCGGCATGGTTTCTGCGCTCCTGTTGCGAACTTGCGCGGGCATTATAGCATACAGTTTTACCCCCACCCCACCTCCCCCAAAATGAGGGAGGGGTATTAATACTACTGAAGTGCAGAGATAAAACTACTTCTGTGCCTTGACAGCCTCGCAATTCGCGCTACAATGTTCACTATATGCGAATTAATCACATATCAACCTTGTCTTAGGGGCTCAGGGGCTGTGTTCTCTGTTGCCCTGTTGGCATTGGCATTTGTGTGTCGGCACGGCATCATTTCAGCGACTCATATAGCATCATAGCGCAGAGGAGGTTGGGCTTTGGAGGCTAGAGACTTTAGCGCATTGCGCATCAGTTTGGCTTCGCCCGAGCAGATTCGTTCCTGGTCTTACGGCGAGGTAACCAAGCCGGAGACGATTAATTATCGGCGGCTGCGCCCGGAGATGGATGGTCTCTTCTGCGAGCGCACTTTTGGCCCCACGCGTGACTGGCAGTGCTATTGCGGCAAGTACAAGAATATCCGCTATCGGGGCATCATCTGCGACAAATGCGGCGTCGAGGTAACGCGCTCCTCCGTTCGCCGTGAGCGCATGGGACATATTGAGTTGGCCGCGCCAGTCGCCCATGTCTGGTACACGCGCCGCGTCCCCAGCTACCTCGGCTTGCTGCTGGATGTCAGCCGCCGCAACCTCGACCGCGTGCTTTATTTCGCCCAATATGTCATCACCCAGGTGGATGAAGACGCCCGCAAGCGAGCGATCGCGCGCATCGATCAAGAGCTGGAAAATAAAGAAGCCGAGCTCAAAGACGAAATTGACGAGCAGATGGCGGATCTGCGCGAAACCCGTGACCAAGCCGCTGCCAAATTTGACCGGCGGGTCCGCGAAATCGACCGGCACTTCGAGAAAGAGCGGGACCGCCTGACCGACGCGGCTGTCCGCGAAGGGCGCGCAGTCGAAGCCAGCATATCCGACCTACTCGGTCAAGTCGCGCCCAGCCAGATCCACCTGGAATCCGCTGGCAAGGTAGTCGTGGGGCGCGGGGAAATCATCACCAGCGACCATGTCAGCCGCATGCAAGAGATGATCGGCGAATACCTCAGCGCACTGGAAACCGAAATGGCGGGGCTGAAAACCGAAGAAATCCAAAAGGTCAGCGGCGATATCGACCAAGCCAATGCCGATGTCGAAAGCGCCATGGGCGAGCACCTGGCGCGGCTCGAAGACAAAATGAGCGAGCTGCGCGGCAATGCCGAGACGCAACTGGCCGAGCTTGCGGAATTGCAGGCTTTGCAGTTCTTGTCAGAAAGCCGTTACCGTGAACTCAAAAGCAAGTTTGGCAATGTCTTCCAGGCGGATATGGGCGCGGAAGCCTTCCATGAAATCCTCAAAAGTCTCGACCTGAAGAAGATGGAAAAGGAGCTTTGGCACGAGGTGCGCACGACACGGTCCAAGCAGCGCGCCCGCAAAGCCACCAAGCGCCTGGGCGTGGTCGAACGTCTGGCGAAAAGCCGCGAAACTGTCGTAGATAGCGACCGCGACAAAAAAGGCAACGAACCGGATGGCAACCGACCGCAATGGATGATCCTGACTGTGCTGCCGGTCATCCCGCCCGACCTGCGCCCGATGGTGCAGTTGGATGGCGGTCGCTTTGCTACCAGTGACTTAAACGACCTGTATCGCCGCGTCATCAACCGCAACAACCGCCTCAAGCACCTGCTTGATCTGGGCGCGCCCGATGTCATCGTGCGTAACGAAAAACGGATGTTGCAAGAAGCGGTCGACAGCTTGATTGACAACAGCCAGCGCGGCAAAGCGCTAAGCCGGCGCGGCCGACGCGAGCTGAAATCGCTGAGCGACATGCTCAAAGGCAAGAAGGGGCGCTTCCGCCGCAACCTGCTGGGCAAGCGCGTCGACTATTCAGGGCGGTCGGTCATCGTCATTGGCCCCAAGCTCAAGCTGCATCAATGCGGGCTGCCCAAATCAATGGCGCTGGAGCTGTATCGCCCCTTTGTCATCAGCAAGCTGGTGGAATACAACTATGCCAGCAATGTCAAAGGCGCGAAACGGATCATCGAGCGCGAACAGCCCGAAGTCTGGGAAGTGCTGGAAGAAGTCATCCGGGATCGCCCTGTGTTATTGAATCGCGCGCCAACCCTGCACCGGCTGGGCATCCAGGCATTTGAGCCGCTGTTGGTCGAGGGCAAAGCCATCCAGATTCACCCGCTGGTTTGCTCGGCATTCAACGCCGACTTTGATGGCGACCAGATGGCTGTGCATGTGCCATTGAGCGAGGCGGCAGTCAATGAAGCCCGCGAATTGATGCTGAGCACGCGCAACCTGCTCAAGCCCTCCGATGGCGCGCCCATTGTTGGCCCCGCCAAGGATATGGTCCTGGGCAACTACTACCTGACCATGGACCCCACAGTCGAAATCGTGGCTTTGCGTTCGCGCGCGGATGAATTCCGCAACGAGCAGTCGCTTTATTCGGGCAATCACACCGTCGGCATTGCCGAGCGCTCCAACGGCTATTATTACGCGCAATTCCGCCAGATACCGCAGACCCAGCTATTCATGGATGAAGTTGTCAGCGACTCCAACGGTCGCCAGAGCGTCATCAAGTCGGCTATCGACCGGACTGTCGATGCCCTGCTGGCTGGCGAGGTCGATTGTCTGCTGGCGAATGCCTACGAGATGCGCAAATACATGCGGGCGCGCAAACTGGAAGACCAACTGGAGATCACCAACCTGCACCAGCGACGCGTGGTGGTTGATATGGACGAAGTGGAATACCTGTATCGCATCGGCTTGGTCGGCTTGCACAGCCCCATCCTGCTGGGCAATGTCTACGATGACCGCTCGCCACAAGACGAGCCGGAAATCTGCACCGTCGGCAGGGCGCTTTTCAACCGCATCCTGCCTGATGAGATGCGCTTCGTGCAAGAGACCATGGGCAAAAAAGGCTTGCAGGAGCTGGTCGCGCGCTGCTACCAGGTCATCGGCGCAGACCGCACCACCGAAGTCGTCGATGCCGTGAAGAACTTCGGCTTTCATTATGCGACCATCTCAGGCACGACCATCGCCGTCAGCGACTTGTCCACGCCCGATGCGCGCCAGGATATCATGCAGCAGGCGGATTCTGTCGTGCAACGCGCTGAGCGTGATTATCGGCGCGGGCTGATGACGCAGGAAGAGCGCTACCAAATCACAGTCGACGAGTGGACGCGCGCCAAAGACGACCTGCAAGACCAAATTGAAGATACCCTCGACCCCTATGGTCCCATCGCCATCATGGCGCGTTCCGGGGCGACTAAAGGCGGCTATGGCCCTATCACGCAGTTGGCTGGCATGCGCGGCTTGATGGCGGACGCGGCCGGGCGCATCATTGAGCTGCCCATCCGCAGCAACTTCCGCCAGGGCTTGAACACCTTGGAATACTTCATGTCGTCCAACGGCGCGCGCAAAGGCTTGGCGGATACGGCGCTGCGCACAGCCGATGCTGGCTATCTGACGCGGCGGCTGGTGGATGTCGCGCAGGATATGATCGTCAATACCATCGACTGCAATACCATCAATGCTTTGGAAATCCGCCGCAGCGACGACATCGGCGGGCAATCCATCAGCGAGCGCATCGTTGGGCGTTGCGCCGGCGCTGACCTGCGCGACCCCGATTCGGGTGACCTCATCGTCAGACGCAATGAAATGATCGACGAAGAAATCGCCGACCGGCTGCAGCAATCCAGCCTGGAAACGATCGCTGTGCGCAGCCCGCTGACCTGCGACCTGATCCATGGTTGCTGCGCGTTGTGTTATGGGCGTGATCTGGGCACGGGCGAGATGGTTAATATCGGCGCGGCGGTCGGCATCATTGCCGCGCAATCCATCGGCGAGCCCGGCACGCAGCTGACCCTGCGCACCTTCCATGCAGCTGGCGCAGTCTATGCCCAAGGCGATATCACCAGCGGTCTGCCGCGCGTCGAAGAATTGTTCGAAGCCCGTCGCAAGCCCAAAGGCGAGGCGGTAATGACGGAGCACGGCGGCACCCTGCGGCTTTCGGAGCGGGGGGAGGGCCAGGACGTGGTCCGCATCGCCACAGTCATCAACGAGACGATGGAGAGCGAAGTGCATGTCCTGCCCGAGGGCTGGAAAACCCTCGTCGAAGATGGGCAGGAAGTCAAAGCGCGGGCGACGCTGGCAAGCGATGGCGAAGGCAAACTGGCGGCGGGGCTGAGCGGCATCATCCACCTGGAAGCGGATACCATCTACATCCGCAAGGAACACCGCGAAGAAAACGACTACGAGATCCCCGCCAATGCGCGCCTGCGCAAAGAAATCTACGATGGCATGACCATCGTGCCGGGTGAACAGCTGACGGAAGGCTCCAAAAGCCCGCACCGCATCCTGGAGGTGCAGGGCACAGAAGCCACGCAACTCTACCTGCTCAGCGAAATCCAGGAAGTTTATCGCAGCCAAGGCGTCAATATCGCCGACAAGCACTTCGAAACCGTCATCCGCAAGATGATGTGCAAAGTGCAAGTTACCGAAACTGGCGACAGCGACCTGCTGCCTGGCGATCTGATCGACGAGCGCAAGCTGCGCGAGATCAACGAAAAATTGCGCGCCGCGGACAAAATTATCTGCAAAGCGCAGCCCGTCCTCCTGGGCATCACCAAAGCCGCCCTCGAGACCGACAGCTACCTCTCCGCCGCCAGCTTCCAGCACACCATCAAGGTCTTGGCCGGCGCAGCCATCGAAGGGCAGGTTGACCCGCTGCACGGCTTAAAAGAAAATGTCATCATCGGCAAGCTCATCCCAGCCGGCACCGGTTTCCACGCCTATCAAGACCGTGAGGCTATCGCGCCGACCACCACCTTGGAAGAGCAGGGCGCGCTCGAGCCCGAGCCGGCTGTCGATTTCGACGACTTCGAGAGTCTCATCCTCAGCGAGATTTAGTCGCGCTTCGCCTCCCAGCTTTTCTATCCCCATCCCCCGTCCCCTTCCCTCAAATCATCAGGGAAGGGGAGTTTTATCAGCGATTTAGCAGAATTAGCCCGCCCTTATTTTTGGTGAGGGGCGCTTTCGCCAGCAGCGCGTTTGACAGATTTTCTATTTGGCATCTACAATGGTGTCGCTGTGCCCGCTTTTCCGCGCGCTGCTGGTTTGTTCGCTATTCGCTATCGTTGAGGCCGCACGATGTCCGATTCTTCGATTCATCAAGTCACAATCGAAAGCGAAATGCGCGATGCCTATTTGAGTTACGCTATGAGCGTGATTGTGTCGCGGGCGCTCCCGGATGCGCGCGATGGCTTGAAACCCGTGCATCGGCGCATCTTGTACGCCATGCACGATATGGGCATCGGCGCGGGCGGCACGCACAAAAAGAGCGCGCGCATCGTTGGCGAGGTGATGGGCAAATATCATCCGCATGGCGATGCCGCTGTTTATGACACCATGGTGCGCATGGCGCAGGACTTTTCCATGCGCTATATGCTCATCGACGGGCAAGGCAACTTCGGCAGCATTGACGGCGATGGCGCGGCTGCCATGCGCTATACAGAAGCGCGCATGGCCAGCGTCGGCAGCGAATTGCTGGTTGATATTAATAAAGACACGGTTGATTTCGCCGACAATTTTGATGGCACGTTGGACGAGCCAACTGTGCTGCCAGCCAGTTTGCCCAACCTGCTGGTCAATGGCGCGTCTGGCATCGCGGTTGGCATGTCCACCAATATCCCGCCGCACAACCTGGGCGAAGTCTGCGATGCGCTGTGCCATTTGCTTGACCAGTGGCAGCGGCTGGATGAAATTGATGTCGATGAGCTGATGCGCTTCGTCAAGGGCCCCGACTTCCCCACTGGCGGCGTCATTTATGGGCGGCGCGGCAAAGACGACATGTTGCGACAAGCGCTGGCGACCGGGCGCGGCAAGATTACCCTGCGCGCCAAGCTGCATGTCGAAGATATGGGCGGCGGCAAATCGCGCATTATCATCAGCGAGCTGCCCTATCAAGTCAACAAGACGACGTTGATCGAGCGTATCGCCATGCTGGTCAACGCCAATCGGCTTAAGGGCTTGGCTGATTTGCGCGATGAATCCGACCGTCAAAATGCCGTCCGCCTGGTCATCGAGCTGCAGCGCAATGTGGATGTTACCGCTGTGCTGGCGCGCCTCTTCAAGCTCACGCCGCTGCAAAGCACCTTCGGCATCATCATGCTGGCGCTGGTCGATGGGCAGCCGCGGCTGCTCACCTTGAAGCAGGCATTGCGCGTGTATCTACAGCACCGGCTGGAGGTCTTGCAGCGCAGCAGCCACTTTGACCTGGCGCGCGCGCAAGAACGAGCCCATATCCTGGAGGGGCTTCTCATCGCGTTAGATGAGCTGGACGCCGTCATCGCGGCAATCCGCAAGTCACGCAGCAGCGAAACCGCCCGCCGCAACCTGATTAAGCAATTCAAAGTCAGCGAGACTCAAGCCAGCGCCATCCTGGATATGGCGCTGCGCCGCCTGGCAGCGTTGGAACGCCGCAAGCTGCGCGACGAATACAAAGCGACCCGCCAGCATATCAAGCAGTTGCAAACGCTGTTGGAAAATCCGCAGCGGCAGCGCGCGCATATTGCCGAGTCATTGACGGCGGTGAAAGAACGTTATGGCGATCCACGCCGCAGCATCATCGCCGATGGTGAAGCCAGCGCGCTATCGCAAGCCGACTTCCTCGTGCCAGAAGCAGCCACCGTCGTCATGCTGAGCGCGAGCGGGCACCTGGGACGAACGCACAAAGCCGAGCCGCCGAGCGTGACAACCCGCACCAAGCATCCGCCACGTTGGCTGCAGCACAGCAGCACGAGCCAGATTACGTATCTATTCGCGGACGATGGCGATTGCGCGACTGTGCCCGTACAGCAAATCCCGCAGGTAAAAAGCGCCGGCGAGGGCATGCAGGTCAGCGACCTGTGCGCCTTGCAGCCCGCGCAGCGCATCGTCTCGTTTCTGTGCCTGCCCGCCTCGCTGTCGGATGGTAACATCTGCCTGGTAACCGCGCGTGGACAGGCCAAACGGCTGAAAGTGAGCGAACTGCCGGGCTTGATGTCGACTGCCTTCAGTGTGATGAAACTGGCGCGGGGCGACAAGCTGGTTGCCGCCTTGTACAGTCGTGGCGATGACGAGTTGCTGCTGGCCAGCGCGCGCGGCTACGCCATCCGGTTCAGCGAAGCAGACGTGCGCACGACGAGCCTGGCGGCTGGCGGCGTGCGCGGCATCAAACTGGTGGCGCAGGACGATCGTGTCGTATCTGCTTTCGTTGCCGATGACAAACTCTACGCCTGGAATATCACCGAGCGGGGCATCGCCAAGACCACGCCGATGCGCGAATACAAGACGCAAGGCCGCGGTGGCAGCGGCGTGCTTTCCATGCGCTTGCCACTGGGCAGCAAGCGGCTCGCGGCTGCGACCATCGGCCGGCTGGATGATACTGCGCTGGTGCTGACCAACAAACGCAAAGCCAAATATATGTCGCTGGGGCTGGCCAAGACTTTGAAGCGAGGCAGCGCCGGCGGTAATGAAGTGATCGCTCTGCGTGACAAAGAGACGGTGGTCGGCGTCGCGCGCTACCATCATCGCATTGACTTTCGCATCAATAATCCTGAGCCGCCGCAGCAGGTGCCCGCGACTCGTCCAGGCGCTTCCAGCGAGAACGGCACCGATGCTAGCCTGGCGCAAGCCGATTAGCCAGCCCTTCTAGCTCGCGGTCATATTGCGGCACCATCCGCGACCAGTCATATTGCGCCGCTTCCGCCCGCAGCAATTCCGTGTCGCTCGGCGCTCCGCCGCCCGCCAGGTGAAATGCCAGTTGCGCCGTCAGCTTGTCGCGCGCGTATAAACAGGCTGGCTTGAGCGCACCCGGCAGCAGATTTGAATAATTCAGGCGGTCGGGCAAGATGGGGATGCAATGACAATACATCGCCTCGCAGACAGCCGCGCCAAAGAACTCTTGCCAGGCGCTGCTGACGACATAATCGCAGCGCCACAGCCAACGCGCATACTCGGCGAAAGACCGCGCATAACCCAGTTGGATGATGCGTCCGCCAAGGGCTTCCCGCGCCCTACGAAACGCCGCCGGCATCTCGCCAAATTGCTCACCCAGGATGACCACTTGAAAGTCGTAGCCGCCCTCCGCCAGTTGGATTAAGCTGCTGACAAAAGCATCGGGATTTTTGTCGCTCTCCCAGCGGTGATTCCACAGGATGCGTGGCGGCGCGCCGGCTGGCTTTGTGGCGCGGTGCGCATCGAATCGGCGCAGGTCAATGCCCAGCGGCAACGTTTTCGACTTGCGGCGGATCGTGTCTATGCTCTCTAGCTCGTTGTAATCGGCGAAGTGCTTGAGCATGCGCGGCAACTGCGCCAAGAAGTCCGCACGGTGATAGTCACTGTTGAAGTAGACGGCATCGGCGCTCAACGCGCTTAGATAATTGATGAAGCCATAGCGCCAGCCATGCCCTTGCCGTTGGTTTTGCGGGTAGGAGAGTTGGTTCTCGTGCAGGTAGAGCGCCAGTGGTGTCGCGCCCAGCCGCCGATAGGTCAGCGCGCGGAAGGTCGATAAATCAATCATACTGGAAGCGAGGATGAAATCGGGCTGGGATTGCAGCAGGCGCGCAAAACTGATGGCAGCGCCTTGCATGCGCCACTTCCAGAATTGCGCGGGCAGCGTTAGCAGCTCGATTTCGTGCTGAGAATGTCGTTGATAACCGTCCGCCCAGGCTTTATGACTGCCGCCATAGTAACTTTCCAGCAGGGCAATGCGCATGAATCGCGGCGCTCAGTTGCTGTAGCGGCGGCGGGCTTCCAGCACATCGTGCAGCAAATCCAGCTTGGTCAAGATGCGCGTAAGCTGCTGGTTGTTGCTGATCTCGAGCTGCAGCTTGAAGCGGGCATATTGATCGCTTGTCGTAACAGCGACCGATGCGATATTCACATGCTGGTCGGCGATGATGGTGGAGACTTCGCGCAGTAAGCCCTCGCGGTCAAAGGCGATGACTTCGACCGGCACGAGGTAATGCTGCTCGTCGTCCGTCGCGCCCCAGGCAACTTCGATCAGCCGTTCTGTTTCGCTCAAGGATTTGATATAGCTGCAATCGGAGCGGTGCACGGTGACACCCCGACCACGGGTGATGTAGCCGATAATCTCGTCAGCGGGCATCGGCGAACAGCAGCGCGCCAAATTGGTCAGCAGGCCGCCAGCGCCCATAATGCTGATGCCTTTGGTGGCGTTGCTGCCGACCCGTTTGGCGCGCGCCTTGATCAAATCGGCGTCAGATAGCTTCTCAGCGGTTTTGCGCCGTTCTTCTTCCAGCACGCGGTTGCTGATTTGTGGTCCTGTAACATCGCCCGCGCCGATGGCAGCCAGGAAATCATCCAGCTTTTCATAGCCGAGCAGGCGCGCCACCGAGTCGTAGGACATCTTTTCTTGCACGCCCAGCCGCTTCAGCTCGCGCTCCAAAGCTTCTCTGCCTGTGGCGATGTGTTTGTCGCGATTTTGTTTGCGCAACCACTGGCGGATTTTGCTGCGCGCGCGGTTGGTGACGGCGTAATCAAAATCGGGATTGAGCCAGTCCATGCTGGGTCCGCCGCGTTTGGCTGTCAAAATCTCGACCTGGTCGCCCATCTTCAACTTGGTATTCAGTGGCACCAGTCGTCCATTGACCTTTGCGCCGCGGCAGCGGTTGCCGATGTCGGTGTGGATATGATAAGCAAAGTCGATGGGTGTCGCGCCGACCGGCAAGTCGATGATGTCGCCGTTGGGCGTTACGCTGTAGACGCGATCCTGGAAGACTTCGGATTTGACGGCATCGACAAATTGTGAGGCGTCGTTGACCTCGGGACCAAATTCCATCAACCGGCGCAGGTAAGCCAGGCGCTGTTCAAATGCCTGGTCGTGCCCATTTTCGCCTTCTTTGTAGCGCCAATGCGCCGCGATGCCATATTCGGCGTCCTCGTGCATCTCCCAGGTGCGGATCTGCACTTCGACTGTTTTGCCGGCTTCATCGTGCACGGCGGTGTGCAAGCTGCGATAAAAGTTGTCTTTGGGGTTGGCGATGTAGTCGTCAAATTCACCGGGGATGGGGCGCCACAGGTTGTGCACGATGCCCAGCGCCAGGTAACACTCGGTCAGGCTATCGACCAGCACGCGCATGCCGCGAATGTCGTAGATCTGCTCAAGGGGCAGGTCTTTGCGCGTCATCTTGCTGTAGATACTGTAGATATGCTTGGGGCGGGTAGTGATAGTAACCTGATTGATGTTGGCGGCGCGCAGCTCCTTGATGAGCCGTTCCTTGATCTGCCGCACATAGGTTTCGCGCTCGTCGCGCCGTTCATCCAGCGCAGTAGCGATGGCGCGATAGGCTTCGGGATTCAAGTAGCGGAAGCTGAGATCCTCCAGCTCCCATTTTATCTGCCAGATGCCGAGGCGGTTTGCCAGCGGCGCGAAGATATCGCGCGTTTCTAAAGCGATGGTTCGCTGTTTCTTGCCCGGCAAATAGCCCAACGTGCGCATGTTGTGCAGGCGGTCCGCCAGCTTCACCAGCACGACACGCACATCATCGCCCATCGTCAGCAGCATCTTGCGGATGTATTCCATCTCGCGGTTGACCGCGCTGGAGCGGCGGCTGCCGCCATTGGGCGAGACATTTTTAATCGGCAGGTTTTTCAGCTTGGTGACGCCATCAACCAGCTTGGCGATCGTCGCGCCGAATTCGCGCCGCAAATCTTCGAGCGTGAAGTCAGTATCTTCGACGACATCATGCAGCAAGCCTGCCGCGACAGTCTCGGCATCCATGTTCATTTCCGCCAGGATGCTGGCGACCGCGACACAGTGTGTGAAGTAAGGCTCGCCTGATCTGCGCTTCTGCCCGCTGTGCGCGCTTTCCGCCCGCTGATAGGCAGTGGTGATCAGGTCAACCTCGTTGGGCTGGCTCTTGGGCAGCGCCGCGAGCAGTGAAGCCAGATCATGAGAGTACAAATTGCTGGCGCTCACTATCATGCCGCCTTTGCGCTCTACCTGCATTCAATTTACCACATCTTGCCATGCTTGTCGTCAATCTCGGCATTGTTTTTTAGCGCAAGCCGGCATATCAGCCGCTGATCTTGTGCCGCAGGTAGGCATCGATGAATTCGCCCAGCCGCCCATCAAGCACGGCCGTCGCATTGCCTATCTCGACATTGGTGCGGTGGTCTTTCACCATCTGATAGGGGTGCAAGACATAGGAGCGGATTTGGTTGCCCCAGCCGGCGTCGACATTTTCGCCTTTTAGCTCGGCTATCTGCGCCTCTTGTTTGGCGCGCTCTATCTCAAAGAGGCGCGCTTTGAGGATTTGCATGGCTCGGTCGCGGTTTTGCGCCTGGCTGCGCTGGTTTTGACACTGCACGACCAGCCCCGTGGGCAGGTGCGTGATGCGCACGGCGGTGTCATTCTTCTGCACATGTTGCCCGCCCGCGCCGCTGGCACGATAGGTATCGATGCGGATGTCACGCTCCGCCAGGGTAATCTCGATATCGCGCTGGATATCGGGCCAAAGCTCCACCTTGGCGAAGGCGGTGTGGCGGCGTCTGGCGCTGTCAAAGGGGCTTTGACGCACCAGGCGGTGCACGCCTTCTTCGCTCTGCAAGTTGCCAAAAGCGTAGTCGCCCTTGACGCTGATGGTAACGCTCTTCAAGCCGGCTTCTTCACCGCCGCTGCGGTCGAGCACTTCGGCTTTGTAGCCATTCTGCTCGATCCAACGCAGGTACATGCGCTCCAGCATTTCGGTCCAGTCTTGGGCATCGACACCGCCTGCGCCGGCGTGAATGGCGAAGATGGCATCTTCATTGTCATATTCGCCCGAAAGCATGGCTTCGCGCGACATGACAGCGGCAATCTCACCCAAGGCTTCGGCCTCGGCTGCCAGTTCGGCTTGCATATCGTCATCAGCAATCTCAACCAGCTCAATCGCATCCGCCACGCGGGCAGCCAATCCGCGCCATTTCTCCACCAGCGCATTCAGCCGGGCGAGCTGCTGCATGGTTTGCTGGGCGGTTTCGGGATCGTTCCAGAAGTCAGCTTGGCTGGCGGCGGCTTCCAGTTGGCTGGCGACTTCGGCTTTGTTGGCGATACCTATGCGCGCCATGAGTTCATTGATCTGCGCTTCGTATTCGCGCAGTTGGCTGATGAGGCTGTCCATGTTTGCTTGGTTTGCCTATCTGTTGTGATGCCGCTGGCGCTGCAACTCGAACATCAGGATAGCGCCGCTAACCGATACATTCAGCGAATCGGCTGCCCGCCCCGCCATGGGGATGCGGATGCGCCGATGAGCATTCGCCAGCCAATCCCCACTCAGCCCGCGGTCTTCCGCGCCCAAAACAAGCGCTGTCCTGGCGGCAAAGCTTTCATCATAGAGGCTGCTGCCAGCCACATCCGCGGCGACGATTTCCAAGCCCGCGCTGCCCAGATACTCCAGCGCCTCGCCCACGTTCAACTGATAGATATTATCCAGGAAGCATGCGCCTGTGCTATTGCGGATGATATTGGGATTATACAGGTCGAGCGCGCAATCGACCAGTAGCGCCGCGTCGCAGCCACTGGCATCGGCGCTGCGCAACAAAGCGCCGATATTGCCCGGCACATGCAGACCCACCAGCAGCAGCGCGCTATCGATCTCCGCGCCCTCCAGCCACAGGCGTCCCTTGGGCAACTGGCTGCGCAGGACCGCTACCATGCCGTCCGGGTTGTCTCGGTAGCTAACCTTTTGCAAAAGCTGTGGTGAAACCTCCAGTATCTCGCAGCCCAAGTCGCCTAGCTCGTCAAGCTCCCGGCAGCGCAGCAGGAAATCCACCCGGTAGCCACAGTCCAACGCCCGCCGCAGGTCCCGCTGGGAATCGATGACGAAGCGCGCTTCCGCCTCGCGTCCGCGTTTGCTGCGCAGCCGCTTGACCAACTTGAGCTTGCTGTTTTGCGCGCTGGTGATCTGCACAAGTGCCGTCAATTCTCCGGGGCGTCATCAAACAAGCTGTCGACGAAGAATTCCGGCGTGAAGAGCACCAGGTCGTCGATGGTTTCGCCCAAGCCCAGATAATGCACGGGCAGATGCAAATCATGGAAAATCGAGAAGACCATGCCGCCTTTGGCTGTGCTATCCAGCTTGGTGACGATGACACCGCTGACGCCTGAGGCTTCCTGAAAGCTCTTGGCTTGCTCGATGGCATTTTGCCCGGTCGTGCCATCCAGCACCAGCAGCACCTCGTGCGGGGCATCGGGCACAACCTTGCCGGAGACTTCGCTGATCTTCGTCAGCTCGCGCATGAGGTTGAAGTTGTTTTGCAGCCGGCCCGCTGTGTCGATGATGAGAATATCATAGCCACGCGCCTTGGCGGCATTGGTGGCATCATAAACAACCGCGCCAGGGTCGGAGCCAGGACGATTGGCGACGACTGGCACATCAATGCGCTGCCCCCAGGTTTGCAACTGCTCGATGGCAGCTGCGCGAAAAGTGTCGCCAGCGGCGATCATCACTTTGCGCCGCGACAAGTTCTTGAGCCGATGCGCTAGCTTGGCGATAGAGGTGGTCTTGCCTGAGCCATTGACGCCGACCACCAGGATAATCGACAATTCGCGCCCGGAAATATCCAGCGCCGGTGGGAAAGACAACAGCGCCGCCAGCTCGGATTTTAGCGCGGCATTTAGCTGGTCAGTCTTGGTAATGCCCTCGGCGCGTACCCGGTCTCTGAGGGCATCAACCACCTTCACCGTGGTGTTGAAGCCGACATCCGCCTGAATGAGCAAGGTTTCCATGTCGTCCCAAGTGTCGTCGTCAATTTCGGTGTTGCCCAATAGCTGCGATATGCGCCCGAAGAAGGACTGGCGCGTTTTTGACAAGCCGCGGCGAAAGATGCCCAATTGCCTGCTCCTGTTCATCAGTCAATGCCAAGCAAAGAGTATACCGTCCACGCCGAAACTCGGCAATGCGCGCAGGGCAATCGCGCTAAAATTAATTCGGTGCACTCGGTGGTAAAAGGTTTTGAAGTGATTGCCCTGACGATGCGCGCGAAAAACTTGCTGTATGCTGATTATAGTATGCAAACATGACGAGAATGCCCGGATGACATACCAGGACCAGCTTGATTTTACCGCGCTGCGCCAGTATGCTAGCGCCTTGAAGGAGCGCGCAAAGCAGGCTGGCGCTGCTGGCGATGTGTCTGCGACGATGCTACGCGACCGCATTCTAGAATCTGGCGGACGCTGCGAATGGTGCGGGCGCAACCTGGCGGGCATGGAATTTGAGTTGGATCATGTGCTCAGCCTGGCGCAGGGCGGGGGAAATACCCCGTCGAACCTGGTGGTCGCCTGCCCAAGCTGCAACCGGCGCAAGGCAGCAAAGCACCCAGCGCGCTTCGCTGTGGAGATAATCAGCGAGACGGGCGCGCGCACCGAGTTGGTCGAGCGCATATTGGCGCGCTACCGGGTCGAGCCTAGCCAACAGCTACCGTTATTTGCCGCGTATTCCACGAGCGGCGAATCGACGCAGCGAGAGCCAGCCCACAAGCTCGACGGCGTGAACCCGCCCCCCTATCGCTGGGAAGACTAAGCCCCAAGGGACAAAGGCAGACGGAGCGACGGTTTGGCAATATCACCTGAGAATAAGCAAGCAAGCCCCCGGTTGGACTCATCCACCGATGCCGAAGCCTGGCAGAGTGTGCTTGAACTTTGCGGCGATGAAGTCCGCGCCGGCATCCGCCCCCCAAAAAACAAGCGAGCCCTGGAACAACAGGTAGCCGCCCGCAGCTATACAATCAAGCAGGCGGCAAAGCTGGTTGGCGTCGATGGCGAGACCATGCGCACAGCAGCGCAAGAATTGGCGCTGGACAGCTTCCTCGACCCGCGTGGCAAGTTGCGCTTCCCCGCCGGCAGCTTTCAGCCGACCGCAACCGACCCCGACCTGCGCGAGATGATAGCGGGTTATGCGCGGCTGCGCCTGGCTGATTTACGCAAGGTCTTTTCAATTGACCAGCGCGCGCTCATCAGCCGCATCCGCCAGGCGGGCCTCTCACCCAAGCGCGTCGTCTGGCGCGATGTGCGCGGCATGTGGGGGCTGCCGCATACCTTTGCCGAATACAGCCAGTTGCTCAGCGAGAGCCAGCCCAGCGCGGACGAAGGTAAGAAGAAAAGTCGCCGCGGTGGGCGGCATCGCAAACGCCGCCAGCGTGAAGCCCGCAGTAAATTACGCAACCGCCTGATCGACGCCTTCCCCAATTGGCGCAATGCCTGGCGCGACCATCAACAGCTCACCCTGCACATCGGCGATCCCAACAGCGGCAAAACCCATGATGCCCTGCAGGCTTTGAAAGCGGCTGGCTCGGGCTGGTATCTCGCCCCTTTGCGGCTGCTGGCTTATGAGATATTCGACCGCCTCAACGCCGAGGGCGTACCATGCCACTTGTTGACTGGCGAAGAGATTATCCATACAGAAGGCGCCAAGATTACCGCGGCGACCATCGAAATGTTTAACGCGCAGGACAGCGGCGAATGCGTCATCATCGACGAAGCGCAGATGCTGGCGGATGCCGACCGCGGCTGGGCGTGGACGCGCGCGCTGATGGAATGCGCCGCCCCGGAAATGCACATCATCGGTCCCCCAACCGCGCGCAAGCTGATCGAGGTGCTGGCCGCCGCCGCCGAGCTGCCCTGTGAGCTGATTGAGCATCAACGGCTCGCGCCCATCGCGGTTGCCGAGCGCCACTTCACACTGGAAACCTTGCCGCCAGCGACCATCCTGGTGGCTTTTTCGCGCCGCAATGTGCTGGACTTGAAGATGACCCTGGAGCGCATGGGCAGGGCGGTCTCGGTGGTCTATGGCAGCCTGCCGCCCGAGGTGCGCCGCCGCCAAGCCGACCGCTTTGCCGAAGGCGAAACGGAGATTTGCATCGCCACAGACGCCGTGGGCATGGGCTTGAACCTGCCGGCTGATGTCGTCTGTTTTTATGAGACCGAGAAATTTGACGGCAAGAATGACCGCCGATTATACCCAGCCGAGGTGCACCAGATCGGCGGGCGCGCGGGCAGGTATGGCATCCGCGAGGCAGGGCTCATCGCCGCGACGACAAAAGCCGATATGGACATCATCCGCGAACTCTACGCGCAGCAGCCGCCCGAGCTGAGTTATGCGCGGGTTGCGCCTACAGTTGATGATTTGCAACTCATCCCCGGCAGCCTGGCGGAGCAGCTGACGCGCTGGGCGGAGCTGCAATCAATACCTGAGGCTTTGCGCGCCATCATTACCACCGCCGACCTGGACGAGCGGATCGAACTGGCGAAGCTGCTGACCGATGACGAAATCAAGCGGCTGGGGCTGGCAAAAGCGCTGCAACTGGTCAACGCGCCGACTCGCAAATCGACCCGCAACTATTGGCTGGATTGCGCCTACATGATCATCGAAGGCTACCAAATGCCCATGCCGCCAGCCGCGCCCGTGCCTATCCAGGATGGCGGCGACCTGGACGCGACCGAGGCTTGCATCGCCTGCGCGGATGTGTACTTGTGGCTTTCGCAGCGCAAGGAATTTGCCGCATTTGGCGAGGCGCATCACCAAGTGCGCGAAGAACGGCGCGAATGGTCGCTATCCATCGACCAGGCGCTGCTGCTTAACCTCAATACAGCGCGGCGCTGCCGGACTTGCCGGGCGCGCCTGCCATCGCGGCATCGTTATCGCATCTGCGAAGACTGCTTCAAGCGGCGGCGGCATCGCGCGGCTTAGCTATCCAAACGCAGCAGGGCATCCCGAGCCGCGGCTTGCGCAGCTCCGCGTTTGCTCTTGCCTATGCCGCTGCCCAGCACATCATCGCCGCTGCCGACTTCTACAAGGAAGCGCTTGTTGTGCTCGGGACCGCTGGTTTCGCGGACGCGGTAGGCTGGCGGGGGCTTGCGCCGGGCGAGCAGGCGCTCATGCAATTCGCTGCGGGCATCCAGGTGCAGGCGCTTGTCCAGCACTTCGTCCAGCAATTCCTGCAGCAGGGGCATCAAAAATCGCTCCACAGCCGCCGTGCCGCGGTCCAAATAGATCGCGCCGATGACCGCTTCGAAGCCGCAGCTCAAGATGCTTTCTCGCTCGCGCCCGCCAGTCCGTTCTTCGCCCACGCCCAGGCGCAAGAACTTGCCCAGTCGAAGCCGCTGCGCGAACATCGCCAGTGACTCCGCCTTGACCAAAGCCGCGCGCAACTGCGTCAAGCTGCCTTCATCGAGGTGCGGATACTGCTTGTAAAGCAGGTCGGCGGCGAGCATACCCAGCACGGCATCGCCCAGAAACTCAAGCCGCTCGTTGTCGCTCGGCTCGCCAGCTCCGACATATTCATTGACAAAGGAACTATGCGTGAGCGCGGTTGTCAATAGCTGTGACTGGCGAAAAACGACGCCCAGCAGCGCTTCCAGCTCAGCTTGCGCGGGGGTTGGCGCATTCGTCATGGCGCGGGCGCTTGTTTATCGGCGGCAGAAGGCAGGTATTCGCCTTCGATCCAACTGCTGCCGTCCACGCCGACTTCTTTCTTCCAGACAGGCACGATTTCTTTGAGGCGGTCGATGCCATAACGCGCCGCCTCAAAACAGCCATCATCGCGGTGTGGCGCGGAACAAGCGCAAAGCACTGTGCTCTCGCCGACTCGCAGCGCCCCCAGCCGCTGGACGATGGCGATGCCTTCAACCTTGTGCCAGCGCGCGCGTATCTCCGCCGCAACTTGTTTCATCTTCACCAGCGCCATCGCCTGGTAGGCTTCGTATTCCAGCCAGTCAGTCTGCGGCAGGTGGCCCGCTTTAGTCGTTTCGCCGCGCACGATGCCGGTGAAGAGGCAGACAGCGCCACAGCGGGACGTCGTGATGGCGGCGATGATTTCATTGTGGTCGAAGGCAGCCGTCGGCAGCCGAAAAATCTCCGGTTTTGCCTCGCCTGCGCCGCCACTGACCGGCGGAAAGAAAGCCACTTCGTCGCCGTCTTGCAGCGCATCGCCGTCAAAGGCGAACTCTTCGTTGATGGCCGCCAGCGCCACTTGCAGGTTTTGGCTGGCGGCGGGGTAGCGGCGCATCAATTCACTGCGTAGCCCGGCGATAGTCGCCGCGCCATCGTCCAAGTCCACCTCTAGCCGACGCGCGCCGATGCGGTCACGCAGGGTCGCAAAAAACAGCACGGTAATCCGCATGGGCTCGTTCATCCCTCCGCCAAATAGTCGCCGCGAGAACCGCCGCGCTTTTCCAGCAAGCGGATATTGCTGATGATCATGCCGCGGTCGACCGCTTTTGCCATGTCATAAATCGTCAGCGCCGCCACCGATACAGCCGCCAGCGCTTCCATTTCCACGCCGGTCTTGCCCGTCGTCCGCACAGTGGCGCGTATATCCACTGCGCTCGCCTCGTCATTGAGTTCTAGTTGCAAGTCAACCTGCTCGATAGGCAGTGGATGACACAGCGGCACGAGCTCACTGGTGCGCTTTGCCGCCATGATGCCAGCGATGCGCGCAGTGCCCAGCACATCGCCCTTTTTGAGCTCGCCAGCACGAATCAAGCGCAATGTTTCTGGCTGCACGGTAACCCTGCCTGCGGCGGTGGCGATGCGTCGTGTCTGCGCCTTCGCGCCGACATCGACCATCCGGGCGCTGCCATCGTCAGCCAGGTGCGTCAATCGGCTATCTGTCATCTGTATCCACTGCCTGTTTGAAGTAGTCCGCGAGTCGCGCCGCCAGCTCGCCAACATCAACCTGCGCCGCATTATGCCATACTGTGCCGTTATCGTGCCCCCTGAACCAGACATCCTGCCGGCGGATGAAATCGTGCGTGCGGAACTTTGTGCGTTCAATAGCTTTGTCAAGCGCTATGCCATCCAGCAGGTGCGCCGCCAGCTCGCCATAGCCCAAGCCGCTCATGGAGGGCAGCCGCCTATGGAAGCCCATTTCCAGCAGGCGCGCCACTTCTTCCACAAAGCCCGCCGCAATCATGGCGTCAACGCGAGCATCAACGCGCGGATACAAAATCTCGCGTGGCAATTGCAAGCCGAGCCGAAAAATGTGCCAAGGCGGCGGACGCTTGATTTGCAGTTGGCTGATTGGCGCGCCCGTCAGCATTTGCACTTCCAACGCGCGGATGACGCGGCGGATGTTATTGGGATGAATCGATTCTGCCGCCGCTGGGTCAACCTGGCGCAGGCGCTCATGCAGGGCGACAGGCGAATGCTGCTCGGCGAACGTTTCTAGCTCGGCGCGCAGATTCGCATCGGGCGGGACGCGCGGGATCGACCAGCCTTCTTCGACCGCGCTGATGTATTGCCCGCTGCCGCCGACCAGCATAGGCAGTTTGCCGCGCCGCTGGCAGTCAGCAATGACGCGATTCGCCGCATCCTGATATTCCGCCAGGCTCAAATTGTGGTCGGGCGCGACCATATTGATGAGGTGGTGCGGGGCAAGCGCTTGCTGGGCAGGGCTGGGCTTGGCGGTGCCGATATCCATGTAGCGGTAGATTTGCCGGCTGTCCGCGCCGATGATTTCGCCCTCCAACCGCCGCGCCAGTTGGATAGCCAGCCGCGTTTTGCCCACGCCCGTCGCGCCCAGCAAGATGAGCAATGGCGCTTTACCAGTCAAAGGCGTCCTCCACATGGGCGATTGTCGCCGCGCCGTCTGCTGCCAGCGCGATGGCGATGACATCAATGCGCCAAGGATTTTCGGGGTTGATGCCATTCTCATGCAGGTAGCGGTAGGCGGCATTGAGCAGGCGCTGGCGCTTCTTGGGGTTGATGCTGGCTAAAGCCGCTTCGGTATTGGTAGCGCGCCGCGTCTTGACCTCGACGAAAACCAAGCTGCCCGCCCGCCGCGCCACAATGTCCAGCTCGCCATCCAGGCAGGACCAGTTACTGTGCAAAATCGCATAGCCCTGCCGCCGCAGGTAGGCGCGCGCCAGCCGCTCGCCACGCTGCCCAATTTCTTTTGTCTGTCGCATTGCCCACCGCCTGAACCTCTCGGGCAAGTGTAGCACAGCCAGCCGAGCGCCCTGGCTGACGACATGACAGTTTTATGTGAATCGGCCCCCACCCCCAAAATGAGGGAGGCGGCTTGATTCTTGCGGTGTGATGATCATATTCGCGTCATGCTGCCTGCCAAAATGCTCTATAGATGACCGAAACCACGCTCAGATTAGCTCCCCTTCCCTCCTTGTGGGGGCAAGGGGCCGGGGGTTTTGCGCGCCGCCTCAAAAAAATGTCATGTCATCCGAGCGCCCTAGGGCGGGGCAGGGGTAGAAAAAGTGCATTGAAAAATCAGCATTTTCCGCTAGCATCGGTGGCTTGAAGGGATTCAAAATTACAAGGGGAGTCCGAATTCATGATGGATATGACAACGGCGGTCGCGCTGGGCGTGGCAGCTAGTATAGTGGGCTTGATTTTCGCGCTGTGGCAGCGGAGTTATGTATTGGCGCAAGACGCCGGCACACAGCGGATGCGTGAAATCGCCGAGGCGATCGAGCGCGGCGCTGGCGCATTTTTGCAACGTGAATACCGCGCTGTGGCGATCCTGGTGGCGATTGTGACAGTCGCGCTGGTTGCGCTGAGTTCCGTGCCTGGTTCAGGCATGTCGATCATGACTGCCGTGGCTTTTGTCATCGGCGCGCTGGCTTCGGGCTTGGCGGGCTACATCGGCATGTACATCGCCGTCCGCGCCAACGTCCGCACGGCACAAGCCGCCTCGCAGAGTCTCAACAGGGGGCTGCGCGTGGCATTTGCCAGCGGCACAGTCATGAGCACGATGGTGGTCTCGCTGGCGCTGCTGGGCATCAGCCTGCTCTTCATTTTCTTTGTCAACCAACTGGGCGATGCGGCGCAGGCGGCGTCGGCATTGGCTGGCTTTGGCTTCGGCGGCACATCAATCGCCATATTCGCGCGCGTCGGCGGCGGCATCTACACCAAAGCGGCGGATGTCGGCGCAGACCTGGTGGGCAAAACCGAAGCCGGCATCCCCGAAGACGACCCCCGCAACCCCGCAACCATCGCCGATAATGTTGGTGACAATGTTGGCGATGTCGCGGGCATGGGCTCCGACCTGTTTGAAAGTTATGCCAGTTCCATCATCGCGGCAATCTCGCTGGCGACGACAGCCGGCATCTTCATTGACGATGGCTTGCTCGCGGCGCAGATCTTCCCGCTGCTGGTGGCTGCGGCTGGCTTGATCATCAGCATCCTCGCCAGCTTTTTGGTGCGCACCGAAGAAGGCGCTGACCAAGAGCAACTGCTGGGCAGCATCCGCCGAGGCATCTATAGCGCATCAGCGCTCATCGGCATCGTTGTGGTCGCGCTGGGCAGCTTCTTGCCCTTTGGCGATAAAGCCACTGGCGTCATCATCGCCACACTGAGCGGCTTAGTCGGCGGCGTACTCATCGGCTATTTCACAGAATACTTCACTGCCGACACCTACGGTCCGACCCAGGCGCTGAGCAACTCGGCGGAAGGCGGCGCGGGCATCGTGGTGATCCGCGGGCTGGCGCTGGGCATGATGAGCACTTTAGCGCCGGTCATCATCGTTGTCGTGGTTACCTTGCTGGCGACATCGCAGGCGGGTTTGTATGGCGTGGCAGTGGCGGCAGTCGGCATGCTCTCCACATTGGGAATCACCTTGGCTACCGATGCCTACGGGCCGGTGGCGGACAACGCCGGCGGCATCGCGGAAATGTCCGACCTGCCAGAGACCGTGCGCGACCGCACCGACGCGCTGGACAGCCTGGGCAATACAACCGCGGCGACTGGCAAAGGGTTCGCCATTGGCTCCGCTGCTATGACGGCGCTGGCGTTGACGGCGGCTTTCATCACGGCGCTGACAGCCGGCGGTAGCACGGCGCTGGGCGCGGCCGCCAGCCCGGCTGAGCTGCTGCTGAGCCCACAATTCGTAACCGGCTTGTTCATCGGCGGCTTGCTGCCCTTCGTCTTTAGCGCGCTGACCATGGTGGCGGTAGGTGATGCGGCGCAACAAATCGTCGAAGAAGTGCGCCGTCAATTCCGCGAGTTGGGCATCATGGAAGGCAAGGGGCAGCCCGATTATGAGCGCTGCGTCGCCATCAGCACCGACAGCGCCATCCGCCAGATGCTGCTGCCCGGCATTATCGCAGTGGGCGTGCCAGTGGGCATGGCGCTGCTGGCGGTGTTGGGCAAAGGCAATACCTTGGGCGAATTCATCGCGCCGATTTCGCTGGTGGGCGTGCTGCTCGGTTCGCTGGTATGCGCTTTCATGCTGGCGGTGATGATGGCGAATGCGGGTGGCGCTTGGGATAACGCCAAGAAGTATATTGAGGCGGGCAACCTGGGCGGCAAAGGCTCGGACGCGCACAAAGCGGCGGTGGTTGGCGATACCGTGGGCGACCCGTTCAAAGATACCTCCGGTCCTTCTCTGAACATCCTGCTGAAATTGCTGGCAATCGTCTCCCTGGTGATAGCGCCTTTGATTGGCAGCGCTTTCCCCGGCTAATTGGCTGAAGGAGGCGCATCCGTGAGCAACCCGGCAGAAAGCCCGCGCGGCTTGTACTTTGAAGAATTCGTGGTCGGCGAAGTCCTGCGCACCCGTGGGCGTACCATCACCGAATCTGACCTGGTGGCATTCGCGGGTTTAACCGGCGATTATAACCCCATGCACACTGACGCCGAATACAGCCAAGGCGCTTTCATGGGCGCGCGGGTGGCGCATGGCTTGCTGACTCTGAGCTACGCGGTCGGGCAGGCGTATCAACTGGGCATCCTGGAGCGGACTGTGCTGGGCTTTCGCGGCTTGGAGATGAAGTTCAGCGCGCCCGTTTTCATCGGCGATACCATCCACGCCGAGCTGAAAGTGGCCGAGACCCGTGCTGGGTGGCGGCTGGGCGGCGGCATAGTCGTCCTGGAGATGCGCGTCATCAAACAAGATGGCGCAATCGCGCAGAAAGGCAGCCTCAGCCTGCTGATGATGTCGCGCCCTTGATGGCGGTCTTAGCGCTTGCCTTGACGCAGCTTGCGGCGGGCGAGTTTGGCGACGCGCATGCCCCCCAAAGCTACCGCAGCTGTGGATTGCCCCGGGAAAACCGAATCGCCAACCAGCAGCAGGTTGTCGATGCCAGTTTGTGGCCCGCGCGCCGACCATAACGAAGCCTGCGGAAAGCCGCCGACCATGCCTTTGTGCCGACCCGTGTAATACTGATAGGTAACCGGGCTGCCTGGCAGACACAGCTCCACCGCCGCTTTGAAACCAGGAAAGACCTGTTCGATGCGCTCGAGCAAGCTGTCCGCATAGACCTGTTTACGCTCAGCATAGGCAGCGCTGTCGCCCTCCAGCAGCGACCACCAGGGCTGGACGCGGGTATGCGTGCTGACGGTGGCGGCGCGAAAACCAGCCGGCGCTCGCGTCTCATCCCATGCGGGCGAGATAGACAAAAAGAGCGAACGCCCCTCAGCTAGCGGACCAGCATAGTCGCTGATGATGTGATGATGCGAGTACAACTGGCTGGGCAGCCTGGAGTCGCGCAGCCCCAGATGCAAGACAAAAGCGCCTTGGGTTTCGCTGCGGCGCTGGACTTCGCGCTGCATTTTTCTAGGGCTGGATTCGCCCAGCAGCCGCTGCAAAGACCAAGGCGTCGTATTGGCGATGCAGAAGTCGGCTGGCAGGATGAAAGATTGACTTGAACGTTTGCCCTTGCGAACTTCCAGCGCGACGGCGCGGCGATTTTTCACGCGGATGCCCAGCGCCTGATGCCGATAGAGTATCTTGCCGCCCAGCGATTGCAGGTTTTCCGCCAGCTGCCAGGAAAGCACCCCGATGCCGCCACGCAGGTGATGCACGCCTTGCCGCGGCAGGTCTAACGCTGTCGCCGCATAGATGGTGTTGACCGTCATGGCGGTGGCTTGCGCGGAGATGAGCAGTTGAGAGTCGATGAAACGGTGAAAGCGCGCATCCCCCTGCAACCCTTGCCGCCGCAGCCAATCCGCCGCCGTGCGCACGCCGAACGGCACAAAGCGCCAGCCAGCCGGCAAACTCGCCAGTCCCAGCCGCGCCAGTTGCAGCGCTTCCACCGCATCCACCGGCGGGAAAGGCAAGCCACGGGCGGCGAGCGACCAGGTCATATCCGCGATTTGCCGCTGCTGCCGCCAAAACTCCGCGCTGGCGGGGAACTGGGCAGCTACATCGCGACCATCTCGCCAAAGCGCAATTTCCCGATCGGGCAAATGCACTGTCCAGGCAGGGTCTTGGGCGCGCGCCGGGAGGAACATGCCGAGCAGGTCACCAAGCTGCTGCAGCGGACCCGACTCGTGCAGCCCGCCCACGACAGTCGCGCCGGCTTCGAAGCAATAACCCTTGTGAAAAAACGTCGCTGCCGAGCCGCCGGGGTAGGGGTTGGCTTCCACGACGGTCACTTGGCAGCCAGCTTTTGCCAGCAGCGCCGCCGCCGTCAAGCCGCCGATGCCCGCGCCGATGACCACAACCCGCTCTTCGCGCGTCATCACTTTCGCAGCGCGCGCCCGGTGCGCCAATGTCGGTAGGCGAAGAGAATCCGCAACGGCAGCCCGTCAAAAACCAGCCGCGTGAAAATGCCCCGCAAGCCCGGTTTGTGCGCCAAGGTTACGCGGTCTGTCAGCTCGACTCCGCCAGGCGCTTCCCGAAAAATATGTTCGTGCCGCCAATAGGCAAGCGGTCCGCGCACTTGCAGATCCGCGAATGAATCGGGATTGGGCCCCGGCTCATGCCGCGCCAGCCAGGTCAAGGGCAGCGGACCTAACCATAATCGGAACTCGACTTCTCCCTCGGTGAGTGAGCGGCGCTCATCCCGCAGCAATTGAGCGAAAATCGGCGGCGGTGTCAATGTTGCCAGGGCGCGCGGGTCCGCATGGAAACCTCCCAGCGCGCCCAGGCTGACGGCGAAGCGACTGGTCTTGGCATAGACGCTCCGCTGGCTAGGGGGCATGTCGGCGCTCGGCGTTGATCCTATCGCGCAGGCTGGCGGCGGCTTGGGCAGGGTCGGCGATGAATACAATGCCGCGCGATGAGTTGATGATCAAGCCGCGCCCGACGCTGTTCAGCCCCGCGTCCAATACTTCGGCAACGTCGCCACCTTGCGCGCCGACGCCCGGCACCAGCAAGGTCATAGCGCCGACAATTTCACGAATCTTCGCCAGCTCCCGCGGGTAGGTCGCGCCGGCCACCAGCATGATGTTGTCACGCTCATTGCGCTGCGCCGCTTGCTGCGCCACTGCCTGCCATAGCGGAACCCCGTTCACCAGCAGATTTTGCAAATCGGCACCACCGGGGTTGGAGGTACGGCAGAGGACGATGCTGACTTTATGGGCATAGCTCAAAAAAGGCGCGAGCGCGTCCCAGCCCAGGTAGGGGCTGAGCGTGACGGCGTCAAAGCCTAGGCGGTCAAAGATAGCGCTGGCATAGGCGGCGCTGGTATTGCCAATATCGGCGCGCTTGGCATCGCAAATTATCAAGATATCGGGGTGGCGCTCCCGCAGGTACGCGACCGTCTCCGCCATCTGCCGCCAGCCGCTCGCGCCCGCCGCTTCGTAGAAGGCGCTGTTGAGCTTGAAGGCTGCGGCATACTCAGCGGTCGCGTCGATGATATGGCGGTTGAATGCCAGTTGCGGTTGATCGCATTGCAAGAAGGGCTGTGGCAGCTTTGCCAGGTCGCTATCCAGCCCGACGCAGAGCAGCGAATTTACAGCTTTGGCGCGGGCATCATATTTGGCGGTGGCGTTCATGCCTGTTCGCGCCCCCACTGATATGGGTCGGCAAACCAGTCGCGCAGGATCGCCAACTGCGCCGCATCCAGCCGTCCGCGCGCTTGCGATTCTTGCAGGATGGTCTCGAAATTCGTCAGTGTATGCAGGCGCAGACCAGCCTGTGCAAAAGCCGCTGCCGCCGCCGCGAAGCCATAACTGACGATGGCGCAGACATCCGCGACCGTCGCGCCAGCCTCGCGCAGCGCAGCCACGCCCGATAAACTGCTGCCGCCGGTCGTCACCAAATCTTCGATCAATAGCAGGCGCAACCCTTTGACTTCGCCGCCTTCGATGCGCTTGCCCCTGCCATGCCGCTTGCTTTCTTTGCGCACAATGACGGCTGGCTTGCCGACCGTGTAGGCTAGCGCAGCGCAATGGGCGACGCCGCCCAGCGCCACTCCCGCCAGCGCATCGTAGTCCAATGCGCGCGTGTCGATTGTGGATACGAAGCCCTCGACCACCACGCGCCAGGCTCGTGGATGATAGCTGAGCCGGCGGTTGTCAACATAAATCGGCGAGCGGATGCCGGACTTGAAGGTGATGGGCTTTTCGGGCGAGAAGCCCACCGCGCCACTATCCAGCAAGGCGTTCGCGATGGCTCGCTGCATAACTGCGTTCATGGTGGTCAAGCTCACTCTCGATTAATGCCGCGGCGAATGGACCGCGAAAAACCAGCGCCGACCAGTATTGCATAGCCACAGCGCCAAGTCGACTATAGTCATGCAAGCTCTCGCCATCCACGACTCCGCCACAGCCGATGATATCGACTTTGCAGCCGAGCCGTGCTTTGGCAATTTGCAATTCGCGCACAGCCCGCAGCGCGCTGGCTCGCAATGCGCCACCGCCCACGCCCGCGTTCATGGCGGGGTCGCTCGGGCTGGGCTTTGCCAGGGTGTTGGTGGCAATCACGGCGCGCACGCCCACCTCGGCGAAGATGCGCATCAGCATGTGGTATTGTGTCGCCGCCAAACCGGGCCCGACCTTGACCCATAGCGGAATCTCCAGCTTACGCGACCGCAGCTCGGCGATGAAGGCAGTACAGAGAGCCCGCGCGCCCGCCTCAAGTTGATGCCCGCTGGGGTCGTCTTCGGTATTCGGGCAACTGATGTTGAGGGTAATCCAGCTTGGTCGCAAGTCCGCCGCCAGGAAAAATTGCAGCGACTCGGTGATTTCGCGCTGCTGCCGGGCAAGCTCGCTGAGGCCCGGCGAAACCGCGATGTTGATGCCGAAGTCTGGGGGCAATCGCTCTTTGCGCGCGCCCAGAAATGCCGCCGCCGCGCGCGCGCCGGGGTTGCGCAAGCCGACGCGATTTTGGGTGGATTGCGTCGCTTGCTGCCGCCAGAGGGTAGTACCGGCGTTGCCCAAGCGTGGCCACCGCGTGAAGCTGCCGAACTCAACCGGACCGACCAGCGCCGGCAACATCCGCCAGCCGGGCATAAATTTCGCATCCCCTTGTCCAGCAGCGCGCAATGCCCCGTCTTCGCTGGAAAATCCGCGCCCCTTGACCAAGCCCGCTGCCAGGATGAGCCGCGCCGACAATTTCGCGCCACCGACCTCTACTGCCCGCGCGGGCATGAGCCAGGCTCGCAGCCGCCCCGCCATGATAACCGGCAGCCGCCAGCGCTCCAGCCAGCCCAGCTGCATCAGGACAAGCTGGTGCGCGCGCTGCGCCGACAACCGAAACAGCAGCAGGCGACAGAACCCGCTATAGACGAAATTAATCATGCGCAGCAGGCGCTGCCTCGCCTTCACGCTGCCAATCCAAACAGGTTGTGCCCAAAACCAGGCCGGCTGAGCACCCGCTCGCCATCATAGACTTTGTGCCCGCGGATCCAAACCTCGCGCACCCGTCCGCAAACGCGCGCCCCCTCAAAGGGCGACCAGCCGCATTGGCTATGCAAGTTTTGCCGCTCGATGATGAAGCTGGCATCGGTATCGACAATGGTATAGGTCTTGGGAAATGGCTTGATGCGCCAGGCGCGCTGCACATTCAGCGACAGCATATCGCAGGCGCGCTGCAAGGGCAGCCGGCCATCTTTGACCGCCTGCATCATCAGCGGCAGGGTCGTCTCTACGCCTGGCACGCCATAAGCTGGCGATTCCGATTGCTTCTCGGCGAGGGTATGCGGCGCGTGGTCCGATTCGATGATATCCACCACGTCTTGGCGTATCGCCCGCCACAGGGCGCGTTGGTCATTTTTTGTTTTCAGCTCTGGCTTCATCAACCCGAACCCGCCCAGGCTGGGCAGGTCGTCTTCGCTGAGAAAGAGATGATGCGGGCAGACGCCGATGCTGACGGGCAAGCCCTCGTTTTTTGCCGCCGCCAGCAAGTTGATTTCTCGCTGGCTGCTGATATGCAGGAAGTGCGTGGGCTGGCGATACTTGCGCACCAAATCCAGGATGTTGATGATGGTTTCGCCCTCGGCATGCACGGCGATGAGGCGGTTGGTCTTCCAGGCGCGGTAATGTCGCTCGCGCATGGCTCGGCTGCTGATGAGCAGGTCGCCTGTGGTGGCGTTGTTGTAGATCTTCAAGCCACAGACGCGCGCAGCGATGTCTTCATATTCGCCCGTGTTGTCGGCTTGGGATGCGCCGAAGTATAGCCCCCAGTCGCAATGAGCGGCTTGATCAATGCGCGCCAGCTTTTCCTCCAGCAGCGTTGCGCTGGTTGTGGATGGCGCGGTGTTGGGCATATCAAAGACCGCCGTATAGCCGCCGGCGATGGCAGCGCTGGTTTCGCTCTGGAAGGTGGCTTTGTGCGCCCAGTCCAGGTCGCGCAGGTGGGTGTGCGGGTCGATCATGCCGGGGATGCGGATGATCGGCATCAGACATAGACCCCGCGCAGCACTTTCACCAGCAAAGCCATGCGCAGGAACATGCCATTTTCCATCTGTTCAAAATAGATGGCGCGCGGGTCGGCATCCAGCACATCGTGGTCGGCGCGACTGCCCATCTCGTGCTTGCGTGGCAGCGGGTGCATCAAGATGGCGTCCGCGGGCGCTTCTGCCAGCAGGCTCGGCGTCATGATGAAGCGGTCTTTGATTTCCTGATAGTCGCTGGCTTGGGCAAAGCGCTCTTCCTGGATGCGCGTCCAGTAGATGACGTCGGTCTGCGTTATGATTTCACGCAGGTCATCGGTCTGCCGCACCTGGATGCCGCGCTCCGCTACCAGCGCGCAGATATCGGCGGGCATAATCAGCGATTGCGGCGCGACCAGGCACAAGCGAACATCGCTGGCATCATAATAAGCGAGCAGCTTTGCCAGCGAATGCACAGTGCGCCCGTGCTTCAAATCGCCAACCAGCGCGATCGTCAGTCCATCCAGCGACTTCTTCCGGTCAACGATCGTGAACATATCCAGCAGCGCCTGGGTCGGGTGCTCGCCGATGCCATCGCCGCCACTGATGGCGACCGTCGGGTTATCAATGCGCTGGTTGAGCAGGTCCAGGTAATAGCCGGCTTCGTAAGAAGAGCCGATCTCTGGATGCCGCAGCACAATGACATCGGAGTAGCAGCCGGTCGCGCGGATGGTATCGGAGAGGTTTTCGCCTTTGTACATGGACGAGAAGCGCACGCCATTGCTGACCGCGATGACATCGCCACCCAGCCGCCGCATAGCCGCTTGAAAGGACATATCAGTGCGCGTGCTGGCTTCGAAGAAGAGCGACGCCATCACCTTGCCGGCGCATAGCTCGGTCAAGCCGCGGTCTTGTGTACGGATGCGCTTGCGGATGGATGTGGCGGCTTGGAAGAGGATGTCCAGGTCGCGGCGTTGGAACTGGTCGACTGAAATGATATGTTTGCCAAGAAAATCGCCATTGATGGGCGGTGGCTGGTAGCTGGACGCATGTTGGCTGAGGGACATTTCGCCCGCTGGATTGCTCAAACTCGCCTCCTCGCGCAATCAGAACAAGCCGACTACTTTGCCGTCCGCGTCGATATCGACATTCATCGCCGCCGGCATTCTACCCAAACCTGGCATGGTGCGCACATCGCCACACAGCGGATAGATGAAGCCCGCCCCCGCCGACGCCCGCACATCGGTGATGCTGATGCGGAAGCCATCCGGCGCGCCTTTGAGCTTGGGGTCATCGCTGAGGCTGAGGTGCGTCTTCGCCATGCAGATGGGCAGCTTGCGCAAGCCCTGCGCTTCGTACTGGCGGAGCTTGCGGCTGGCGATGGGCGCATAATCGACGCCATCAGCGCGGTATATCTCGCGGGCGATGGTCTCGATTTTGTCGGTGAGCGCCATGTCATCGGGGTAGAGCAGGCGGAAGTCGTTGGGGCTATCGCAGGCGGAGACGATCATTTCGGCGAGTTCAGCCGCGCCCGCGCCACCTTGCGCCCAGTGTTTTGCCACGCTAGCGCCGACCGCGCCGTTGGCCAGGGCGATCTCACGCACAGCTTCAATCTCGCGCGGGCTATCATCGGTGAAGACATTGATGGCGACCACGGGGTTAACACCGAACTTGCGCAGATTCTCCAGATGTCGCACCATGTTGACCGCGCCGGCTTCCACATCGGCGACATTCTCTTCGCGCAGCCCGGCGTCAATTGGCTTGCCAGGGATGATGCGGTACTTGCCCGTGTGCGCTTTCAGGGCGCGGATGGTAGCGACCAGCACAACGGCATTCGGCTTCAAACCACCGATGCGCGCTTTGATATTAAAAAACTTCTCAGCGCCGATATCCGCCCCAAAACCGGATTCCGTAATCACATAGTCGCCGCATTTCATGGCGACCAAGTCGGCGATGATCGACGAATTGCCATGGGCGATATTGGCGAAAGGCCCGGCATGAACTAAGGCCGGGCTGCCTTCCAGCGTTTGCATCAAGTTGGGCTTGATGGCGTCCTTCATCAGCACAGTCGCCGCCCCAGCCGCGCGAATGTCCTCGGCGGTGACGGGCTGCTTGGCGCGGTCATACGCCACAACCATCTTGCCGATGCGCGCGCGCATATCCTGCAGTGAAGTCGTCAGCGCTAGGATCGCCATCAATTCCGATGCGACTGTGATGTCATAGCCGCTCTGCCGCGGGACGCCATCAAAGCGCTTGCCCAGCCCGATGATGACATTGCGCAGCGCCCGGTCGTTGAGGTCGACCACGCGCCGCCAGGGGATGTTGTGAATATCGATATCGCGCTCGTTGCCGTGATAAATATGCGCGTCCAGCATCGCCGCAATGAGGTTGTGCGCCGCGCTGATGGCATGGATGTCGCCGGTCAGGTGCAGGTTGAAGTTCTCCATCGGCACGATCTGGCTATAGCCGCCGCCAGCCGCGCCGCCTTTGATGCCGAAGGTTGGTCCTTGCGAGGGCTGACGGACGGTGATGACGGCGCGCTTGCCGATGTGCTTCATGGCTTGGCCGATGCCGACTGTCGTGGTTGATTTGCCTTCGCCCAGCGGCGTCGGCGTGATGGCGGTTACATCCACATACTTGGCGTCCGGACGCGCCCGCAGCCGTTCCAGCGCCTCCAGCTTAATCTTGGCGACATGGGGTCCGTAATGCTCCAGGTCCCGCTCAGGCTCGAGCCCCATTTGCTCGGCGATTTTGTCGATGCGCAGCAGCTTGGCGCTCTGCGCGATGCTCAAATCAGAAGGGATAGTCATGGCACAATCCTTCAGACTACGTCCGGCAGATTTATGCCTATTCTAGCACGAAGGTTGGGCGCTTTGGGCTTTTTTCAAGATGAGAATCCCCAGCGGTGGCAAGCGCAGGCTGAGGCTATTGGGCAAACCATGGCTGAGGATGCTCTCGCTGTGCAGGCCGCCAGCATTGCCGACATCGCCGCCACCATAAAAGCCCGCATCACTGTTGAGCAGCTCGGCATAATAGCCGCTCTCAGGCACGCCGATGCGGTAATGTTCGCGCACGACAGGCGTACAATTCAGCACGATGACCAGGAAGTCCGCCGCGTCTTCGGCGAAGCGCAGGTAGCTGTAGACGCTGTACTCGGCGTGGTCCGCCTCGATCCAGCGGAAGCCGCCGGCGTCGCAATCGCGCTGCCACAAGGCGGCTTCAGCGCGATACAAGTGGTTCAAATCGCGCACCCAGGCTTGCATTTGGGCGTGCCGTTCATAATCCAGCAGGTGCCAATCCAGGCTGCGCGCCTCGCTCCACTCTGAGAATTGGGCGAATTCTCCACCCATGAAGTTGAGTATCTTGCCGACCTGCGTGTATTGATAGCCGAAGAGCAGCCGCAAGCCCGCGAACTTCTGCCAGGTATCGCCGGGCAGCTTGTTGATGAGCGAACCCTTCAAATGCACAACTTCGTCATGCGAAAGCGGCAGCACAAAATTTTCAGTGAAGGCATAGAGCAGCGCGAAGGTGATCTGGTGGTGATGATGACGGCGGTGCACGGGGTCGCGCGACATATACTGCAAGGTGTCGTGCATCCAGCCCATATTCCACTTGAAGGTGAAGCCCAGCCCGCCGATATAGGTGGGCCGCGAAACCATCGGCCAGCTGGTGGCTTCTTCGGCGATGGTGATTGCGCCGGGCGCTTGCGAATGTACCGCTTCGTTGAAGTCGCGTAAGAAAGCCAGCGCGCCCAAGTTCTCATGGCTGCCATAGTCGTTGGGCAGCCACTCGCCATCTTCGCGGGAGAAATTCAGGTAGATCATCGACGAGACCGCATCCACGCGCAAGCCGTCGATGTGGTATTTCTTCAGCCAGAAGAGCGCATTGGCGGTCAGAAAATTGCGCACTTCGTCGCGAGCATAATTGAAGATCATCGTGCCCCAGTCAGGGTGCTCGCCCTGGCGCGGGTCTTCGTGGCTGTAGAGGTGCGTGCCATCAAAGTAGTTCAAGCCGTGCTCGTCTTTGGGGAAGTGCGCCGGCACCCAATCCAGGATGACGCCGATGCCATGCTGGTGGCAGCAATCAACCAAATACATGAAGTCGCTGGGCGCGCCGAAGCGGCTGGCGGGCGCATAGTAGCCGGTAACCTGATAGCCCCAGGATTTATCCAGCGGATGCTCAGCGATGGGCAACAGCTCCAGGTGCGTGTAACCCATGTCTACGAGGTATGGCACCAACTCCCGCGCCAGTTCCCGATAGCTGAGGAAGCGATTGCCATCGCCGCGCCGCCACGAGCCCAGGTGCGCCTCGTAGATATTAAGTGGCTGCCGCAGCGGGTCGGCTTGCGCGCGCGCCGCCAGCCAGTCGGCATCGCCCCAGGTATAGTCGTCGATATCGCAGACGATGCTGGCGGTCTTGGGACGCAGCTCGGCTTGAAAGGCGAAGGGGTCTGCTTTCTGGGCTTGGTAACCGCGATTGTGCGAGCGCACTTCGAACTTGTAACGTTCCCCAGCGCCGATGCCCGGCACAAATAGCTCCCAAATGCCCGATGCGCCCTTCGCTTGCAAGATGTGCGTGCGCCCATCCCAGCGATTGAAATCGCCAACCACCGCGACCTTGTAGCAATTTGGCGCCCAGACCGCGAAGTTGACGCCAGGCACGCCATCTATACAGCGCAAGTGCGCGCCGAGCCTCTCATAAATCTCGCGGTGCGCGCCCTGCCCAAACAAATGCCGGTCATAATCCGATAGCAGCGGCGGATAGATATAGGGGTCACCATAGCGTTCGCGTTGGTTTTCTTGTGTAACACATTCGTAGTGGTAGGTTCGCTGCGACCAGGCTGCGTCCAGCTCAACAGCGAACAAGCCGGCTGCGTGCCGCTTTTGCATGGCGACTCGCTCACCGGTCTCGCTGCAAACGAGATCGATGCGCGCGGCCCAGGGGCGGAAAGTGCGCATGATGACACTGTCGCCGCTGCGCTGCCTGCCCAAGAGCATAGCTGGCGCGCCCATATCGCCGGCAACCAGCGCGTTCAAGGCATCAGGGTGGATAGCGGCGCTCACTTTTTTCCGAAACTCTATACTGTTCGAGAATCTGAGGTGAGTAGGATTATACAACCTACTTGTTTTTCCGTTACGTCAAGGTGAACAATTGGTGGTAGACGCCTTCCTGGTCAAGCAATTCCTGGTGGTTGCCCATTTCGATGATGCGCCCGTGATCCATAACCACGATCAGGTCGGCGGAAGTAATCGTGCTGAGGCGATGCGCGATGACAAAACTTGTCCGCCCCTGCAACAGGCGCTCCAGCGCAGCTTGGATCTGACGCTCGGTCTGGGTGTCGATGTTGCTGGTGGCTTCGTCCAGGATGAGCACGCGCGGGTCCGCCAACAAGGCGCGGGCAAAGGCAATCAACTGCCGCTGCCCGGTCGATAGCAGCGCGCCGCCTTCTTTGATATCGCTGTGGTAACCATCGGGCATTTGGCTGATGAAGTCGTGCGCGCCCACCGCTTTTGCCGCCGCGACAACCTCGTCATCGCTGGCATTCAACCGCCCGTAGCGGATATTGTCCATGACACTGCCAGAAAACAGGTGCGTATCCTGCGGCACAACGCTGATCTGGCGGCGCAGGCTGTTCTGCGTTACCGCGCGCAAGTCCTGCCCATCGACGGTCACGCGCCCGCTAGTAGCGTCATAAAAGCGCATAATCAGCTTGACGAGCGTTGTCTTGCCCGCGCCGGTGTGCCCTACAAACGCGACCGTCGCGCCGGGCGGCACATCCAGGTTGATATTCTTGAGCGCGAGCTCGCCATCACGAACATAACGAAAAGACACATCTTCAAAGCGCACGCGCCCCTCGATCGGCGGCAGCTCATCGGCGTCAACCGAATCGCCGATATCGACCGGGAAGTCCATCAGCTTGAAGATGCGATAGCCCGAGGCGATGACATTCTGCAGCAGGTTGTAGCGCTGGGCCAGCAAACGGATCGGGAAGAAGAATTGCTGGATGTAGAGGATAAACGCCAGCAGCACGCCGACCGTGATTCGTTCGTCCAGCGCCAACGTGCCGCCCACGAAGATCAGCGCGCCGGTCGCCACGCCGCCGATCAGCTCGACGCTGGGGAAAAATGCGCCCGATATCAGCGCCGCACGCACGCTGGCTCGCCGGCTGTCCATATTGATATCATCGGCGAAGCGATCGTAATTCTGCCGCTGGCGAGCGAAAGCCTGCGTCACGCGCACGCCATTAAAGGCTTCGGATAGCTCGGCATTCACGCGAGCATTGCTGTCTGAGACGCGCAAGTACGCCGCCCGCGCGTAGATACGCCAGAAATTGGCGATTACCAGCAGCGCCACCAGCACAGTGAAAGCCACCGCCGTCAGCGGGATGTTGATCAGCAGCATGGAAATGATGATGCCAAAGAGCATCAAGACCTCGCGGATGCTGCCGACCGCCGCGAAAGTAACCGCCTCGCGCACGACATTGACATCGCTGATGATGCGCGCGATCAGCCGCCCGACCTCGTATTCGGCGAAGAAACCAATGGACAGGTACTGCACATGGTCAAAAAGCTGGTCGCGCAATTGCTTGATGATGGTCTGTCCGATGACCGCCATATTGCCCAGTTGGATGCGAAAGCCCACGAAACCCAGCAACTGCAAGGCGATGAAGATAACGACGCCGGCCAGCAGCACCGACATATCGCGGCGGCGGATGCCTTCATCAATCGCCCAGCCAATCAGCGGCGGGCTGGCGACATTGGCGATGACGGAGAAGAACATGCCAGCGACCGCCACCAGCAAGCCACGCCGATGCGGCTTGAGATAAGCGAAGAGGCGGGCGGTTACAGCGCGGTCGAAGCCGGGCTTATGATCGTCTTCGATCTCCAAAATCGACTTGTCGTCCGTGGCCGGCTTGGCAGCCGCGCGCTTGCTTTCTCGTGCTTGGGTGGTGGCAGCCATACTCTCCTGTCCCTGCCTGGCGATTTACGGGCTGTATTTGCCAGCCAGCCTGTCAATCAGCTTGCGGAACTTCGCCGTCGAGCGTCGATATTCCAGCGGTACTTTGATAACGCCGGAGATGATGGCTTCGCGGCGGACGCGCTCTTGCTCTTGCAGCTGCAAACGGTAGATCTCGGCGTAGAGGCCGCCCTCCGCCAGCAGGCTCTCATGCTTGCCGCGCTGCACAATTTCGCCATCGCGCAGCACGAGGATTTGGTCGGCATTCAAGATTGAGCTCATGCGCTGGGCAATCACAAAGGTTGTGCGCCCTTGCATGATAGCTTCCAAGGCGCGCTGGATTTTGTGCTCGGTCTGGGTGTCGACGCTGCTGGTCGAATCATCCAGGATGAGGATTTTCGGGTCAATCAACAAGGCGCGGGCGATGGCGATGCGCTGCTTCTGCCCGCCGGAGAGGGTTGTGCCGCGCTCGCCCACCACGGTCTGGTAGCCATCGGGAAATTCGCTGATGAAGCCATGGGCGTCGGCTGCTTTTGCCGCGGCGATGATTTGCGCTTGGCTGGCGTCCGCTTTGCCATAAGCGATATTTTCTTCGATGGTCGCCGAGAAGAGCAGCGACTGTTGCATGACGACGCCGATCTGGCTGCGCAGGCTGTGCAAGTTGATCTCGCGGACATCGATGCTATCAATGGTAACGCGCCCGCCGCTGACATCGTAAAAGCGCGGGACGAGGTTGGCGATGGTCGTTTTGCCAGCGCCCGTCAAGCCGATGATGGCCACCAATTCGCCGGGACGCGCTTCCAGGTTGATGCCGCGCAGCACATCACCAGCGGAGGAATCGTAGCGCGCGCTGACCTGCTCAAAGCGCACATGCCCTTGGATTTGCATGGCTTTCGCGCCGGGTTTGTTGACGATGCGCTCTTCCTCGTCCAATACCTGGAAGACACGCTCGCCACTGGCGATTGCCTGGGTCGTCAGCAGGATGATGAAACCGACGAAGCGCAGCGGCTGTACCAGGAGCAGCACATAGGCGTTGAAAGTGACGATCAAACCGACGGTGATATTGCCGATGCCCTGCGCCTCGAGGATGCCGCCCGCCAGCAGCACCAGCGCAGTCGACATGGAGGCGAGCAAAGCGCTGGCTGGCAAAAAGTTGATCCACTGCGTGATGAAATCAAGCTGTTCATCATAGAGCTTTTTGTTTTGGTCGTGGAAGGTCTCGATTTCATATTGCTCACGGGCGAAGACGCGCACGACTTCCGCGCCCAGCGCATTCTCCTGGATGTGGTTGCTCAGCGACTGCATGCGCTCCATGACCTTTTTCCAGCGCGGATGCACCCGCAGCACGAAGCCCCGCGAATACAGCGCCAGCGGCAGCAGCGGCAGCAGCGCAAATAGCGCCAGCGGCGGGCTGGTCAGCATCATCATCGTTACCACCCCAATCAGCAGCAAACTGGTATTCAGCCCATCCATCAAGCCAAATGCGAAATAGCGTTGGATTTCGTTGACATCGCTGATGGCGCGGGTGATGATCGTGCCGACCTGGGCGCTGTCGTGATAACTGAATGACTGTCGCTGCACCTTGTCGTAAATCTGATTGCGGATGTCGTAAGCCACCACATGCGAAAGCCGCTCGCCAAAGTACCTGCCCATGAAGGCGGTCGCGCCGCGCAGGACGCCCAAGCCCACCACCAGCAAGCCAGCGTTGAACATATAGCCGCTGTCCTGCGCTTCCAAGCCAATATCGACCACATCGCGCAGAATATAGGGCACGGCGATAGCCAGGATGTTCGTGCCAACGATGCCGGCGAAAGCCACCAGCACCCAGAGCCGATAGCGCAAGATATAGCGCATCAGCCGCGCCCAGATGCGCAGGGCAGAGTAGGGTTGTTGCGCTGAGTCGTTGAGGCTTGCGTTGGTCGTGGCGGTTGCCAAGGCGCGTCTCCCCCCAGCTGGCAGGCAATCTGCCAGTCTACTGGAGTCACGGGGCAAGCGCTATGCCCATACATAAGAGTTACAATAGAGGATATTGAAAAAACCATAGACACAAAGTGCATAGTGGGCATAACGAGCACAGAGAGACGGGTGAGTCACCGCCTCGCCCCTACTCTATGTCAATCAGTTGAGGCTAGCATTCCCGAGCAGAACCGCGACAATACGCCAAACAATTTCCAATAGACGGAGAGGCTGCACCATGTCCGACCTAAAGCCGATTGGCTTGCAATTGTATTCCTTGCGTGAGGCGCTTTCCGAAGACTTTGAAGGCACAATCCGCGCTGTCGCTGGCTTCGGCTATGTCGGCGTCGAGCCTTTTGGCGGCATGCCCTGCGACCTAAATGACGCTGCCAGCCTCTTCCACGAGTTGGGGCTGGAAGTCCTGGGCAGCCACATCCCCTATCCCGATGCAGAAAACCAGGCGGCTGTGCTGGAGACTGCCGAAGCCTACGGGCTGAAGCGCGTCTGCGTCGCTTTTCTGCCGCCAGCGCAATTCGAGACGGTGGACGACATCAAGCGCACCTGCGAGCAGCTCAATCGCGCTGGCGAGTTCGCGCGTGGTAACGGCTTGGAGCTCGGTTATCACAATCATTGGTGGGAATATAAAAAGCTGGATAGCGCCGACACGCTGGACTTGATGCTGTCGGAGCTGGACGATGCGGTCTTTTTGCAGATCGATACCTACTGGGCGCAGGTCGGCGGCTTGGATGCGGCGGATGTGCTGCGGCAGGTCGGCTCGCGCGCGCCCTTGATTCATCTCAAAGATGGCTCGCTGGACAAAGACGATGACATGACCGCGCTGGGGCAGGGCAAGATGGATGTGCCGGGCATCGTTGCCGCGGCGGAAAGCGCCGACTGGCATATCGTCGAGTTGGACCGCTGCGCGACGGATATGTTGACTGCTGTGCGCGAAAGCTGCGACTATCTCGTTTCAAGCGGCTTGGCGCGCGGCAAGCAGTAGGGCAGCCCAGCATGAAAATCGCCCTCGACCAACTGCGCGCCGTTACTCGCAGCGCTATTGCCGCACAGGGGTATGCCGCCGCTGATACCGAGACCATCCTCGAGATCGTCCTCTATGCGCAACTGCGCGGCAACAACCAGAATGTCATCAAGCTGCTGGGCGCGGGCATGCCAGCCAATCCCGCGGCTGGTGAGATTACTATCATCAAAGAGACCAAGCTGTCGGCGCTCTTGGATGGAGCTTGGAATCAAGGTATGGTGGTTTTGTCCCGCGCGACAGAGATTGCCCAGAAAAAGGCGCAGGCGCATGGCTTTGGCATCGTCGGCTCGCGGCGCAGTAACTCGCCCACTGGCGCGATCGGCTTTTATGCGCGGCAGCTGGCTGAGGCGGGTTTGCTGGCTTTTGTATTCTCTGGCTCGCCCGAACTGATGGCGATGCACGGCTCTTACGAAGCTTTCTTCGGCACGAATCCGCTGGCGATCGGCATCCCCAGCGCGCGGCAACCTATCGTGCTGGATATGGCGACGGCGGCAATCGCCTGGTATGGCATCCACTTGGCGGCGGCGGAAGGCGAGCGAATCCCCGCGGGCGTGGCCTATGACGCGGCTGGGCAATTCACGACTGACCCGGCCGCGGCGCTGGCTGGCGCGATAGCTGCTTTTGGTGGCTACAAAGGCGCGGCGCTGGCAATGGTCGTCGAGGTATTGACCCATCCCCTGCTGGGCGCAACCCGCAACCCCGACGGCACGAAACGGGACTGGGGCAACCTGGTCTTCGCTATCGACCCTGAGTTGCTGGCGGAGGATAGGGAGGGATTCCAGGTGGGCGTCTCCGACCTGGTCACGCGCGTCAAGCAACTGAAGCGGCTGCCGGGCGTGGAAGAAATCCTCGTGCCTGGCGAGCGCGGCGACCGTATTTATGAGTCCGCCATTGCCGCTGGCGAGCTTGAGATTGACGCCAAAGTCTGGCGCGAGCTGCGCCAGGTCGCGGGCTTAGCTGACGATACCGATTGAGGGCAGCATGCGCTCGTAGATGACGCCCGGCTGCCCGCGGCGGTCGGACGGACTATTGGCGAGCCCGCCCGCGACGAATAAATGGCTTGAGCCCTCGCCGCTCAGGTTGAGCGCATCAACCGCGCCCATTTCCACGAGCAACCCGCGCAGTTCGTCCAGGCTCGCGCCGGCGCTGTCCAGTTCGGTGCGGCTGGCGGGCTCACAGCCATCGACAACCACCAGCGCCAGGTCGCCATCGGCTTTGATGGCGATAGCTGTGCGCGCCTTGCGGAGCTCGTCACCACCCGGGTTCATGCGCACCGGCGTTATGCCGATGTGCCCCGCGCGGCTGGCAAGGAACTCTTCTCGCGCGTCGACGGCTTGCCCAGCGCGCAGCAGGATGGGTCCAGCTTGTATCGCCGACTGGATGCGGCTGTGCGGCGCGGCGAAGCTGTATTCGACCCAGGCGTCGGCGATGATGTCTTCGATTGCGCTTTTATTTAGCGCGCCATCACGAAGCGACAGGACAAAGCCATTCTGTGGGATGGGCAGCTCGCCGCCACGTTTCCAACTGACGACCTGCCGATTGACGATGACAAGCTCGCTGCGGTCAATTCCACTCGGTGTCCGCTGCATTGCGCGGCCCTGAGTCAAATTGCCCGCCCGCGTATAGATGGCGATGGGCTGGGGCTGGGCGGGGTTGAGTTGCGCCTCCGCGCCAATTTCCAGTTCAATCTCGCCCGATAAAATCAGCCGAATATCGTCCAGCCCAATGGTCTCGATGCGCCAGCGCTCGCCATCAAAGAGCAACGCGCCGCGCCGATAGATTGGCGGCCGCAGTATCGTGCCTTCCGCGACCATCAGCCCAATCGCATCGCCATAGCCGGAGTGGTGGCTGATGAGGTCATCATGCTCATGCAAAAAGTGCGATGTGTTGAAGACCGCCGCCCGCGCGTGATTTTGCACAAAATGCCGCACAAAGTCGCAGCGGCCGATGCGCGCGAAGTTGTGGCGCACATCAAATGACTTGAAGATGCGCGGCTGGTAGGACCCGCGTTCGATATTCGGGTAGAGGTCAAGCTGGATTTCGTCTTCCAGCCAGCGCAGCGCGGAGATCGCTCGCGCCGACCAGTCCTCATGCTCGGGCGGGATTGCCAACTGCCATTCATAGGTATCGCCGATATATTCGTGCAGCTGCAGCCAGCCTGCCGAGAGCATCTGGCGCAGGGCATAGGTGATGAAAGAATTGGCGCTGACGATCTGCTCGTGGTCGCTTGTGGCATGGCTGACATCGGGGAAGACCTGGCTGGCGCGGCGGTCGGTCTGCATGGCGGTCCAGGTCAAAATGTGTGGGTTGGCTTCGCCACGGGCGCGGGCGCGGGCGTAGTGCATGCGGGCGATGTCTTGCTGGCGCACATAGCTGCTCATCGGGTGCAGGTCTTCAAACTTGAGGCGGTCAGCGGCGATGGTGGCTGTGTGCGCTATCGACCATGCGCCATCCGCGAAAGTATGCCGCTCTTGCCAATAGTCGATTCTAGCCATGCGCTTGCTTCCTGGTTTGTGACTGCCAGCAGACTATAGCGCGAATGCCAGCGCCCCCCAAGCCACAGGGCAATCGCAAAATACTGATTCACCGCAGAAGTGAGACCAAGTAAGTCATTGGAATGAAAATTGTAAGGTTTGCCGCTAGTGGTCTACCCCCTCGCCCCCATAGCAATGGGGGGAAGGTTTCGCCGAGCATTCGCATAGACATCGAAAGCCATACAGAATCGCGATTCCGCCTGCCTTAGCTCCCCTCCCTGATGCTTCGGGGAGGGGACGAGGATGGGGTAGAAAAAGCGCCCCTACATTCATTCTTGGATTTTCGCATTACTTACCTGCACTTACTGAGACACAGATGCCTAGCCCACCAGGTACAGCGATTCTTGCCGCCCGTGCAGCCAGCGCATCTCGCCATTGGTCAGCGCCGCGTCTTCTTCCAGCATGATGCGCACAGCTTGCCCGCCCCATTCCGGCACGTTATGGGCGATATTCAGCTCAATGGAATAGACGGTGTCATCGTACAGCGGATAATCGCCGATGCCCGGCACGCCAGATTGTTGATCCCACAGTCCAATCAGCGGTCCCGCCGCATGCCCGTGAACCCCCAGCGGATGGCTGTAAATCTGCGCGCGGATGCCCTCTGCCTGGGCTTTTGTCAGCGCCGCGGATAGCACTTCATTGCCGCAGCGCCCGACTTGCATCTCCGCCAGGTGAATGTCTTGCAGGCGGTTGCCAATTGCCAGCGCCTCCCGCAAGCCTTGTGGCGCGTCGTTTTCGCCGGGGCGCAGCACATAGGCATGCTGCTGCTGGTCGGTGGCCAGCCCCAGGTAATGAAAGCCCATATCACAATGCAGCAGGTCACCGGGCTGGATGACCTTGCGCGCGTCATCGTCCCCCAGGAAAGCAAAGGCGATGCCCGGCGCTTGAATATCGATGGTGGGCTGGAACCAGGCGCTTAGCCCGGCGTCCTGCATGGTCTGGCGCATCCACCAGACGACATCGTCGGTGGTCGTGATGCCGGGATGAATGACAGCGGTAGAGAAGGCGCGCGCGATGATCCGATGCCCGATCTCCACCAGCCGGGAGTAGGCGGTGATCTCTTCGGGCAGCCGCCGCTCCAGCCAGCCCACGCAGAGTCGCTCGGCGCTCACCAGCCGCGGCAGAAATTCTTCGCCCAGCGCAGAACAGAGCAGTTCGTATTCAATATGCGAGAGGCCATCGCCAAATGCCCAGAGCGGCGATATGTTGATGCCGATGCGCTGTGGGTCGCGTTCACGAATGAGGCGCGCCAGGCAATCGCGCTGCGTCTCAGCATTGGGTTCCCAAGCCGCGGCGTAGAAACCTTCATAACCATAGCGCGACAAAGTGAGTCGCTCGACATTGCCGGCGGCGTCACGGGCGAAGACCAGGATGGTGCGGCGGCGCGCGGACATGGATGTGGCGGGCAGCAGCGACATAATGACCGGGTCTTCGTTATATTCGCGGCAGACCACCAGCCACATATCAACTTGCTCGCGCTCCAGCAATTCAGGCACGAGCCGCTCCAGGCGCATTTTGAGCCAGGTGTCGTGGATAGCCGCCTGCTCGCGCAGGGGCAGAATCTCAGGCAGCCAAGCCATTATGTTTTCTCCTTGATTTCTCGCGTCATGCCGCCACCGCAAGCGACTGCCAATGCAGCCGCAGCGCGCCGTGTTCGCGCCGATATGCAAAGTAGAGATACAGCAGCTCGACCAGGTGCCCCAGGGTCAAACCCAGCGCAGCCGCGAGGATGCCCTCCATGCCCAAGGCGATGCCGCCCCAGACCACCAGCGCCGTCAGCACAAAGCCCAGCCCGATTGCCTGATAGATGGCGGGTGTGCGATAACTGAGCATGAGCAGCGCGCGAAAATAGCTGTGCAGTGTGGTCAGCAGCGGCAGCAGCAAGCCAACCTGCGCGCCCATGATGATGAGGCTGTGCAGATGCCCTGGCACCTCCAGGATAGATGTCAAGTAGAACCGGATCAGCGGACTAAAGGCAAAGACCAGCATGAACAGGCTCAACGAGCCGCCGAGGCGCAGCGTGAAAATGCGCAGGCTGCGATGGTGGTCTTCGCTCTCATTCAGCGAGAGCACCACTTCTTGATAAGCCATGCCGCCCGCGCGCATCGTCAGCAAGATGGAAAATACGACAGGCCAAGCCGCCAGGCTCTGCTCGGCATCGGCTGTGCTGGCCAGCCCGCGCTCGATGGCTGGGTGCACCAGCATCGTCAGCAGGCTGGTGATGGCCAGCGGCAAGTGAAACTGAATTGCTTTCCTATAGGTCAAGGCGGGCTGCCCGACTTTTCTGCGCGTCTGCAGCAGGCTTGCTACATCCGGCTGCGCGACGCGCCAGATATAGACGGCTTCGGCGATGACCGCCAGCATCAGCGCCGCGCCACCGATCGCCGCGCCAGCTATATTGGTGAGCGCGCCCAATGCCAGCGCCGTGCCACCCGAAACTGATACGCGCAAGACCGTGCCGACGCCAACATGACGGGTATTGCCAAAGCGGATGATGATGCCTTGGTGAAAGCGCCGAAAGCCGATGAATGCGCCCCAAAGCGCCATGATCTGCATACCGGGCCGGGTCGCTTCAACAATGTGCGACGGGATGCGCAAAAGCCCGCCCAGGTACAAATCCAGCAGCGGCGTGAATGCCATCAGCAGGGCGACAAGGGTGATGAGCAGGTTGAGGCAGAGCATGAAGCGCCACAGCAAACGGAAGGACTGGCGGTCGCGCGCCAGAGCATTGCTGGTCGCCAGCAGCATGATGATGGGCGTCTCGATGAGGATCTGCAGCGTAAACAGCAAGCCGAATGCCGCCAACTGCGTCTCGGAATCGGGCCTGCGGCTGATGACACCCTGCAGGACGGGGCTCTCGATGGTCATCAGCCACCAAGCCAAAGCCAGTGGCAGCCAAAAGACCAAGACTTTACGCTGGCTCAAGGCGGTTCTTTTCTCCTGCGGCGCATAAGTGGCGTATTGTAAAGCAATCAAACGCAGAATCATACGCGCAAGCCGGACAATTGCGCCAAACTCCTCACCAAAGAGGAAACGAGGATACACAGAGGTCGCAGAGCTTTGATGTAGGGGCAGACGGTGACTCGCCCGTTGCAACTTGGTTCTACTTCTGTGCCCTCTGTGGTGAATAGATTAATTCGCTTGCCATAGCAGGGGCATTGCCCAAGCTGGCGGGCTGGGTTACTATCGCAGGAGTGCAAGCAGGCACGGGTGGAAGCAATTTTGACATTTTGGGACCGCTGGCGCATCCCCATTATGTTGGCGCCGACCTTGGCTGTCATCGTCTTCCTCTTCTTGGGCGGCTTGGCTTATGGCGCGTTGGTGAGCCTGGGCTGGCAGCCCATCATCGGGCGCACAGAGATTTCGCTGCAAGCCTACCACAGCATCATGTTCTCCGAGCAATATGCCAATGTATTTTGGCAGGGGCTGGCACTGACCATCTGGGTGAGCGTGGGCAGCACGTTCATCTCGGCGATGTTGGCGCTGGCTACGGCTTTGCTGCTGCGGCGCAGCTTCGTTGGCAAGCGACTGGCGACATTTCTGTATCAGTTGAACCTGCCGGTGCCGCATGTGGTCGCGGCCATCGGTATCTTGTTTTTGTTTTCACAGAGCGGCTTGCTCTCCCGCACGGGCGCGCAATTGGGCTTGTTTGAGTTCCCGCGTGACTTCCCCGTCCTGGTCAAAGACCGCTTCGGCATCGGCATGATGCTGTCCTTCATCTGGAAAGAAGTGCCATTTATTGGGGTCATCGTGCTGGCGGTATTGCAGTCCCTGGGCGTGGATTATGAAGACCTGGCGCGCAGCCTGGGTGCCAATCGCTGGCAACGCTTTTTGTATGTCATCTTGCCGCTGGTGATGCCGGGCTTGCTCTCGGGCTCGATCCTGGTATTCGCATTCACATTCGGTTCTTACGAAGTGCCGGCTATCTTGGGTGTACGTTTCCCGCGGATGCTCACGGTCACGGCGGTGCGCTTCTTTCAAAATCCGGATTTGAACGCGCGCACTGAAGGCATGGCCATCAGCGTCATCATTTCCATCATCGTATTTTTCCTCGTGCTTGGCTACATGTGGCTGAGCCGGCGGACTGTGCGGCAGGACTGACACATGGCGATGCTTTCGGCGAACTACGAGCGCTCCCCCCGCAAACGGCTGCTGCGCGCCCTGCATTATGCCGCTGTCGCTTTGCTGATTTTCTTGCTGTTGACGCCGTTGATCGCCTTCTTGTTCAACGCTTTTTCCTTTCGCTGGTTTTATCCGCAGCTTTTCCCGTCCGAGCTTAGCTTGCGCGCCTGGGAGAGCATCGTCGCGCCTAACTCAAAAGTCCCCGAGGCGCTTCTAAATAGCACGATCCTGGCGGTCTCCGTTACCTTCTTCTCGGTGCTGATTGGCTTGCCGGCTGCGCGGGCGCTGGGCTTGTACAAGTTTCGTGGCAAGCGCGTGGTTGAGTTTCTGATCATCTCGCCGACCATCGTGCCGGGCATTGCGGTGGCGATGGGGCTGAATATCAACTTCATCCGCTGGGGCTTGGCAGGCAATATGCTGGGCGTCGGCTTGGTGCATCTGGTGCCGGTTATGCCCTATGTGGTGCTGACGCTGGCGGGCGTCTTCGCCAATTATGACCCCGACTTTGAACAGCAGGCGCGTTCGCTGGGGGCGGGGACTTTGCGCACCTTCTGGCATGTGACGCTGCCCGCCGTATTCCCCGGCATTGTTGTGGCGAGCCTGTTCGCCTATTTGATCTCCTGGAGCCAATACATCCTGACGTTTCTCATCGGCGCGGGCCAAGTGATCACCATGCCGGTGCTGCTGTTTTCGACTGCTTCGGGCAGCAACAACCCGCTCATCGCCGCGATGTCCCTGGTATTTGTCGCGCCCGCCATCTTTATCCTCGTCCTGACTGCGCGCTACCTCTCCGGCAAGTCCAGCGCTATCGGTGGCTTTGGCCAGTTGTAAGCTGCCGCCAATGCGATATTCGTTTGCCACTTGACACAACCAGGCGCGGCTGCTAAGCTCCTTATCTACGGGGGCGTGGTGTAGCGGTTAACATGCCGGCCTGTCAAGCCGGAGATCGCGGGTTCAAATCCCGTCGCTCCCGCCAAATAGAGGCGCATGATTGCGCCTCTTTTTTGTTTGCGCAGGTGGGTTCCATGATACTCAATTCCGCCTTCCGCTATGTTGATGGCTGGCTGCATGTTGACGCAATTTCCCTGGAGACAATTGCCAGCGAGGTCGACAGTCCCGTCTATGTCTACAGCCTGCGGCGCGTGCTGGAGAACTACCGGCGCTTGCAGCATAAGTTCACGCCAGTTTCCGCCCGGCTGCATTACAGCGTCAAAGCCAATGGCAACAGCGAGATATTGCGAGCATTGGCGCGGCAGGGCAGCGGTTTCGATTGTGTGAGCGGCGGCGAAATCCAGCTTGTGCTGGCGGCTGGCGGGGCTGCGCGGCAGATCGTCTTTGCCGGCGTCGGCAAAACGCGCGCCGAAATCAACTATGCGGTTGAACGCGGCGTCGGCTGGTTGAATGTGGAAAATGCGCTGGAGCTGGATTACATCCAGGCGGCTGCCGAGCGCACGGGTACTGAGACGGTTCATGTCGCGCTGCGGCTGAATCCCCAAGTCACGGCGAATACGCACCCCAAGATCGCCACCGGGCACGGCGGCGCAAAATTTGGCTTGACCGCCGATGTCATCCGCGACTTGTTGGCGAAACGCGCTAGCTATCCGCGCATACACTTCGCCGGCATCCACATCCATATTGGCAGCCAACTGGGCGATAGCCAGGCGACGCTCAGCGCCTTGGATAAAGCGCTAGAGATCGCGGGCTCGTTCCCACAGATTCACACTATTAATATCGGTGGTGGCTTGCCGGTCGCTTATCGATACACTGTTTCGCTGCCGCCCCTGGGCGATTTAGTTGCTGCCATAGCCAGCCGCTTGCGTGGCTACCACGTCCTGCTCGAGCCCGGGCGCGCGATTGTCGCCGATGCAGGTGTTCTGCTAGCGGAAGTGCTGTATGTCAAGCGCCAGGCGGGGCAGGTCTTTTATATCGTGGACGCGGGCATGAATGACCTGCTGCGCCCCGCCCTCTATGACGCGCACCACGAAGTCTTACCGCTGCGCCAAGCTGCCGTGCGAGGAGAAGTCGCGCAAGTGGTGGGGCCGGTTTGTGAATCCAGCGATGTGCTGGCGCGGGACCGCTGCCTGCCGCCGCTGCAAGTGGGTGAACGAGTCGCGCTGATGACGACGGGCGCTTATGGCAGGTCAATGGCCAGCGCCTACAATGCGCGCCCGCTGCCCGGCGAGGTCGTGGTGAGCGAGGATGGGGCTGGCTGGCGCAAGTGTCGCTAGCCAGCAGACAACAAAAAAGACCCGCTGGCGGGCCCCGGTGTGCTGATGGGAAGACTTGAACTTCCGACCTCGCGATTATGAGTCGCGCGCTCTAACCAGCTGAGCTACATCAGCTCAATAGCGGGGGCTGGATTCGAACCAACGACCTTCGGGTTATGAGCCCGACGAGCTACCACTGCTCCACCCCGCATCAAAACAACTTTTCGTTGCGTAAGCGCAGTTTACCAGCTAGATTGAAACCAGTCAAGGGCTAATCTACGAAATCATCATGCGCGAATTTGAATTGGACGCCCCTTTCGTGCCGACTGGCGACCAGCCCACTGCTATCGCTGGCTTGCTGAGCGGGCTGGGCAAGGGACATCGCCACCAGACCCTGCTGGGCGCGACTGGTACCGGCAAGACCTTTACTATCGCCAATGTCGTGCAGACGACCCAACGCCCCACGCTGGTCATGGCGCACAACAAAACCCTTGCCGCCCAGCTATATGCCGAGTTTCGACGGCTATTCCCCAATAACGCCATCGAATACTTTGTTAGCTATTACGATTATTATCAGCCCGAAGCCTATGTGCCGCGCCACGACCTGTACATCGAGAAATCCACCGATATCAACGAGCAGATCGAACGGCTGCGCTTGTCGGCGACGGCATCGCTGTTTACGCGGCGCGATGTGCTGATTGTGGCGTCGGTCTCCTGCATCTATGGCATCGGTGACCCGGTCAACTGGCAGAAGATGTCAGTTGAGCTGCGGGTTGGCGAAGAAGTGCGCCGCCAGCGAGTCCTGCGTGATCTGGTGCGCATCCAGTATACGCGCAACGATATGGAGTTGCGGCGGGGCACATTCCGCGCCCGCGGCGATACATTGGAGATTGTGCCCGGCTATTCCGAAAGCGCTTTTCGCATTTATTTGTGGGGCGACGAAATCGAGAAAATCGTCGAGTTTCACCCGCTCACCGGCGAAGTTACGCACATCCACCAGCAGGTTACCATCTTCCCGGCGCGCGAATATATCACCGATGACGAGCACATCCGCGAGGCGCTGCATGATATTGAAAAGGAGCTGGACGAACAGGTCGCCCAATTCAAGCGCGAAGACAAGCTCATCGAGGCGCAGCGCATCGAGCAGCGCACCCGCTACGATATCGAGATGCTGCGCGAAGTCGGCTTCACCACCGGCATTGAGAATTATTCACGCCATTTCGACCGTCGTCCGCCCGGCAGCGCGCCCTATACCTTGATCGACTACCTGCCCGAAGACCACCTGCTGGTCATCGACGAGAGCCACATGACCGTCCCACAGATTCGCGGCATGTACAATGGCGACCGCGCCCGCAAGCAAGTGCTGGTCGATTATGGATTTCGCTTGCCCAGCGCCTTGGACAACCGCCCGCTGACCTTCAAGGAGTTTTGGGGGCGGGTGGGCCAGACGATTTATACCAGCGCCACGCCAGGTCCTTACGAGGGCAAGCAGGCTCAGCAGGTTGTCGAGCAGATTATCCGCCCGACCGGCATCGTCGATCCACAGATTGATGTGCGCCCGATCGAAGGGCAAATCGACGACCTGCTGCAAGAAATCGCCTTGCGGGTGCGCCATCAGCAGCGCGTACTGGTAACGACCTTGACGCAGCGCATGTCGGAAGAATTGGCTGGCTACCTGAACGAGCTGGGCATCCGCGGGCAGTACCTGCATGCCGAGGTCGACACGCTTGAGCGGGTGGAAATCCTGCGCGACCTGCGCTCGGGGGTCTACGATGTAGTAGTGGGCATCAACTTGCTGCGCGAAGGGCTGGACTTGCCTGAGGTTTCGCTGGTGGCGGTGCTGGATGCCGATAAAGCCGGCTTCCTGCGCTCAGAACCGGCGCTCATCCAAACTATTGGCAGAGCCGCGCGGCACATTGAAGGCACGGTCATCATGTACGCCGACAAAGTGACGCCCGCCATGTCCGCTGCCATCAGCGAGACGGACCGCCGCCGCGCCAAACAGGAAGAATATAACCAGCAGCACGGCATCGAACCGCAGCAGATTGTCAAGGACATCCAGGATTTGACCGACCGCGTGCGCGCCATCCAGCAGGAAGACGTTGATGAGCCGACGCAAGACATCGGCTTGCAGAACCTGCCGCCCGAAGAGCTGCAAGACATGATCGCCGAGCTCGAGAAAGAGATGCAGAAAGCCGCCCAGTCGCTGGAATTCGAGAAAGCCGCGGCATTGCGTGACCAGGTCTTTGATTTGCGCGGGACGCTGGCGCACGAGAAGGGCATCGCCGCTGACCTGGCGCTGAGCTAGAGCTTGTGCAGGCGGCGCGCCGCTGTGATTAGCTTGTCGATTCGTCCCATAGCTGCCTCGCCCGGCGCAGGTCCGTATGGGTCGCTGATGCTGTCTATGCCCAACGTGGCGCGGGCGATATTGCACCAGCCATGCGCCAATGCCGTCAGGTCGTAGCCGCCTTCCATCACGAAGACGATTTTGCCCTTCGCAACTTTCTCCGCCAAAGCCATGCAAGCGCGCGCCAGCCAGTCGTAGCCACCCAGGCTCAGCCGCATGCTCGCCAGCGGGTCGGCAAAATGCGCGTCGAAGCCAAGCGAAACCAGCATCAAGTCGGGCGCGAATTTTTCGCTGGCTGGCGCAACCACCTGCTCAAAGAGGCGCTGATAAGTTTCATCGCCATGCCCGCCGGCGATAGGCAGGTTCAAGGTTGCGCCGCGTCCGGCTCCTGCGCCGATTTCGTTGATTGCGCCGCTGCCAGGATAAAAGGGGCTTTGGTGAATGGAGATGAACATCACCGATGGGTCACTATAGAAAATGTCTTGTGTACCATTGCCGTGGTGCACATCGTAATCAAAAATCAGCGCTTTTTTTAAGCCATATTCGTTTTGGGCATGCCGCGCCGCCATGGCGATGTTATTCAACAGGCAGAAGCCCATCTGTCTTTCGGCAGTCGCGTGATGCCCGGGCGGCCGCACCAGCGCCAGAGCTCGTTGCGCGCGCCCATCGCAGACCGCATCCACCGCGTCGATGACAGCGCCCGCCGCCAGCCGCGCCGTTTCCAGTGAGACGGGCAGGGCATAGGTGTCTTGGTCGATGAAGACCGTGCGCTCTTGCCCCGCGATATCGACCAAGCGATTGAGATGAGCGGCGGAATGCACAGCGCGGATCTGCGCATCGCTGGCTGGCGCTGGCGTTATCGAGAGCAGTTGCTCGCGCAAGCCCTGCGCCTTTAGCTGCTGCCAGATTGCCTGGATGCGTCCGGCATGTTCGGGGTGGCGCGGGTAGTCGTGGGCGGTGAATTGGCTGTGCGTCAAATAGGCGCTGGTCATGCGGTTTCTCGCGGTTCGTAACCGGGGCGGGGGAAGAGCAGCAAATAATCAAAGCCGTTCATAAATATCGTCTCTTTGTGAATATAGGCTTGGCCCATGGCTTCCAGGATATGCGGCGGGAAGAATTGCGCGCGCAGGATGATCAAGCCAAACTCCTGATGCTCGATCATACGCGCCAGCTCATCACCCGCGAATTGCCCAGCCAGGTACAAATTGCGCAGTTGCGTGGGGTTGGTTACAACATCGCGCTCGGCGACGATCGAGAAACCAGCGTCTTCGCTCAGCACGGGTTTGTCGGTCTGCTGGATATACGTCACGATTTGGTCGCCGGCTGCATGGTCGGCTTCGGTCAACAGATAGCCGATGCGCGCATAGCCGCCCGCCAGCCAGCCCGCCGAGTCATAAAAGTCAGGCGCGTCTGGGCGGGTGTGGAAGGCGACATTTCGTTCAACTCCCAGCAATTCAGCAAGGGGGGCGAATGCGCCGCCGGTGGGCATTTTCAAGGTAGCGCGAGCATACCCCAGATACAGCAGTGGCACCAGCAGCAGACTCAGGCTGGCGAGGCGCGCCAATGGCAAGACCTGCAAAATGCGCGAAGGTCCCCAGGCATTGGCGAGCAGCCGCGAGAAGAAGATACCGCTCAAGATGCAAGCCGCCGCGATGGAGGTTACCAGGTAACTATCGCCCGCGCCCCAGGTGCCGGCAGCAGCCCCGCCCAGCAGCGCCGCAGCCAGAAACCAGAAGCTGTAGATGGACAGGCGATCGGCATACAACTCCACCAGCGTCATCAGCGCCGCCGGCACCAGCAAGAAGCCGTGCAAGCCGAACCACAAGCGGAACAAGCCCACCGCCTGGTCGTACAAAAAGTCATTGACATTGGCGACGATGGCTTGCCTCCACCATTGCCCGCCCGATGCCAGGTCCAGCCACAGAAAGACCAGCCCGCCCGCCAGCCCAAAACCCGCCGTATAAAGCAGCGCGCGCCGCGGACCGCGCAGGAACATCCAGCCTATCGCCGCCAGCGCCGTGATAGCCGCCATCTGCTTGGTATAGCCCGCGCACAACAAGCAGAAAAGCGCCAGGGTGATGCCGCGTTTGTCGCCGCGCGGGAACGCCCTCGCCAGCAGGACAATCGCCACGGTCTCAAATGCCACCATCATGATGTTCTGGCGAAAGAGTGGACCGATGTGATAGACGAAGTTGGAACTCAGAAATGCCAAGCCCGCCAGCAGCGCAATCCAGCGGTTCTGGTGGCCATCTCGGTAAACGGCGAAGGCGATGCTAACGGCAATCAGCAGCGACGCGGCAAAACCCAGCAGCCGTCCATACCAGTAGGCGGGACCAAAAAGCCAGACGAAAGGCGCAGCCAGGATATGGTAGAGCGGCGGATAATTGCTGGAATAAAAAGGATAGGTTTCCGTATCCAGGTAGGGCAGTCTAAATTGGCTGAGCAGCGTCGTATCGTGCAATTCAAAACCTTCGCCCTGGTCATAATCGTAGGGGAAAGCGAGGAGATTGGCGGCGTAAATTGCGTAGATGAAGCTGGCAAAGAGCAGCGCGATGCTTGCGCAGAGCATCAGCCCGCGATGCAACTGCAAGCCAGGCTTCGTCATGCGGGGGCGTCGCCCAAAGGCAGCAGGCTAAGCCCGACCAATGCCGCCAGCGCCATAGCCAAAAGCGCCCAGGTCTGCGCAGGACCGATGCCGCCTTCGCGCCCGACATCGATGATATCCACAGCCAGGATCAAGCCGAAGCCGATGATGCCGCCTAGCAGCAGGATCATGCCCAACTGCCGCTTGGTGATGCCTTCGTCTTGCCCATTCATGCTAGGCAGTATAATCTCGGCGACGCTGGCTGTAAAGCGCTGCCAGCCCAGAATGACCATACATTTGCCGCGTCCGCCGTGCTATGCTCGCCCGCTGATGCGCCCGGACGAGCGGCGCGTGAGCGAGGAGCAATGGCACGATGATGAAAACGCATACTTGTGGCGAATTGCGCGAGAAAGATGCTGGCGCAAAGGTGCAGCTGGCGGGCTGGGTCAATCGGCGGCGCGACCAGGGCGGACTGATATTTATTGACCTGCGCGACCGCTGGGGCATCACCCAGGTCGTGGTCGATCTGGAAGCCGCTCCGGCAGCCCACGCAAGCGCCGATAGCGCTCGCAATGAGTATGTGCTGCGCGTCGCTGGCACAGTCCGCATCCGCCCCGAAGGCACCGCCAACCCTGACTTAGCCACCGGCGATATTGACATCGTCGCTGACGAAATCGAAATCTTGAATCGCTCGCATACGCCGCCATTTTATATCAACCGCGACGAAGGCGCGCTGGATGAAGCGCTGCGCATGCGGCATCGCTATCTGGACCTGCGCCGTGAGACCATGCAGGCGAATATCCTGCTGCGGCATCGGACCGTCAAGTTCATCCGCGACTTTCTGGACGATGAAGGCTTCATCGAAATCGAAACGCCTATCCTCTTCAAGACAACCCCCGAAGGCGCGCGTGACTTCCTCGTGCCCAGCCGCTTGCAGCCGGGCATGTTCTACGCGCTGCCACAATCGCCCCAGCAGCTCAAGCAACTGCTGATGGTCGGCGGCTTCGAGCGTTATTTTCAGATTGCGCGCTGCTTCCGCGATGAAGACCTGCGTGGCGATCGCCAGCCGGAGTTCACGCAGCTCGACCTGGAGATGAGCTTTGTCCAGCGCGAGGACGTCATGCAGCTAATGGAGCAGCTTGCCACAGCCATCGTGCGGGGAGTTACGCCGCAGAAGCGCTTGCTGTCCCAGCCTTTTCCGCGCCTCCGCTACCAGGACGCGCTCGACCAATACGGCACCGACCGCCCCGATATCCGCTTCGACCTGCGCGCTATCGATATCAGCCACATCGCCGGGCGCTGCGCATTTCCTGTCTTCGTGGAAAATGTCAAAGTGGGCAAGAAGGTCAAGTGCATGAAGGTGCCGGGCGTGGCTGGCAAGCTCAGTGGCACCCAACTGCGCAAGGTGGCGCGCGACCTGGAGACGATGGCGCGGCGGGCAGGGGCAAAGGGCTTGGCGTACATCACCATCCCGACCGACCCGGAAGGGCAGCTGCGAGGCCCCATCGGCAAATTCTTCAATGTGGAGCTAAAGCTGGAATTGCTGGAAGCTATGCACGCGCAGGGCGGCGATTTGCTGCTCTTCATGTCAGACGAAGCGCGCATCGTCCAGGCGGTTACCGACGCGCTGCGCAACCACTTCAAAACTGAGCTCAACCTGGACGATGACTTGCTGGCATTCTGCTGGATTTATGACTTTCCCGAGTTCATCTGGGACGATGAACATCAGCGCTGGGATCCATCCCAGCACCTATTCACCATGCCGCTGCCCGAAGACCTGCCCTTGCTGGATAGCGACCCGGGGCGGGCGCGCGGCTCGCAATATGACCTGGTCTGCAATGGCTACGAGGTTGGCGGCGGCAGCATCCGCATCCACGACCGCGCTATCCAGGAGAAGATCTTCCCGCTGATTGGCCAGACGATGGAACATGCCATGCAAGAGTTCGGGCACATGCTGGAAGCTTTTGAATATGGCGCTCCTCCGCACGGCGGCATGGCTTGGGGTATTGACCGGCTGGTGATGCTGCTGGCGGGCGCGCCCAATATCCGCGAGGTAATCGCCTTCCCCAAGACGCAGGGCGGGGCGGATATCATGGCGCACGCACCGTCAACTGCCGAGCCTGAGCAGCTTCGTGAATTGCATATTCAGCTTGACCTGCCTGAGGAGTAACCCCCACCCCCCAAACCC